>DASPHN010000027.1:0-15847 GCA_035629655.1 Saccharimonadales bacterium (SeqCode) | reverse complement strand
ATGGCATCCGCGAGTTCATCGTGGGCACGGGTGGCACGGCGCTCAGGACCCGATCGATCCCTGCCAAGCACAGCCAGGTGTTCGGGGCGGCCCACGGGGTGATCAAGCTCACGCTCCACGCCACGTCGTACGACTGGGCCTTCATCCCGATCGCGGGCAAGACGTTCACCGACCACGGTTCGGGCAGCACCCACGGCCCGCCCCCCACGCGCACCCGGCGCTCCTTCGCGATCACGACCGACGCGTATGTCGACCAGGCACGACCCGCGACCCGCTTCGGCGGATCCGCTCGACTGCTGGTCGACGGTGACACCGGCGCGGGGCTCGATCGCGAGACCTACCTCAAGGCGACGGTCAGTGGTCTCACGGGCCGTGTCGACCGAGCCGCGCTCCGCCTTTGGGTCACGAACCCGACGATCGACGGACCGACCGTGGCCGCGACGTCGACGGGCTGGACGGGCGCCACCATCACCTGGGCCTCTCGACCGAGCTCCACCGGCTCCGTCGTGATCGATCTCGACCGGGTGCCGTCGGGGACCTGGGTCGACGTCCCGGTGACGCCGGTCGTCCAGGACGACGGGACCTTCGCGTTCCGCCTGCGCCCCACATCGGGCGACGGGCTCGAGGCGTCGTCCCTCCAGGGCGACCATCCGCCCCGGCTCATCGTCGACACGGTGCCTGCCACGCCCTGATCGGTCGTCTCGGGTATCGTGGGGCGGCCTCCCAGCCGTCGTTCTGGCACGGACCCGCGCCAGTCCTGCGCACCCCCCCGGCGATCGGGAAGGAGCCATGGACCACGAGCCCGTTCTGATCTCGACCATCGCGCTCGGCCTGACCGCGGCCTTCGTCGGCGGTCTGGTGGCCCAGCGCCTGCGGATCCCGGCCATCGTCGGCTACATCGTCGCCGGCGTCCTCATCGGTCCGTTCACGCCCGGACTCACCGCCGATGCCGGCATCGCGACGGAGCTCGCCGAGATCGGTGTGATCCTTCTCATGTTCGGTGTGGGGATCCACTTCTCCATCCGCGACCTCCTGGCGGTCCGCGGCATCGCGATCCCCGGTGCGCTGGGTCAGATCACCGTCGCGACCCTGCTCGGGGTCGGCCTCGGCGTGGCCCTGGGCTGGGGGATCGGGGGTGGCCTGGTCCTCGGGCTCGCCGTATCGGTCGCGAGCACCGTGGTCCTGACCCGGGCGTTGATGGATCGCGGCGAGCTCGATACGCCGCAGGGTCGGATCGCCGTCGGGTGGCTCATCGTCCAGGACCTCGTGACGGTCGTGGTGCTCGTGCTCCTCCCGACGATCGCCCCGGCACTCGGCGGTGCGGCCCAGGGCGCCGAGGCCGACGCGACAGGCTTCGGACCGGTCGGCGAGCTGGCCCTCGCGCTCGGCAAGGCCGTGCTCTTCGCGGTGCTGATGATCGTCGCCGGGGCCCGCCTCGTACCCTGGTTGCTGACGCTCGTCGCCCGGACGGCATCGCGCGAGCTCTTCACCCTCGCCGTGCTGGCCATCGCGCTCGGTATCGCCTACCTCTCGAGCGAGGTCTTCGGCGTCTCGTTCGCCCTCGGGGCGTTCCTCGCCGGCGCCGTGGTCGGCGAGTCGGACATGAGCCACCAGGCGGCCGCCGACGCGCTGCCGCTGCGGGACGCCTTCGCCGTGCTCTTCTTCGTGTCGGTCGGGATGCTCCTCGATCCGTCGTACCTGCTCGAGAATCCGATGCAGATCCTGGCCGTGGTCGCCCTCATCACCATCGCGCAGCCGTTGGTGTCGTTCACGATCGTGGCCCTCTTCGGCTATCCACTCAGGACCGCGCTCACGGTCGGCGCGGGACTCGGCCAGATCGGCGAGTTCTCGTTCATCCTGGGCACGATGGGCCTGACCCTCGGGCTCCTCCCGCCCGAGGGCTTCCAGCTGATCGTCGCCGGGGCGCTGTTCTCGATCGCCATCAACCCGTTCCTGTTCCGGGCGATCGAACCGCTGGAGCGACGGTTGCGCGACCACCGGATCCTCGCCGCCCTTCGGGAGCGTCGCGCGGGCGACACCGCCGAGCTCCCGGCGGAGACGCAGGAAGGCCTCCGCCTGCATGCGG
Source organism: Saccharimonadales bacterium (SeqCode) (assembly GCA_035629655.1). Taxonomy (GTDB): domain Bacteria; phylum Chloroflexota; class Limnocylindria; order Limnocylindrales; family CSP1-4; genus SPCO01. The sequence goes on along the minus strand of DASPHN010000027.1, from coordinate 13,761 downwards.
TCCTCGCGGGCTACGGCCGGGTCGGGCGGCTGATCGGTCCGGCCCTGGAGCGACGCGGCTTCGGCTACGTCGTGATCACCGAGCAACGTGAGGAGGTCGACCGCCTGCGGGCGCGGGGCATCGCGGCGATCTACGGCGATGCCGCGAACCCGGAGATCCTGCACCAGGCACGCATCGAAGCGGCCCGCTTGATCATCGTCGCCACGTCCGATCCGCACGAGACGCGGCTGATCGTCGACCGGGTGCGCGAGCTGAACCCGGGCATCGACGCCGTCGTGCGCACACACAGCGATACCGAAGCCGCGTACCTGCGCGGCCTCGGGGGAAAGGTCCAGCCCGTCCACGGCGAGCGCGAGCTGGCGGTCCAGATGGCCCGCTACTCGATGCGCCGGTTCGGGGTCAGCGCGACCGAAGCCGAGGCGATCGCCCAGGGCCTGCGCTCCCGGGCCGTCGCCGGATCCGCGGCTGATGCCGCCGCACGCCCGAGCGTCGGCTGGCTGGAACGGGTCCGGCGCTGGTGGTCCGCCCGAGGCGCGGACGCCGACGCGTTGGCGAGTGTGGCCGAGGACGAGCCGAGCGCCCCACGCTGAGCGAGGGCCGCGACGGTCCGCTCTACCCGGTGCCGATCCGGACGATGCCGGTGATGCGGGCGTAGTTCGAGTAGTAGGTCTCGCGATGGATGACCTTGCCCGCCTTGTTGCGGACCGTGCGCGTGACCCACACCTTCTTGCCGTCGGTCGGAGTCTCGATCCGCTCGCTCGTGCCCTTCGGCAGCGACGACGTGTACTGCACGCTGTCACTGGCGATGCGGACGTCCTTGACGATCGGGCGGCTGAACGAGACCTTGCGGCCGGTCGGGACGCTGTAGAGGTCGAAGCGGACCCAACCCTGGTTGCCCTTGCGGATGTTCACGCCCCGGACGAGCAGCGGGTAGTCGGTGTCGTTCGTGAACGACATCGTCTGGTTCGAGCCGCCGCCGCTCTTGAAGACCGTCGCGTCGAGGCCGAGCGGGTAGCGGTCGATGTAGTAGTAGTGGTTTCGCCGGGCGCCCATCTTGTAGCCGGCCCGCAGGGCCGCGTTGAAGAGCGTGGTCGAGCAGGAGCAGATGCCACCGGCCAGCGCGCCCTGGGGCTCGGTCTTGCCGTTGATGATCGCGCCACCCTGCTTGAAGCCACGGGCGCGGGTGACCGGGCCGACGGCGTCCCAGAAGTCGAACTTGCCGCGCGGCGGGACGACGTACCCGTTGATGAGCTTGGCCGGCAGCCAGATGTTGACGCCGTAGCCGTTCTTGATCGTCAGCGGGAAGTAGGTGGTCCACGATGAGATCTTCTTCATCTTCGGCATGGCCGCCTTGGCCTCGGCCGTCGTGAGCACCGGCTGGGTGACCTTGAGGGCCGGCTCGAGTGACGCGGTCGCAGCGCCCGCGGCCCGGGCGGCCAGCAGCGCCTCGACCTTGGCGACCGTGGCCGCCACGTCGGTCTTGTACCCCGTCTTGCTGCTCGTGACGCCGGTGATCTTGCCGCCCTTGGTCTTGAACGAGGCGTTGACCGGCGCCTGATCGATCTTCTTGGCGGCCTTCTTGACGGCGGCGGGCAGCTTCTCCGTGTCGATCGACGGGGCGTAGCCGCCGTCAGCCGTGGCGCTGAACGTGATCCAGCTACGCAGCGTCTTGGCCGAGATCGACGGGGCGTCCTTCTTGTCCGTGATCGAGATCTTCTTGCTGACCCGCTCGGCCTGCACCTTGGCGTTGAACGCTTCGACGGTCGTGATCGTCGGCTCCACCGCCGTCATCGGGAGGGTCAGCTCGATGCGCGACGGAGCGTCGAGCTCGCCGAGCTGGGCGAGGGCGTCGGCGACGACCGTGGTCGGATCGGCGACGCGACCGTCCGCGCCCGGGACGATGACGAACTTCCCGGCCTCGTTGGTCGCGATGCCGGCATCGCGCGAGTCCCGCTGCAGCGTGGCCGCGTAGGCGGCGATGCGCTCGGCGAGCGCGTCGGCGTCGTAGGTGACCTTCGGCTCGATCGTGGCGCCGCGGAGCGCGGTGCGGGCGTCCTCGATGACCCGCGAGACCGGGTCGCCGCCGCGGCCGATGCCCATCGCCTCGTCGACCATCGCGACGACGTCCGGGCCTCGCCCGAACTCGGCGTAGGCGATGGTGCGCGGCCCGTCCGGGCCCTGGAGCACGAGCTCGCCCTCGCCCAGCGAGGCGTACTCCGCAGCGATCCGCTCGGCGGCAGCCTCGGGCCCGAGACCCGACAGGTCGATGCTCCCGAGACGCACGCCGGGCAGCACCCGACCGAGGTACTGCTGGTCGTACGCATACATCGCGCCGACACCGGCGATGGTGGCCAGGAAGAGCCCGACGAGGAACGCGACGCCGAAGCGGAGGCGCGTCGACGAGCGTCGCGGCTCCGCCTGCAGGACGACGGTATCGGGCGTGGTCGTGGTCATGGGACGGATATCCTAGCAGCCGGTCGGTCGCGTGCCCGCAGACACGCGTCCAACCTAGACGCGGGAGGGCGCACGCAGGTGACGCTCCCCCCGACGGCGATGGTCAGCCGGCGCGAGGCACCAGGACGACCCGCCGGTTGGGCTCCTCGCCGATCGACTGGGTGGCGACCCCCGGGTGATCGCGCAGCGTGAGGTGGATCCACCGTCGCTCGAGGGCGGGCATCGGCTCCAATTGGAGCATCTTCCCGGTCTCGACCACGCGGGCGGCGGCCCGGTCGGCGAGCTCCCGGAGCTGGCGCTCGCGACGACCGCGATAGTCCTCGACATCCACCAGGACGCGGGTCCAGGCGCCCATCTCCTTCGAGAGCATCAGGTTGACCAGGTGCTGCAGCGCCGAGAGGCGCTCGCCCTTGCGTCCGATCAGCGCGCCGAGCGCATCGCGATCGTCGCCCTGGGCGACGACGTTCAGGCGGCTCGTCTCGCCCACGGCGACCTCCACGCGGGCGTCGAAACCGAGGTGGCCCATCAGGGTCTCGAGGATGCGCTGACCGGCGGCGAGGGCCTCGGGCGACGCTTCGGCGGCCTCGAGCTCGGCGCGCTCACTGGCGAGCGAGCCCCGGGCGGCCGCGACCTCGGCCGCTTCGGACGCCGACAGGTCGCCGCTGGCCCCACTGGAGCTCCGGCGCGGGCCGCGGTCATCGCGCCGGGGCGGGCGGTCGTCGCGGGATCGATCCTGGCGCGGCGGGCGATCCTGGCGCGGTGGCCGGGCCTCGCTGGGCGTGCCCGCGACCGGCGCGGCCGGCTCCTGGGCGGTCGGCGCAGCGCTGGCCCCGACGGGCGCGTCGTCGCGCGGTCGGTCGTCCTGGCGCGGCGGGCGGTCGCGCGGCTCCGCCCGTGGCGGTCGGTCGTCGCGCCGTGGGCCGCGGTCGCCGCGGTCGCTGTAGCTCGGAGCCGGGGGCGGGGCGGGCAGCGGTTGCGCCGCGGCGGCGTCACGCTTGGCCGGGGCACCGCCGAGCGCCTGGCGAGGCGCGGCGACGATGCGGGCAGGCTCGGCACCCATGCCCAGGACACCCCGGCTGCCGGGGGTCAGGATCTCGAAATCGAGGTCGTTCAGCTCCGCGCCGAACTCCTCCCGCGCCAGGCGGAGGGCCTCCTCGACCGTCTTGCCGGTGAATTCCTTGTAGGCACTCATGATCAGCGTCGTCTCCCTCGTCGGCCCTGACGGCCCCGCTCGCGGGGGCGGATCGTCTTGCTAGCCGTCGTCTTCTTGTCAGCGTCGGTCAGGATGGCCGCGCGCTTGCTGGGGTCGGGTGGCGGTGGCATCGCCACCGGGAATCGCGGGGTGTGGCTCGCAGCGAAGCCGGGGGTCCAGCCGAAGAGCGGGAACATCGAGCCCCACCCGACGATCAGGTACTGCTGCACGATCGAGAACAGGGTGGCCACGATCCAGTAGATGAACAGTCCCGCCGGCAGGAAGCCGCCGTACACGATCGAGATGAGCGGCAGGAACAGCATCGTCTGGCGCTGGATCCGCGTGTTCGGGTCGTCATTGTCGGGATCGGCGGCCGGCAGCATCATCCGCGACTGGACGAGCTGGAGCATGGCCGAGGCGATGGCCAGGAAGCTCAGGCCGATGCCCAGGATGGTGAGGAAGGCCTGCGGCTGGCTGATGTCGCCGAGGATCGGCACGACCGTCTCGATGCACGGGCCGAGTGCCGCGTCGGGCATCCCCGTGGCGGGGTTGATGTTGGTGCATTGCAGGTCCACGACCTGGACCCCGAACACGGTCAGCATGCCGCTCGGGTCGACGTTGGTCAGGCCGTTCTGGATGACCGAATACATGATGAACAGCAGGGGCAGCTGGAGGAGCAGCGGCAGGCAGCCGGCCAGCGGGCTGACGCCACGCTCCTTCATGAGCTCCTGCTGCGCGACCCGGACCTTCATCGAGTCGCCCTTGTAGCGCTTCTGGATCTCCTTGATCTCGGGCTGCAGGAGCTGCATCCGGCGCTGCGAGACCAACTGCTTGCGATAGAGCGGGATGAGCACGCCGCGGACGACGAGCGTCAGGGCGACGATCGCCCACGCGATGGCGCCCGCCAGGCCGAGGTTGTACAGGAACTGGTAGACCGCGCACAGGATGATGAACATCACCTGGAAGATCGGGGTGAAGGCCCAGGCGAGGAGGCTGACCGGGTCGGCGCCGGGCTGGGCCGGCTCCAGGGGCGGGGCGGGGGTGGGCGTGATCGGGACGCCGTCCGATCCGACCGGATTGCTGCCCGGGATGCACGCGGCGACGACCAGCCCGAGCAGCACGAGCAGAAGCAACGGCGCCAACCGGCGCCAGGACGGGGGCAGGGTCACGAGTGCGACGCCTCGCTAGCGGACCGGGTCATACCCACCCGGGTTCCATGGGTGACAGCGGGCGATGCGCTTGGCACCCATCCAGCTCCCCTTCAATAGACCGTACTTCGAGATGGCCTGTTCGGTGTAGTGCGAGCAGGTCGGCTCGAAGCGACACGACGCCGGCAGCCAGGCGAACACGATCCGGTAGAGCTTGATGAGCCCGATCCCGATCCGCTTCATCGACTGGGTCCTCCGATCGCGCCACCACGGACGAGTGTCCGCTGCAACGCCCCGACCAGCGTGTCATGGTCGGCCGCGACGATCGCGGGCCGGGCGATGATGAGGACGTCCCAGCCGGGCTGGAACGAGGGCGCCATCACCCTGAGCGCCTCGCGGAGTCGGCGGCGGACCCGATTCCGTACGACCGCGTCGCCCAAACGACGTCCGGTCGAGAGTCCGAAGCGGGTCGTCTCGAGGTCGGTCCGCAGGAACCTGGCAGAGAACAAGGCATGGGACCGGTTGGTCCCTGCGGCCTGGATCGCCGCGAAGTCCTGCGGGCGGGAGAGCATCACCAGTCGCGGCGTGTGGGTGCCGCGCCCGGTCGTCAGGCCGTCAGCCGCTTCCGACCGCGAGCCCGCCGAGCGGCGAGGATACGGCGACCCGCTGTCGTATGCATCCGGGCGCGGAAGCCGTGTTCCTTGGCGCGATGGCGCTTCTTGGGCTGGTAGGTCTGCTTCATCGGGACTGTCCGGGATCCTCTCCATCCGGCCTCGGGACCATCGCATCCGACGTCCCCTAGAGGCACGCAAACGCGCCGGTGCCCCACGGGACACATGGCGCGTCGTCGTCCGGCGGATGATATGGCCTGCCCGGAAGGGGTGTCAAACGACCGCGCCCGGCCCGCACTCCCGTCGCCTCGCAGTCGCCTCGCCGCCGGCTCGAGGTGGTCCAGCGGCGCCGCGCACGGATACTCCAGGGGGGTATGTGGGAATCGCCTTGCGACGCCGTCGACGCCGGTGCTATCCTCTCCGAGCCCTCGGCGCCGGGACGCTCGCGGGTGACCCTTCCGGGCCTCGATCGGAGGCCTGGGGATCGCCTCGGACCGGCCCGCGCGACGGCACCGTCACGCTCGCGGACCCCGGCGTCTCCCCGACCCCACGCGGTGGTCGACCGCATGCACGACTACCTATCGAATCGGCACCGAAGCTCAGGGTCCCATCGAACGAATGGACGCGAAGCAGGTCTGGCGAGCCGCCCTGGGAGAGCTCCAGGTCTCGCTGTCCCCGGCCAACTACGAGACATGGCTCCGCGACACCCAGCTGGTCGACGTCGATGAGCAGCGGTTCCGCATCGCCGTCCCCAATGGCTTCGCCAAGGACTGGCTCGAGACCCGCTACCGCTCCCTGATCAGCCAGACGCTGGCCCGCATCGTCGGCTACAGCGTCCAGGTCGAGTTCGTGGTCGGTCCCCCTCCGGCCGGCGATCCTGCACCGGCGGACGGGGCCGCCAACCTTGCGGCCCCGGCACCGGCGCCGTCGATCAGCCAGCACGTCCGGGTCGAGGCGACCAGGGTCGGCGGCGAGGGCGGGACGACCTTCCTCAACCCGCGGTACACCTTCTCGAACTTCATCGTGGGTTCGGCGAACCGCCTGGCCCACGCCGCCAGCCTGTCCGTCGCCGAGCGTCCGGGCCACGCCTACAACCCGCTGTTCCTGTACGGCGGCGTCGGCCTGGGCAAGACCCATCTGATGCACGCCATCGGGAACCAGGTCATGGCCCGCTTCCCGCGCAAGCGCGTCGTCTACGCCACGTCGGAGAAGTTCACCAACGAGTTCATCACGAGCATCCAGCAGGGCAAGATCGACGAATTCCGGGCGCGCTACCGCCGGATCGACCTGCTGCTCATCGACGACATCCAGTTCATCGCCGACAAGGAACGCACCCAGGAAGAGTTCTTCCACACGTTCAACACGATCCACGAGGACGGCAAGCAGATCGTCCTTTCCAGCGACCGACCGCCCAAGGCGATCCTGACCCTCGAGGAGCGGCTCCGGTCGCGCTTCGAGTGGGGCCTCATCGCCGACCTGACGGCACCGGACCTCGAGACGCGCATCGCGATCCTGCGGGCCAAGGCCGAGGAGGGTGCGGTCCCGATCACGTCCGACGTCATCGAGTTCATCGCGCGCAAGGTCGTGAGCAACATCCGGGAGCTCGAGGGCGCGCTCAACCGGATCGTCGCCTTCGCCAGCATGGGTGCGACGCCGATCTCCATCGAGCTGGCCCAGGCGGTGCTCTCGAACGTCCTGTACAACCCGAAGAAGCGCCAGGTGACGCCGGAGCGGATCGCCAAGGCGGTCTCCGACTACTACAGCGTCCCGATGGACGCCCTGCAGGGCCAGAAGCGCGACAAGGCGATCGTCATGCCCCGCCAGATCGCCATGTTCCTCATGCGCGAGGAGACGGACGTCTCGCTCCTGCGCATCGGAGCCGAGCTCGGTGGCCGGGACCACTCCACCGTCCTCCATGCCTGCGACAAGATCAATCGCGAGGTGGCCGTCAACGACGAGCTCCGGCGCGAGATCGCCGCCGTCCGCGAGATGATCTACGCCGACTGACCCGCCGCCGGCCGCCCGATGGCGCTCGAGGCCGTGGACAACCCCCGCCGAACGGTGGACGACCGGCCCCGCCGCCGTGGGCGGATCGCACCAGGACCGTGGCCCCCGACGTCGACCCTGTCCGTCCTCCACCGTCGCTCCACCTCGGATCGCTTGGTCGGACAGTCCTCGTCCACCGTCCATCACCCGTCGTCCACGGCGTGCCGCCGCACGGCCACGAGGGTCCGTCCACGTCATCCACACCGTTACTACGGTGATGACGGAGTGAGAAGATAGAGAGAAGATACCCACGACCCATCCGGCCCCCGGTCGGTTCGCTCTCGGACCGCCCCGTCCGACCCGACCACCCGTCATCCCTCGACGTGGCCGTGCGACCTGAAGCTTTGGAGTGAACCCGCCGTGAGACTCTCGGTCATGCAGGAGAACCTGGCGCGCGGCCTGTCCGTCGTCAGCCGGGCCGTTTCGAGCCGGAGCACCCTGCCGGTCCTGGCCAACGTCCTGCTCAAGACCGAGGACGCCGGGCTCAAGCTGACCGCGACGAACCTGGAGATCGGGATCACGTACTGGGTGCCCGGCAAGATCGACGAGGATGGCGCCACGACCGTCCCGGCGAAGCTCCTCACGGACCTCGTCAATTCACTGCCGGCCGGCGACAAGGTCGAGCTCGAGGTCGGTCCGGGCGACACGCTGCACCTGAAGGCCGGACGGTTCAAGACGCACATCAAGGGCATCGACGCCGAGGAATTCCCGGCCATCCAGACGGCCGGCGATCGACCGACCACGCGGATCGCCCAGAACGTTCTGCGCCGGGCACTCGCCGAGACCGCGTTCGCGGCCGCCAGTGATGAGGCGCGTCCGATCCTGACCGGCGTCCTGGCCAGGTTCGAGGGCGACCAGCTGACGCTCGCGGCCGCCGACAACTATCGGATCGCCGTCAAGACGCTGCCGATCCTCGATGCCGTGCCCGAGACCTCGGTCGTCATCCCGGCCCGAGCGCTCAACGAGCTGTCGCGGATCCTGGCCGACGTCGACGACCCGGTCGAGGTGGTCCTCGCCTCCGCGCGCAATCAGGTGCTGTTCCACCTCGACGGCATCGACCTCGTCAGCCGGCTGATCGACGGCCAGTTCCCCAACTACCAGCAGGTCATGCCCCAGACCCATGCCACCCGCGCGGTCCTCGACCGCGAGGAGCTGCTCCGGGCGGTGCGGCCGGCGGCGCTCATCGCCCACGAATCCGCGAACATCGTGAAGCTCCAGATCGGCGGCGACGGCGAGGCCGGCGTGACCGTCAGTGCCAACGCCGAGGTCGGCGACCTGGTGGGCCTCGTCGAGGCCGCGGTCGAGGGCGATGGCACGACCATCGCGTTCAACGCCCGCTACCTCGCCGACGTCCTGACCAACGTCGATGCGGAACAGTTCGCCCTCGAGCTCAACGGCCCGCTCTCGCCCGGCGTCTTCAAGCCGGTCGGTGACGACCAGTACGTCCACGTCGTCATGCCGGTCCGGACCACGTCCTAGGCCAGCCACCACCCGGAGGCCGGGCCGGCGACGACGCCGGACCGGGAGGATCCGTGCTCGACTCCATCAGCGCCCGCGACCTGCGTGGGTACGCCACGCTCGACGCGGCCTTCGGGCCGGGCCCGCACCTGGTATGGGGCCCGAACGCGGCCGGGAAGACGAGCCTGCTCGAGGCCATCGCCCTCCTCGGCTGGGGCCGCTCGCACCGGACGACGGCCGACGGTGAGCTGATCCGCTGGGGACAGGACCTGGCACGGGTCGAGGGGCACGTCGGCGCGGACGTGCTGGAGGTCGCGGTCACACGCTCCGGGGCGGACGGGACCGGAGGCCGCAAGCGGATCCGGGTCAACGGGATCGGCCGGCGGTCGAGTGCCCTGGGTCGGACGCTGCGCGTCGTGCTCTTCGCCCCCGAGGAGATGCTCCTGGTCATCGGGGCGCCATCGCTCCGCCGCACGGCCCTCGACAGCCTGGCCGCCGCACACTCGCCGGCGTATGCCGATGACCTGGCCACATACGGCAGGACGCTCATCCAGCGCAACCACCTCCTGCGGGCCATCCGCGAGGAAGAGGCGACCCGGGACCAGCTCCGGTTCTGGGACGACGCGTTCCTCGAGACGGGAGCCAGGATCGTCGATGCCCGGCTGCGCCTGCTTTCCGACCTCGCCGGCCCCGTCGCGGCGGCCCACCGCGAGATCGCCCCGGACGAGGCGGCGGCGGGGGCGATGACCCTGCGCTACGTCACGAACGCCCCGACGATCGGGGCCGAGACGCCCCGCCACGCCCTGGCTCGTCGGCTGATCGAGACGGCGGACAAGGAGGTCTGGAACGGGGCCACGCTCATCGGGCCGCACCGCGACGACCTGGCCTTCGACCTCTCGGGCCGCCACCTGGCCGGCTTCGCCTCGCGCGGCCAGCAACGGACCGCCATCCTGGCCTTCAAGCTCGCGGAGCTCGACCTGCTGACCCGGCTCGACGGTCGGCCACCGCTCCTGCTCCTCGACGACGTGTTCAGCGAGCTCGACCCCGACCGCCGGGCGCACCTCGTTCGCCGGATCGCCGAGCTGCCCCAGGCGTTCGTCACGACGACGACCCTCGACGACCTCGACCCGGGCCTGCGCGCCGTCGCGAGCGACTGGGAGGTTCGGGCCCGGCCGGAGGGCGCCACGCTCGCGGTCAGCCGCACGCCGGCCGCCGGATCTGCCACGTGACCAGTCGGCGCCGGCCGATGACCCGCCTGGGCGACCTGATCCCGGACGCTGCGCGCTCCCTGGGGCTCGAGGACGAGCTCCGCCTCGCGCGGGCCATCGCGACCTTCGAGGCGCTCGTCGCCGAGCGGGTCCCGGCCGCTGCCGGTTCCTGCCGGGTGGTCCGACTGGAGGGCTTCGCGATCGATGTCGAAGCCGATGCCCCGATCGTCGCGCAGGAGTTGCGGCTGCGCTCGAGCGAGCTGTTGACCGCGTTCACGACGGCTCCCGGTGGTGTCGGCGTGCGTGAGCTACGCGTCCACGTCCGTCGCGGGGGACGCGTTGTATGATGCCCGCCACCTGCCAGCCATCTCGGGGCGTGTACCGGCCGATCCGGCCACGGATCGTCCCGCCGCCCGTCACCTCTAACGAGAGGCCGCCCGCATGGCCGCCCGGCTCCAGCTGAAGCTCGGACTCGTCGCCGAGCACGACCGACTGCCCGATTCACCCGACACGCTCGTCGTGGTCGAGCCGTCGGTCGGATCCGTCGCCCGCTCCAAGGGACACCTGTACCTGCTGGTGACCTCGCGGGTCAGCACGCGTCACGCCCTCGAGGCGACGCGGCTCACCGCCGAGACGATCCGCAACGAGTACTACTACGACGAGTCGGCCGGGATCCGCGTGTGCGTCCAGAAGGCGATCGCGACGGCCAACAAGCGGCTCGTCCACCAGGCCGACCGACTGGGGCTGAAGTCACCCGACGGGAACGGGCCGATCGGCATCGGGCTGGCCGTCGTGCGCGGCAACGAGATGTACGTGGCCACCGTCGGCCCGGCCGAGGCCTACCTCATCCGCCAGGCGCGCCTGTCGACCCTGCCCGACCCGCATCGCGAGCGCGGCCTGCCCTCGAGCGGCCTCGAGCCCGACGTCTGGCGTGGCGAGATCTCGGTCGGGGACTCGCTCGTCCTCGTGTCCCCGAACATCATCGCCCGGCTGGGCGCGGACGAGCTCAAGGACGCGATGCTCACGCTTCACCCGCAATCGGCGATGGAGCACCTCCACGCGCGCTTCGTGGCGGCCGACGGCTCGGGTTCGGACGGCGCGATCGCCTTCGAGGCGACCGAGGTCTCGACGACGACCCGTGCCCGGACCCTGGTGCCGGTCCGCCCGGCCGAGCCGCTGGCCGGGGCGCCCACCCGATCCCCGATCCCGCTCGCGGACAATGTCCAGGCGGCCGGCATCGCCGTCTCGTCGGCGGCCGGCAACGCCAAGGATGCCGCCGGTGGGGCGCTGGAACGGGTCGTGGCGCGCGTGCAGGACCTGATGCCGCGTCGACGGCCAGCCTACCGGCGGGTGACGCCCCTGGCCTCTCGACGCGAGACCCAGCGCCGGGCCGCCGTGGCCGCACTCGCCCTGATCATGGTCGTCGGCGGCCTCGGCATCGCGGTCTACGCCTTCGGAGGCACGACCGGGCGCCAGGCGATCAGCTCGGTCAACGCCGGGCAGGCCGCGATCGACCTCGCCGAGGCCAATCTCGCCGAGGTCTCGGGGCCGGGCATCGACCTCATCGCCGACGACCCCGGCAAGGCGATGCAGCTCCTGACCGAGGCTTACGCCGAGCTCGACAAGGCCGACGCGGCCAGGGTCAGCGCACGCGTCGTGGACCCCCTCCGCGAGCAGGTGATCGCCGGGCTGGACGTGCTGTACGGGGTGATCCCCGTCGGGTCGACCGACCTCTTCATGTTCGAGCCCGAGGAGGGTGCGGAGCCCTTCGACCTGACCGACATGGTCATCGGCCCGGACGACATGCCGTACGTCCTCGACAAGACGACCAAGACGGTCTACCGCGTCGACCTCAAGCGCAAGAAGGCCACCGCCGTCCTGCGCTCCGGTCGCGAGGTCGGCAACACGAAGGTCGCCGAGCCGATGTTCCTGGCGCAGGGCGGGCGGGACCTGCTCATCCTCGACGCCAAGAACGTGCTGTGGCGCTGGCGGCCCTCCAACGATGCGGGCAAGGGCACGCCGTCCAAGGTCAACGTCATCGGTGCCTCGCAGTGGGGCGACGACGTGACCGCCATCGGCACGTACCTCAAGGATGGCAGCCGGGGCCTCTACAACCTGTACGTGACCGACCCCTCGGAGCAGCAGATCCGCGCGTATTCGCCGGCGGCCGATGGCAGTGGCTTCCCCGCCAAGGCGACCGGCTGGCTGGCGGCCTCACGGGCCGTGGACAAGATGACCTCGATGTACATCGACGGCGACATCTTCATCGCCGAGGACGGCCTCCTGGAGCGCTTCACGTCGGGCAAGAACGACGGCTGGGAGATCGAGACGCCGGGCGACGAGCTCCTGCGCCCGGCGCCCGAGGTCTCGCTCGTCGCCGGCTGGGGTGGCCGGCGCGAGGGCACAGTCTACGGCGTAGACCTGCCGAACGCCCGGATCGTGGCATACGACAAGGGTGGCGCCGACTACCTCGCCCAGTACCGCCTGGCGGTCGACCCGGACGAGTGGGAGGACCTCCGCGGCCTGTACGTCGTGCCTGGCATCGACGACGCACCGGCCACGCTCGTCTGGCTGTCGAAGACGGGCGTCCACCAGTCACTGCTCGTGGCGGTCGACGGCGACGCCGCCGGCCCCGACGGCTCGGCGGAACCATCGACGAGCGCCGACCCCGAGGCCACGGCAGACGCCGACGGCACCGCCGACCCCGACGCCACGCCGACCCCAGAGCCCTAAGCCCCTGGGCCGGCCATGATCCCGCTGCGCGACGCGAACCCGACGCGCCGCACGCCGGTGGTGACCCTCGGGCTCATCCTCGCGTGCTTCGTCCTGTTCGCCTACGAGCTCGGCCTCCTGGCGAGCGGCGGCGACGCCTCGCTCGACGCCTTCGTGACCACGTGGGGCGTCGTGCCGGCGGACCTGACGGCCGCCTGGGGGCAGGGCGAGTTCGCCTCGCTCGAGACCTTCACGCTCATCTCCAGCCAATTCCTCCACGGCGGCTGGCTGCACCTGCTCGGCAACCTGCTGTTCCTGTGGATCTTCGGCAACAACATCGAGGACCGGCTCGGCCGCCTGGGCTTCCTCGCGTTCTATCTCGCCGGCGGTGTGGTCGCCGGCCTGGCCCAGGTCGCGATCGATCCGTCGTCGGACGTCCCGACCATCGGCGCGTCCGGGGCCATCGCCGCGACGCTCGGCGCGTACCTCGTGCTGTTCCCGCGAGCGCGCATCACGTCGCTGGTCTTCCTCGGCTTCTTCTACCAGCTGATCGACGTGCCGGCGATCATCGTCTTGGCCTTCTGGTTCGTCCTGCAGCTCATCGACGGGCTCGCCTCGCTCGGCGTCACCGACCTGACGGGCGGCGTGGCGTTCTTCGCCCACATCGGCGGATTCGTGTTCGGTGCGGTCGTGGGCCTGCTCGTGCGGGGATCGTCCGGGAGGGCGGCCCGGGCCGCACGGCCCGATGAGCCGACGGAGCCGACGGAGCCGGCCGCCGTGGGATAATCGGCTGATGGACGACGGGCTGATCGAGATGGTCGTCGAGAGCGTTCGGGTCCACATGCTCTCCAGCCGCCACGTGGTGATCCTCAAGGAGACCGGCCGCGAGCGCTACCTGCCCATCTGGATCGGCCAGTGGGAGGCGAGTGCGA
>DASPHN010000026.1:0-3232 GCA_035629655.1 Saccharimonadales bacterium (SeqCode) | reverse complement strand
GCGGCCGTCGAAGAGGGCCTCGTCGCCGGCGGTGGGACCACCCTCCTGCAGGCCATCCCGGCCCTCGACAAGATCAAGCTCGAAGGAGACGCCCAGGTCGGCGTCGAGATCGTGCGCAAGGCGCTCGAAGCGCCGGCCCGCCAGATCGCCGAGAACGCCGGCGCACCCGGTGAAGTCGTCGTCGAGAAGGTCAAGGGCCTCAAGTCCGGCCACGGCTACGACGCCCTCAAGGGCGAGTACGGCGATCTCTTCGCGAAGGGCATCGTCGACGCGGCCAAGGTGACCCGCTCCGCGCTGCAGAACGCGGCGTCCATCGCGGCGATGGTCCTGACGACGGAGACGTTGATCACGGACATCCCGCAGAAGGAGCAGGCCGGGGCCGGTGGCGGCCACGACCACGGCGGCGGGATGGACTTCTAGTCCCTCCTCCTTCCACGAGATCCTTCGACAGCCCCGGCGGCAACGCCGGGGCTGTCGGCTGTCCGGCGCCCGAGGCGTTTGACAGGATCGGCCAGGGCCGGGAGGCTGGACGGCATGCACGCACCTCGTCGCGCCGGGACCCGTTCCGCGCCGCTCCTCGCTGTGGTCGCCGCATTGGCCCTCGCGGCGTGTAACGCGACGCCGGCACCGTCACTGCTCAGCGACCCCAAGGCCATCCTGGCTGCGGCCGTCACCTCCGCCGCCGAGGCGGGCACCGTCCACGTCGACGTCGCCGCCTCGGGCAACCTTCCCATCGATCTGACGGGCACGGGCGGAGCAGGCCCGGGGCTCGACCTGACCGGCACCACCGCGGCGATCGATGCCGACCTTCCGTCGGGCGCGGTCCGGGCGACGTTCGTGGCCCCCGGGCTGCTTGGCGTCCGGGGCGAGCTCATCGCGGTCGACGGCTCCGGCTACATCAAGTCGACCCTGACCGGACCGCTCTACCGGCGCCAGTCGGTCGCCGTCCCGCCAGTCCCGGCGGCCTCGGCCGACCCGGCGACGATCCTCCAAGGGCTGCAGGATCTGCTCGATCAGCCTGGGATCGATCCGGTGAAGGGCGACGACGTCCCGTGCGGCAGCGGGACCTGCTACACGGTCGCCATCGAACTGACCCCCGCCGAGCTCGCCGGCATGGGCGCCGACGTCGGCAGCCTGCCGATCCCCGCCGATCTGCCCATCCCGATCCCGAACCTCGACGACGCCACCGTCGGCCTGACCTTCCGGGTCGACCAGGCCACGACCGATCTCAGCGGCCTGACGGCGGTCGTCGACCTCGGCGCCGACGCGCCGGTGACCCTCGATCTGACGTTCTCCAAATGGGGCGAGCCTGTCACCGTCACTGCGCCGCCCGCCGACCAGATCGCCCCGGAGGGCTGACCGTCGCCGAGCGGCCCGGGCGAGGCCGCGGACCTAGAATGGATCGGTGAGCCCGAGCACCCGCCGCCGGCGCAGCGACCCCACCTTGGACGAGGCCGCCGCGACGGTCGGCACGACCCTGTCCGAGGCCACGGACGCCGTCCCCGACGAGCCCGAGTGGCTCCGCGAGGCCCCGGTCCCGGGCCGCGATCCCGCCACGCCGCCGGCCGCTGAGCCGGACCTCGCCGCGATCGCCCGCCGGCGCGAGGAGCGGGCCCAGCAGATCGTCAAGGCCCTGAACCCCGAACAGGCCCGGGCCGTGACCACGACCGAAGGCCCGCTGCTCATCCTGGCCGGCGCGGGCTCGGGCAAGACCCGGGTCCTGGCCCACCGGATCGCCTATCTCGTCGGCGTCAACGGTGTGCCACCGTGGCGGATCCTCGCGGTCACGTTCACGAACAAGGCCGCCGCCGAGCTCCGAGACCGGATCATCAGCCTGGTCGGCGAGGGCGGCCGCGACGTGCAGGCCGGCACGTTCCACGCCCTCAACGCCCGCGTCCTGCGCCAGGAGGGGGAGGCGATCGGCATCAGCCGCCGCTTCGTGATCTACGACACGGACGATCAGCAGGCGCTCATGAAGCAGATCCTCCGCGAGGAGGACCTGCCGCTGACGGGCGAGTTCCGACCCAGCGCTGTCCTCGGGGCCATCTCGCGCGCGAAGAACGAGATGTTGGACCCCGGCTTCCTGTCCGAGAACGCGGCCAACCACCGCGAGCGGACGATCGCCCGCCTCGCGACGCGCTACCAGGAGCGTCTCCGGTCGTCCGCCGCGCTCGACTTCGACGACCTGCTGCTCGAGGCCGTCCGACTGTTCGAGGAGGCGCCCGAGGTCCTCGCCAAGTACCAGGAACGCTGGCGCTACCTGCACGTCGACGAGTACCAGGACACCAACCGCGCCCAATACCTGTGGGTCAAGGCGCTCGCCGCGAAGTACGGCAACCTGGCGGTCGTCGGCGACGACGACCAGTCGATCTACTCGTGGCGCGGGGCGGACCTGCGCAACATCCTCGACTTCGAGCGCGACTGGCCGACGGCCGCGGTGGTGAAGCTCGAGCGGAACTACCGCTCGACCCAGCTGATCCTCGACGCCGCGCACGCCGTCGTTTCCCATAACACCGCGCGCAAGGACAAGCAGCTCTGGACCGAGCAGGCCGGCGGCATGAAGATCCAGCGCTTCGAGGCCTACAACGAAGAGGAAGAGGCCGAGTGGATCGCCCGCCAGATCGAAGGCCTGATCGGGGGACGCGGGAGCGCCCTGACCCGCCGCGCCGACGACGACGAGCAGGACACGACGTTCCGCGCGCGCGACGTCGCCGTCATGTACCGGATGAACGCCCAGTCCCGCGCGATCGAGGAATCGTTCCTGCGCTACGGCCTTCGGTATCAGCTCATCGGCGGGACCCGGTTCTATGCCCGGCGCGAGGTGAAGGACGCCCTCGCGTACCTGCGGATCCTCCGGTCCGACACCGACAGCGTCAGCTTCGAGCGGATCATCAACGTGCCGGCCCGGGCGATCGGGGACAAGACCATCGAGGTCCTGCGCGCGGCCGCCGCCAGGTCGGATCCCGAGACCGGCGAGCCCTCGAGCTACTGGGCCGCGATCGAGCGTGGCGCACGCGGCGACCTGCCGACCCTTGCCCCACGCACCCGGACGGCGTTGGCCGGCTTCGCGGCCCTCGTCCGGCGGCTGCGTGGGCGGATCGGCGTGCTGGCCCTGCCGGAGCTGCTCGACGAGACCCTCGAGGCGTCCGGGTATCGGGCGATGCTCGCCGACGGCTCCGAGGACGGCGAGCAGCGTTGGGCGAACCTGCTTGAGCTGCGCTCGGTCACGACC
>DASPHN010000025.1:0-8112 GCA_035629655.1 Saccharimonadales bacterium (SeqCode) | reverse complement strand
CTCAGCCCGATCTTCCTCGCCATGGGATCGATCGCGAGCAGCCTGCTGAACGCCAAGGGCCGCTTCGCGGCTTCGGCGATCGCACCCATCGTCTACAACGTCGCCATCATCAGCGGGGCGCTCCTCCTGGCCTCCAGTCTCGGCATCGTCGGGCTCGCGATCTCGGTGGTGGCCGGCTCGGTGGCCCACTTCCTCGTCCAGTTGCCCACCGTGCGACGCATCGGGTACCGCTACCTGCCTCGGATCGAGCTCGCCGACGAGGCAGCTCGACGAGCGCTCGCCCTGATGGCCCCTCGTGCGCTCGGCCTGGGCGCGACGCAGATCACCTTCGTCGTCATGACGGTCCTGGCCTCGACCCTGCCCACCGGCGCGCTGACGGCCTTCAATACGGCCTTCACGCTCCTCCAGATCCCGATCGGGATCATCGGCGTGCCGCTCGGCATCGTCGTCCTGCCGTCGCTGTCGCGGGAGATGGCGCTCGGCCGGACCGCCGAGTTCGCGGCCCTCGTATCGCGGGCCCTGCGGGTGATCCTGTTCGTGATGCTGCCACTGACGGGGATCAGCCTCGTCCTGCGCCACGACATCGTCCAGCTTCTCTTCGGGTATGGGAGCTTCGATGCCGCCGCCATCGACGTGACCGCGGCCACCTTCGGGGCGTTCCTGGTGGGCCTGGCCGCCCATGCCCTCATCGCGATCCTGGCTCGGGCGTTCTATGCGCAGCAGGATACGAAGACGCCGGTCGCGGCCGCCATCCTGGCCGTCGCGACGAATACGCTGCTCGCGGTCGTCTTCGTCGGCCCGCTCGGGCTGCCGGGCCTCGCCATCGCGATCGCCATCGCGGCGTGGATCGAGGCTGTCGTGCTGTTCGTGCTCCTCGCGCGCCGCGTCCCCGAGCTGGCCCTGCGCCCGATCGCCCGCCTCGCCATGCGGGCGCTCATCGTGTCGGCCCTTGCGTCGGTCGCTGCTGTCGCCAGCCTCCAGGGCCTCGATGCGATCTTCGGGGCCGACCCGGGCCGCCTCGCGCTGCTGGTCCGGATGGTGGTCGCGACGGTGGTCTGGGCCCTCGCCGTCGCCGCGGCGTCGGTCGTGTTGCGGATCGAGGAGTTCGGCTCTATCGTCGGGCTCATGGTCGACGCGTTCCGCCGCCCGCGCCGGTCGTGACGACCGATCCCTCGACGCCCGCAGGTCGCTCGAATGCACTCGAGACCCCGGCCGGCTGGGACGACTTCGTCGAGGCAAGCGAACCCGGCTCGTACCTCCAACTCTCGGGATGGGCCGCGGTCAAGGCGGTCAACGGCTGGACGGCGAGCCGCCTCCACGCCGATGGCCCGGACGGGCCGATCGGCGCGCAGATCCTCGTTCGTCGCCCGCGGCCGTTGCCGTGGGGCTTCGGGTACGCGCCACGCGGCCCGGTGACCGCGGCCTGGACACCGGCCGCCATCGAGGCATTCACCGAGGGCATCCGTCGCGACCTCCGGGAAGGTGCCGGCCGCGTCTCGCACGTGCGCATCGATCCGGAGATCGAGCAGGACGGCCCACACGACCCGGACGGCTTACTGCGTCGCGCGCTGGCGTCGGCTGGCTGGCGCCCGGCGACCCCGATCCAGCCATCGTCGACCCGCGCCATCGACCTCGCACCCGACGAGGAGGCGCTCTGGGGGGACCTGCGCAAGAAGTGGCGCCAATACGTGAACAAGGCGCGCACGGCCGGGATCGTGGTCGTCGAGGCCGAGGGCGACCGGCTGGGCGAGTTCTACCGCATCTACCGCGAGACGGCGGATCGAGCCGGCTTCCTGATCCGTGCCGAGAGCGCGTACCGGGACATCTGGGAGGCGTATCGGCCGGCGGGGCGGTCCCGGCTCCTGTTCGCCCAGACCGCCGAGGGAGAGCCGGTCGCGACCCTGTTCCTCGTGCGCGCCGGGCCGCGGGTCGTCGAGCCGTATGGGGGCATGACCGCGCTCGGGGGCGAGTCACGGGCCAACTACCTGTTGAAGTGGGAGGCCATCCGCACCTCGAGGGAGCAGGGCGCCACGAGCTACGACCTATGGGGCCTCGCGACGGGCGGGATCGCCCACTTCAAGACCGGATTCGGCGGGCGCGAGATCCGCTACATCGGGGCATGGGATCTCGTCCTGGACCCGCTCGGCCGGGCCGTCTATGAGGCCGCGGTCCGTGGCCGCACCTGGCTGGCGAGACGCCGACATGGCCTCGACGCCAGTGGCGCGCCCGCGTCGGCATACGGCGGCGGCGATTGAACCTGCGGGACGCGACGCCTGCCGAGCTCGAGGGTTGGGACGCCCGGACGGTCGACGTGCCGGGCGGTCACGTGTACCAGTCGCTCGCCTGGGCCGAGCATCGCCGGTCCAGCGGCTGGGCTGCCAGACACCTCGTCGGCGACGACGACGCGGCGGTCCTCGTGCTCACCCGCGCGTGGCCATGGATCGGTGGCGGCAGTGCGTACATCCCGCGCGGTCCCATCGCGCCCGCCGGCGGAGGGGACGTCGCGGCCGCGTCGGAGCGGCTCCTTGCCGTCTCGGACCACCTCGCCAGGTCCGGGATCGATGTCGTGGCGAGTGATGCCGAGATCGAGGCCGAGACGGGGTATGGCGAGCGGATCCGGGTCGCGGGCTTCGGCCCGATCCCCGAGATCCAGCCGTCGCGTCACCGCATGTCGCTGGCCCTGCCAGCGGGCTCCGACGACGACACGATCCGGGGCGGCATCGGGAAGTCGACGCGCCAGCGGATCAAGGCTGCCGAGGGTTCGGACCTGACGATCGCGCGATACGACACGGCCGGCTGGGCGGGCGACGGGACGCTCTTCGATGCCCCCGCACGTCCCCTGGACGAGGTGCTCGACACGTTCTACGACCTGCTGGCGGGGACCGGCGGTCGGCGCGGGTTCTCGCTCGGCCCGCGGCGGCTGTTCGTGCCCTGGTGGCGGCTCGCCCACGAAGCGGGCCACCTCGTCCACCTGGAGGCGCTCGATGGCCCCACGCCGGTCGGCGGCCTGCTCCTGTACCGGCACGGCACGCGGCTTTCGACCGTCCACTCGGGCGATGCCCCGGGTGCCCGGGACGCCCACCCGGGCGTGATGCACCTGCTGCGCTGGCGGGCCATCCAGCTCGCGCTGCGCGAGGGTCGGACGGAGATGGATCTTGGAGGCGTCGATACCGGGCCGGCCCACCGGTTGCCGGGTGAGGGCGAACCGATGCACGGCCTGTACGAGCACAAGCGCTCGTTCGGGGCGACCTGGGTGGAGATGACCGGAGCCCATGAGCGGGTCATCCGGCCCTGGCGCTATGCGCTCGGCCGGCTGACAGCGCGCGGGGCGCGGATCGTGCGCCGATGACACGCCCGGCACGCGACCTCGGCGAGCTCACGATCCGCTACCTGGGGGAGGGCCGGCTCCGTGGCGCCCGCCTCGAGGGACGACCGATCGCGACCACGGGTCTGGCCGGCCGCCGAGTGATCGCCGCGGTCACCCACGACTCGCGCACGGTCGAACCGGGCGGCGTCTTCGTCGCGATCCCAGGGACGCGCGACGATGGCCATGACCATGTCCCCGAGGCCGTCGCGCGCGGGGCGGCGGCCATCGTCGTCGAGCGCGCCCTGCCGGACCTGCCCGTCGCACAGCTCGTCGTCGACGACGCCCGCGCCGCCCTGGCCAGTGCCGCGGCGTGGTGGGAGGGCGACCCCTCGCACGAGCTGGTGGTCGTCGGGATCACCGGCACGGACGGCAAGACCACGACGGCCTATCTCGCCGTCGCCGCCCTCGAGGCGGCGGGACGACGCACCGGGATGGTCGGCACGATCTCGACCCGGATCGGCGGCACGACCGAGGCCCACGAGGAGCACGCCACCACCCCCGAGGCACCAACCCTCCAGGCGACGCTCCGGGCGATGGTCGAGGCCGGCGACGAGGTCGCGGTCATCGAGACGACCTCGCACGGCCTGGCGCTCGAGCGCGTCGGGTCGGTCGCCTATGACATCGCGATCTTCACCAACCTGAGCCACGAGCACCTCGAGCTGCATGGCTCGTGGGAGGCCTACCGGGATGCCAAGCTGTCGCTCTTCGACCGGCTGCGCGATGCCGTGGCCAAGCCCGGCCGGCCGCGACGCCCGACCGCGATCGTCAATCTCGACGACCCGACGGCCGGGGCGTTCATCGGCGTCGCGAGGGATGCCGGGGCGGTGGTCGTGACCTACGGCACCGAGCCGGCCGCCGACCTGCGCGCGACCCGGGTCGCCGAGGATGCCGCCGGCCTGCACCTGACCGTCCAAGGGGGGGAGGGGAGCGGGCCCGGGGACGACGTCGATCTGCGGCTCGCCGGCCGCTTCAATGTGCACAACGCCCTCGCCGTCGTGGCGCTCGGCCAAGCCCTCGACCTCGATCCCGCTGCGGTCCGCCGCGGCCTGGCGTCGCTGGAGGGCGTCCCGGGGCGGATGGAGCGGGTCGATGCGGGTCAGCCGTTCGGCGTCATCGTGGATTTCGCCCATAGCCCCGCCTCGCTGCGCACCGTGCTCGACCTGCTGGCGCCCGGTGCGGCGGCCCGGGGAGGGGAGGTCATCGCGGTCTTCGGCTCGGCCGGCGAGCGGGATACGGCCAAGCGGCCGCAGATGGGCCGCATCGCCGGTGAACGCAGCCGGCTCGTGGTCGTCACCGACGAGGATCCGCGCGGCGAGGACCGGCTGGCGATCCTCGACCAGATCGCTCGCGGGGCCGAAGCGGCCGGTCGGCGCCGCGGCCACGACCTGCTGCTCATCGCCGACCGGCGGGCGGCGATCGAGGCGGCGTTCGAGGCCGCCCGCCCGGGCGACGTCGTCCTGCTGGCCGGCAAGGGGCACGAGCGCGCCATCGCCGGCCCGGATGGCGATCAGCCGTGGGATGAGCGCTCGGTCGCCCTCGCGGTGCTGGCCGACATGGGCTACGAGGCATGACGCGCCGGCGGGTACCGGCGCACGCCCGGACGACCGCCCCATCGACACCGGTGGGCCGACGCACCACCATGGCCCACATGCACGCCCTCCGGCGACCCGCCGCCCGCGTCCTGCTGCTCGGTGCCCTGCTCCTCGCGCCGCTGCTCCTCGTCGGCCCGGCGGTCCGGCCGACCGCGGCCGCGGAACCGTCCTTTCCGACCGGCAACGGCGGCTTCCACACCTACACCGAGATGGCGTCAGTGGTCGCGAAGGCCGCCACGGATCACCCGTCGATCGTGCGCCGGTTCTCGATCGGCGAGTCGTACCAGGGCCGGGCCATGTGGGCGGTGAAGATCTCCGACCACGTGGCGACCGACGAGGCCGAGCCCGAGGTCGTGTTCGACGGCCTGCACCATGGCGACGAGCACATGAGCCTCGAGATGACGCTGGCCATCCTGCGCTGGTTGACCGACGGGTATGGCTCCGACAGCCGGGTCACGAAGATCGTCGACAGTCGCGAGATCTGGATCGTCTTTGCGGTCAATCCGGACGGGGCGACCTACGACATCGCGGGCACCGGTGGTTACCGGAACTGGCGGAAGAATCGCCAGCCGACCGCTGATTCGTCGTCGATCGGGACCGACCTTAACCGGAACTACGACTACCGCTGGGGTTGCTGCGGCGGCGCGAGCTCGACGCCATCGAGCACCCGCTTCAAGGGCCGGGCGGCGTTCTCGTCGCCGGAGGCCTCGGCCTTCGCCGACTTCGTGCGGAGTCGTGTCGTGCGCGGCCGCCAGCAGATCCGGGCCTCGATCAGCTTCCACACGACCGGACGGCTCGTGATGTGGCCGTACGGGTACACGTTGACGAACATCCCGTCCGACATGACCGCCGACGATCATGCGGCGCTCGTGGCCCTCGGCAAGCGGATGGCGGCGAGCAACGGCTACAAGCCCATGCAGGCCAGCGACCTGTACTACACCTCGGGGACGTCGCGCGATTGGCTGTACGGGACCTACCGGATCTTCGCCTACACGTTCGAGATGTCGCCAGACAGCACGCCCTACCCGAGCGATGAGCAGATCTCCCCAGAGACCGGTCGCAACAAGGAAGCCGTGCTCGACCTGCTCGAGGTGGCGAGCTGCCTGTACTCGGTCATCGGCAAGTCCACGGTCCGTTGCGGTGCCGTGGACGACGATCTCGAGGTCGCCCGTGGTTGGGTGGTGAACCCGGACGGCACGGACACCGCGACGAGCGGCGCCTTCGGCCGGGCCGACCCGGGCGCCACGAAGACCTCGCTCGGCCCCAAGCAGCTGGGCACGACGCCGTCGGGGATCCGCGCCTACGTCACGGGCGCTGCCGCCGGCTCGAGCTCCACGGCCAACGACCTGGACGGCGGCACCACGACGACCCGGTCGCCGCGAGCGACCCTTCCGAACGGGACCGGTCAGAAGCTGGCCTTCCGCTGGACCTTCGCGCACGGGCCGACCGCCACCAGCGCCGACTGGCTGCGGGTCGAGATCATCGACGAGGCGGACATCGCCACGACCGTCTTCCAGGTCAGCGGCGCCCCGAAGGATCGCGACGGGTCGTGGCAATCGGCCTCCATCTCGATGGATGCCTGGGCCGGCGAGACGATCCGGATCCGGCTGGCGGCGCGGGACGGGTCGAACGGCAACCTGGTCGAGGCCGGCATCGACGACGTGCGGATCACCCGACCCTGACCGAGCGGGACCCGCTGCTATCCTTGGCGGGCATGGCGAGCTCCACGTCCCGCACGAAAACGACCGCCGCGGCCAGCGCGGCGAGTCGTGCTGCGGCGACGGCCGCCGCGCCCGTCCCGAAGGAGCCGACGAAGGCAGCGGTCAAGGCCGCGGCCGCGAGCGCTGCCTCGGCCGGACGCGGGCCGCGTCGAGCGCCGGCCATCGCGCGCGGCGCCGGTGGCGGGGACCCCGATCTCGAGGAGCTGCGTGCGGCGCTCGATGGCTCGGTCCGCCAGCACCATGCCGGCGCGGATCTCGATGCCGTCGATCGCGCGTTCGACCTCGCCGTCGAGGCGCACACCGGTCAGCGCCGAGCGACGGGCGAGCCCTACGTCACGCACCCCATCGCCAGCGCCCAGATCCTGGCCGATCTCGGGATCGATCCGGTCGCCATCCAGGCCGCGCTCCTGCACGACGTCCCCGAGGACACCGAGTACAGCCTGACCGACGTCGAGGAACGCTTCGGCGCCGAGGTGGCCCAGCTCGTCGACGGCGTCACGAAGCTGTCGCGCTTCAGCACCCACAGCCACGAACAGCAGCAGGCCGAGAACATCCGCAAGATGCTGCTCGCGATGGCCCAGGACATCCGGGTCGTCCTCATCAAGCTCGCCGATCGCCTGCACAACATGCGCACGCTCTACGGTCTGCCGTCCGAGAAGCAGACGCGCATCGCCCGCCAGACCATGGAGATCTACGCGCCGCTGGCCGAGCGCCTCGGGATCTGGCAGATGAAGTGGGAGCTCGAGGACCTCGCCTTCAAGGTCCTGGAGCCGGAGGCCTTCCGTGAGCTGGCCAAGCTGCTCGACACCCGGCGCAAGGGCCGCGAGACCTACATCGACCGGGCCATCGCCGAGCTCCGGCCCAAGCTCGAGGCGTCCGGCATCGAGGCCGATCTCCAGGGTCGCCCCAAGCACATCTACAGCATCTGGAAGAAGATGCAGCGCAAGAGCGCGGAGTTCGGCGAGATCTACGACGTCTACGCCATCCGGCTGCTCGTCGACGACGTGCGCGACTGCTACGCGGCACTCGGCATCGTGCACAGCATCTGGCGACCGATCCCAGGCCAGTTCGACGACTACATCGCGGTCCCCAAGAACAACCTGTACCAGTCCCTGCACACGGCCGTGATCGCGCTCGACGGCAAGCCCCTCGAGATCCAGATCCGGACCCACCAGATGCACCAGGTCTCCGAGGTCGGGATCGCCGCCCACTGGCGCTACAAGGAAGGCACCAAGTCCGACCGCGAGTACGACGCCAAGCTGGCCTGGCTGCGCCAGCTCATGGACTGGCAGCGCGACGTCTCCGAGTCGGACGCGACCGAGTTCGTCGAGGGCATCAAGCTCGACATCTTCCAGGACCAGGTCTTCGTGTTCACGCCCAAGGGCGACATCAAGGACCTGCCCGCCGGCGCGACGCCGCTCGACTTCGCGTA
>DASPHN010000024.1:0-4770 GCA_035629655.1 Saccharimonadales bacterium (SeqCode) | reverse complement strand
CCTCGGCCCGATCCCAGAGCGCGGGGTCGCCGATCGCCTTGTCCGGTCGCGTCGCGAACGCGAAGCGGGGCGTCAGGCCGAACCAGCCATACGCCTCCTGGACCTCGCCGAGCAGCGCCTCGAGCTCCGCGCTGAGCTGATCGGGGCGCACGTAGATATGGCCATCGTCCTGGATGAACTGGCGGACCCGGGTCAGGCCGCTCAGCGATCCCGAGCGTTCGTTGCGATGCAGCCGGCCGTACTCGTTGTAGCGCAACGGCAGGTCGCGGTAGGAACGCAGGTGGCTCTTGTAGATCAGGGTCGATTCGGGGCAGTTCATCGGCTTGAGGCTGAAGAGCTGCTTCTCGGACTCGACGATGAACATGTTCTCGGCGTAGTGGTCCCAGTGGCCGGACTGGCGCCACAGCTTCTCGCTCACGAGGATCGGGGTCGAGATCTCCTGGTAGCCGCGACGCAGCTGGAGCTCGCGCATCGCCGTCTCGAGCGTGCGCCAGATCATCTGGCCCTTGGGATGCCAGAAGGCCGAGCCCGGCGAGACATCGTGGAACGAGTACAGGTCCAGCTCGACGCCGAGCCGCCGATGGTCGCGCTTCTTGGCCTCGGCGCGCCGCCACAGGTACGCGTCGAGCTCCTCCTGGGTCGTCCAGGCGGTGCCGTAGACCCGCTGGAGCATCGGCCGGGTCTCATCACCGCGCCAGTACGCCCCGGCCGTCCCGAGCAGCTTGAACGGGCCGATCTGGCCCGTGCTCCCCACGTGCGGGCCGCGGCACAGGTCGATGAACGGACCCTGCCGGTAGAAGGTCGTCGGCGGCATCGGCGTACCGTCGCGCTCGGCGGCGGTGGCGAGGTCATCCACGATCTCGACCTTGAAGGGCTGGTCGCGCTCGACCAGCGCCGCCCGAGCCGCCGCCGGCGTTTCCTCGCTGAGCTCGAACGGGTGGTCGGCCTTGATCGATTCGCGCATGCGCTCCTCGATGCGGGGCAGGTCGTCCGGGGTCAGCGGTCGCGGCAGCAGGAAGTCGTAGTAGAACCCGTCGGCGATGACCGGCCCGATCCCGAGCTTCGTGCTCGGGAACAGGTCGAGGACGGCTTCCGCGAGCACGTGGGCGGCGCTGTGGCGCATGGGGCCCAGCTCGTCGCCGGCCGCGCCGTGGTCCATCAGCTCGATCGCGCTGCCGCGCTCGGGCGCCTCGGGCATCGCCTCATCGAGCTCGATCGCGTCGACCGCCTGGTCGACGCCCTTGCCGTCGTCGGCTGCTGCCATATGTCGTCCTCCTCAGGAATCACGAAACCCCTCGTCCGAAATCAGGACGAGAGGTCTGCTCCCGCGGTCCCACCTGCCTTCGTCGACCATCACGGCCGGCGCGCTCGTGTGCCGCGCTAACGGGCGACGCCCGGATCGGTTCTCCGATCGCTCACGGGTGGTGCCGGTCCGGGTCGGTCGTCGGGCTTGCAGCCGGGGCCCGATTCTCTGGAGACCGCTGGAACGGATCGGCGCGTCCCGCTCGACGCATGTGTGGCGGATGTGGTGGGCGACACTGGACTCGAACCAGTGACCTCTTGCATGTCAAGCAAGTGCTCTAACCAGCTGAGCTAGCCGCCCGAGTCGCCGGTCCCTCGTCCATCGCGACCCATCGACCCTTGGCTCACGAGGTGTTCCACGTCCCGCGAGAGTCGGCAGGCCGCGGCGAACGAGTCGCCAGCGGCCCGCGAATGCTACCAGAGGGGCCGGCGGACCGACAACGACGCACTGGGCGGGGCGCGACGCCCGAAACTAAACACCGCGGACCGTGCGGAATGGGGCACTCGCCAGATGCGCGACGCTGGCGTGACGGCGCATGGTGATGATGCTGCCACTTCCGGGGCAGCTGCCTGGTCTGTGGAGGGCCGATCCATGCGTCGTCTTCTCGTCCCCATCGTGGCCATGCTGTGCCTGGCCCTGTCGGCCGGCACGGTGCTCGCCGCGCCGCCGCTCAAGGGCACGGCCGGGAGCAGCGGCATCGGCGACCCGTACTTCCCCGATGACGGCAACGGTGGCTACGACGTCATCCACTACGACCTCGACCTCGGGTACGAGCCCGAGACCGACGTCCTGACCGGTCTCGCGACGATCGAGGCCGTGACGACGCAGGCGCTGTCGCGCTTCCAGCTCGACTACGACGGGCCCACGATCCAGTCGGTCGCGGTCGATGGCGCAGCGGTCAAGTGGAAGCTGAAGAAGGGCGAGTTGATCATCACGCCCGATGGGGCCTTGCCGGACGATACGTCGTTCACGGTCGAGGTCGCCTATGCGGGCGTGGCCGGCATCCTCGGCGAGGAGATCCTCGGCGTCGCCGGCTGGTTGAACACGGACGACGGCGCCCTGGCCCTCGGGCAGCCGCATGGGGCGACGACCTGGTTCCCGGCCAACGATCATCCGCTCGACACGGCGACGTTCACCATCGCCATCGAGGTCCCGACGGGCCTCGAGGCCATCTCCAACGGCCGGCTCGTAGGCACCGAGACGACGGGCGACCACACGACATGGACGTGGGACGCGAGTGCGCCCATGGCCACGTATCTCGCGATGGTCGCGATCGGCGAGTTCGATATCGACAGCTACAGCGCCGCTGGCATCGACTACTGGGATGCCATCGATCCCGACCTGATGACGCCGGTCGCCGCCCCGACGGACGGCGAGAGCTTCGCGATCTCCCAGCAGGCGAACCTGTCGTACAAGCGGCTGCTGCGCGTGATCACCGTCCCCGCCGATGGCGCGACGATGTCGTTCGACATCACCCGCTTCATCGAGGAGCCGTGGGACTTCGTGTTCGTCGAGGCCCATACCGTCGGCGCAGACGACTGGACGACGCTGCAGGACCTCAACGGACACACCTCCCAGGACACGGGCTTCGTCTGCCCGTTCTGGCTGGACCTCCACCCGTTCCTGACCCACTACCAGACCGCCACCCAGGATGGCTGCACCCCGAGTGGCTCGTCCGGCGAGTGGTGGGCCGCCACCGGTCGCAGTGACGGCGCCGAGACGTGGATGGTCGATCTAAGCGCCTTCGCGGGCGCGCAGGTCGAGGTGTCCATCACCTACGCGAGCGACGACATCGTCCAGTTGCCTGGCGTCTTCGTCGACGACATCGAGGTCTCCACCGGTGAAGGCTCGACCTCCTTCGAGGCGGACGCCGACCCGTTCGATGGCTGGACCGTGCCCGGCGCCCCGGCCGACAGCCCGGGCAACGAGAATGATTGGATCGTCGGCACGGTCGACGACATCCCGCCGCCCGAGGGCGAAGTCGCGGCCGGCTCGTTCGCGCGCCAGCCGGAGATCATCGCCTTCCTGGCCGAGCAGTTCGGGCCATACCCGTTCGGCGAAGCCGGCGGCGTGGTCGACGACCCGGAGGGCCTCGGCTTCGCGCTCGAGACCCAGACCCGACCCATCTACGCTCGAGACTTCTTCGACTCAGCGGAGAGCGGCGACGCCGTCGTCGTGCACGAGCTCGCGCATCAGTGGTACGGCGACAGCCTGACCATCGGACGCTGGCAGGACATCTGGCTCAACGAGGGATTCGCGACGTACGCCGAATGGCTGTGGAGCGAGGACCAGGGGCTGGGCACGGCACAGGAGATCTTCGACTTCTGGGCCACCGTCTTCCCGCCGGAGGACGAGTTCTGGCAGCTGACCATCGGTGACCCAGGCCCCGATCGCCTCTTCGACTTCGCCGTCTACATCCGTGGCGGCATGACGCTCCACGCCCTGCGCGGGATCGTCGGCGATGCGGACTTCTTCGAGATCCTCCAGACCTGGGCATCCACCCGAGCCGGCACGAACGTGACCACGCCCGAGTTCATCGCGCTGGCTGAATCGATCTCGGGCCAGGATCTCGACGCCTTCTTCGACCGTTGGCTCTTCACCCCGGGCTATCCGCTCGATGCGGTCCCGACGCCCATGGCCGCACGAGCGCCGGCCGTGACGCCGCGGGCCGGGCAGGTGCCGGTCGCCGAGCGGATCGAGCGCTTCAGCGGCGACCGACCCGACTAGCCGCGGCCGGACTGGGGTCCGGCCCGTCACCGCGAGAACGCCTCGCTCGATGCCTCAGGGCGCGGGCGAGGCGTACTCGTCATCGGGGTAGACGTACTCGTCGTCGGGCGTCGTGCCGCCGCTCGATGACGGCGCGGCCGACGCGGCCGGTGGCGACGCTCGGGGACCATCCGACGGCGCCGGCGATGATGCGCCGCCGGCGGGTGTCGTACAGGCGGCGGCAAGCACGCTCGCGGCCACGACGAGGCTCCACGGCGCGATGGGCGCGACGTGACGGCGCGTGGGGGTCTGCATGGGGCTCGCTACGCTCCGCGGCGCGTTGCCGGTTTCAGGGATGATGGGTCGCGATGGACGGGTATGAGCTCCTCGATGCGGGCGGCGGCGGCCGTCTCGAGCGATTCGGCGCGTTCGTCGCGGATCGGCCGCAACCCGCGGCGCTGGACGAGCGCCTGGCCCCGGACCGGTGGTTCGACGCCGACCTGATCTTCGACCGCACCGAGGGCTGGACCGGACCAGCGACCGAGGCGGCCGCGGCGAGCTGGACCGCCGATCTGGCCGGCCTCTCGCTCGAGCTCCGCCCTACCGACTCCGGTCAGGTCGGGGTCTTCCCGGAGCACGCGGCGATGATCCCCTGGTTGCGCGAGCGCGTCACCCGCCGCGTCACCGCCAACGCCGGGGGCACCAATGTCCTGCACCTGTTCGCCTACACGGGGCTCGTGACCCTTGCGCTGGCCGGTGCC
>DASPHN010000023.1:0-9680 GCA_035629655.1 Saccharimonadales bacterium (SeqCode) | reverse complement strand
TCGAGCGTGGCATCGACGAGATGGACGGTGACGCCGGTCACGACGACGCCGTGGGCGAGGGCATCGCGAACGGCGTGCGCACCCGGGAACGCCGGGAGCAGGCTCGGATGGGTGTTGACGATGCGCCCCTCGTGGGCATCGAGCACGGCCGGGCCGATCAGCCGGAGGTAGCCCGCCAGCACGACGATCTCGGGTCGCGCGCCCGCCAGGACCTCGGCGAGGACGGCGTCATCGCCGGCGGGGACCAGCGCCGTCTCGAGTCCCTGCTCGGCCGCCCAGTCGAGCGCCGGACAAGGGCGATCGGCGAAGACGAGCGCGATCTCGCAGCCCAGGTCGCCACGCGCGGCCGCGGCGTGCAGCGCACGCAGGTTCGAGCCGGAACCCGACACGCCGACGGCGATGCGCGCGCGCGGCGCGCTCACGCGACCGACTCCAGCGCTCCCTCGAGATAGCGCACGCCATCCGTCCCGGCGGCGTCCAGCACCTCCCCCACGACCGTGGCCGGGACGCCCTGCGCGGCGAACACCGCCGTCGCCGCGTCGACGTCGGCGGGTGCCAGGACGGCGATCATCCCCAGGCCGCCGTTGAACGTGGCCCGGAGCTCCATGTCATCGAGACCGCCCAGCGCCCCGAACAGGCGCATGACCGACGGCATGGTCCAGCGGGCCGGGTCCAGGCGCGCCGCGAGCCCCTCGGGCAGGGCGCGGGGGACGTTGCCGGGCAGTCCACCGCCGGTGATGTGGGCCAGGCCGTGGAGCTCGGTCACCTCGCGCGCCGCGAGCACCGCCCGAGCGTAGATGCGGGTCGGCGTGAGCAACACCTCGCCGAGGGTGGCCATCGTCTCGTGGGGAGCGGCCGCGAGCGCCTCGTCGGTGCCGGCATCGCCGAGCGTCCGCCGCAGTCGGACGAGGTATGGCTCATGCAGGTCGAGGTCCCACTCCGCGATCAACGCCCGGACGAGCGAGTAGCCGTTGGCGTGCAATCCCGAGGACGCGAGCCCGACGATCACGTCCCCGGCGCGGACCGCCCCGCCATCGATCGCGCGCGAGCGCTCCACGACGCCGATGCAGCAGCCGGCGAGGTCGAACTCGTCGGCGTCCATGAGGCCGGGGTGCTCGGCCGTCTCGCCGCCGACGAGCGCGGCGCCCGCGGCGCGGCAGCCGGCCGCGACGCCGCCGACCAGCTCGGCGACCCCGACCGGATCGAGCCGGCCCACCGCCAGGTAGTCGAGGAACGCGACCGGCTCCGCACCGGCGCACACGACATCGTCGGCGCACATCGCGACGAGGTCGATGCCGATCGTGTCGAATCGGCCCACCGCGGTGGCGATGGCCGTCTTCGTGCCGACGCCGTCGGTCGAAGCGACGAGGAGCGGCTCCCGGTAGCCGGCGGGGATCGCGAACGCGCCACCGAAGCCCCCCAGCCCCCCGACCACCTCGGGACGACGGGTCGACTCGACGTGCCCGCGCAGGAGGTCCACCGCCCGCTCGCCGGCCGCCACGTCCACGCCGGCCTGGCGGTACGCGGACCGCGCGTCAGGCATGGGCACGACGTGCGACGGGGGGTGCATCAGCCACGGACGGCACCGGCCAGTGGCTCTTCGAGCATGAACTTGCGGCTCGCCGCGTCGTACGGGACCGGCTCCGGGTAGTTGCCATCGAAGCAGGCGAAGCAGAACCGGTCGTAGGGGAGGTCCAGCGCGGCCAGGACGCCTCGGATCGACAGGTATCCGAGCGTGTCGGCGCCGATGAACTCGCGGATCTCGGGCTCCGTGTGGGTCGACGCGATGAGCTCGGTCTCGATCGAGGTATCGATCCCGTAGAAGCACGGGTGGTAGATCGGCGGCGCGCTGATCCGGACGTGGACCTCGGTCGCGCCGGCCTTGCGCAGGAGCTCGACGATGCGCTTGGTGGTCGTGCCACGCACGATCGAATCGTCGACCACGATCAGGCGCTTGCCGTTGACGACCTCCCGCAGCGGGTTGAGCTTGATCGTCACGCCCCGGTGGCGAAGGCCCTGCGACGGCTGGATGAAGGTCCGGCCCGCGTAGCGGTTGCGGTACATCCCCTCCCGATAGGGAAGGCCGCTCTGCTCCGAGAACCCGGCTGCCGCCGGGGCACCCGTGTCCGGGACGGGCATCACGAGGTCGGCCTCGACGGGATGCTCCATCGCCAGCTGCTCGCCCATCCGGCGCCGGACCTCATAGAGGTTCCGGCCCTCCATGTACGAGTCGGGACGGGCGAAGTAGATGAGCTCGAAGACGCACAGCTTCGGGTTCGCCTCGGCATAGCGGACGGAGCGCGGGGCGCGACCCTCCTCGAGGATGACGATCTCGCCCGGCTCCACGTCGCGGACATAGGTCGCGCCGACCATGTCCAGGCTGGCCGTCTCGGACGACAACACCCAACCAGCGCGGCTGTCGTCGTCATCGAAGAGGCCATCGTCGGGACCGCCGGGCCGGATCGCGGGCGGCAGCTTGCCGAGGACGAGGGGCCGGAAGCCGTGCGGATCGCGCACGCCGATGACCGTCCGCTGGTCGAGGATCACGAGGCTGAACGCGCCGCGGACCTTGGGCAGGACGTTGATGAGCGCGGCCACGGTGTCCGGGGCATCCTCGTCGGCCAGGAGGGCCGTCAGCAGCTCCGTGTCGGTCGAGGCCGGCAGCCGGGCGCGGCCCCCGGTCAGCTGGGTCAGCAGCTCGCGCGTGTTCACCAGGTTGCCGTTGTGGCCGATGGCGATCGCCCGCCGCGGCCCTTGGCGGTAGGTGGGCTGGGCGTTCTCCCAGATCGTGGAGCCGGTGGTCGAATAGCGGCAGTGGGCGATCGCGAGGTTGCCGCGCAGGCTCGGCAGGCGCCGCTCGTCGAGGACGCTCGAGATCATCCCGAGGTCCTTGTAGAGCATCAGCTGCTCGCCGTCGCTCACCGCCACGCCGGCCGATTCCTGGCCTCGATGCTGAAGCGCGAAGAGCCCCATCGTGGCGACGGCCGCGGCCTCGGTCGGCTCGGCTCCGGGCAGGACCGCCCCGAACACCCCACACATCGCGGTCAGCCCTCCCAGCCCAGGGCACGCGGCAGGCCGTGGTCCCAGGCGTGGCGAAGATCCGTCAGCGACACGTCGAGCGTGTCGGCGATGCCGCTGCCGCGCTCCTCGGCCGAGCCGGTCGCGCCCGAACCGGTGAGCGCGATCACGAGCCGGGAGCCACCGACGGTGCCGAGCGACTCCACCGGCAGGCCGTGCTGGCGAGCCAGGAGCATGAGTGCGGGCTGGAAGCGGGGCCGAGCGCTCAGGACGACGCGCGACGGGCTCTCGCCGAACAGCGCGACCGCGGGTGCGCCCCCGACCGCGAGCCGGATCTCCGCGCCGTGGTCGCCCCACATCGCACTTTCGGCCAGGGCCACGGCGAGGCCCCCGCCCGAGACGTCCTGCGCCGAGGCCACGAGCCCGCGTTCGATGGCCGCGTGCAGGAATGCCTGCAATGCGGCCTCCCGCGCGAGGTCCAGGGCCGGCGGCCCATCCTCGACGGCGACGCCGGCCAGGACCGCGTACTCGGAGCCGGCGAGTCCGGGGCTCACCTCGCCGACGAGGACGATCTCGTCACCGTCGTCGGCGAAGGCCGGGCCGACGAGGGTCGCGACATCGTCGAGCAGACCCACGACGCCGATCTCGGCCGTGGGTGCGATGGCCCCGGTCGGCGATTCGTTGTAGAGCGAGACGTTGCCGCCGGTGACCGGCAGGCCGAGCGCCCGGCACGCATCGCCGAGGCCACGGACGCCTTCCTGGAGCTGCCAGAAGGCCTCCGGACGGGTCGGGTCGCCGTAGTTCAGACAGTTCGTGACGCCGAGCGGTCGTGCCCCGGTGATGGCCACGTTACGGGTCGCCTCGGCGACGCTCATCGCCGCGCCGAGGTAGGGATCGAGTGCGCCGATCGCCTGGTTGCCATCCGTCGCCGCGACCAGGGCCTTGGTCGTGCCCTTCACCCGGAGGACCGCGGCGCCGTGGCCCGGGCCGATGACCGTGTCCGCCCCCACGGTCGAGTCGTACTGCTCGAACACGATCCGTCGAGACGAAAGGTTCGCGGAGCCGAGCAGGGCCAGCAGGACCGCGCCCGGGTCCATGCCCCGCTCGGGCAGGCGATCGCTGACGTCGATGGCCACGCCGGGCGCCGGCGCGCCGCGATGGTGGGTGGGCGGGCTCGCCAGACGGTCGTGCACGATCGCGTCGCTCGTGAGGGCGGCCGCCGGGACGCGCGCCAGCTCTTCTGCCTCGCCGACGACGGTCACATCACCGTCGTCGGTCACCGTCCCGATGATCGCGACCGGCAGACCCCATCGCTCGCAGACCTCGCGGACCTCGTCCCACCGCTCCGGGAGGACGGCCGCGCACATCCGTTCCTGGCTCTCGGAGATCAGGACCTCGAAGGGCGCCATCTCCGGCTCCCGCCGCGGGACCGCCGCCAGGTCGATCCGGATGCCGACGCCGGCCCGGTCCGCCAGCTCGGACGTCGCGCACGTGATGCCGCCAGCGCCGAGGTCCTGCAGGCCCTCGACGAGCCCGCGCTCGATGAGCTCGAGGCTGGCCTCGATCAGCAGCTTCTCGGCGAACGGATCGCCGACCTGGACGCTCGGGCGCTTGGAGGGGTCGTCGTGGGTGAAGGTCGCACTCGCGAGGACCGACGCCCCGCCGATGCCGTCCCGCCCGGTCGCCGAGCCGAACAGCACGACGAGGTCGCCGGGATGACCGGCGGTGGCCAGCGTCAGGCGCCGCTCCTCGAGGAGCCCGATGGCCATGACGTTGACCAGCGGATTGCCCTGGTAGGTCGGATCGAAGACGAGCTCGCCCCCGACCGTGGGCACGCCGACACAGTTGCCGTAGCCGCCGACCCCACGAACGACGCCATCGACCAGGTGCCGGGTCCGGGCATCGGCCGGGTCGCCGAACCGGAGTTCGTCGAGGACCGCGATCGGCCGGGCCCCCATCGTGAAGATGTCGCGCAGGATGCCGCCCACCCCGGTCGCCGCGCCCTGGTATGGCTCGACCGCGCTGGGGTGGTTGTGGCTCTCGATCTTGAAGGCGACCGCCAGCCCGTCGCCGATCGAGATGACGCCGGCGTTCTCGCCCGGGCCGGCGACCACGCCCTCGCCGCCGATCGGCAGGGTCCGGAGCAGCGGTCGGGAGCTCTTGTACGAGCAGTGCTCGCTCCACATCACGCTGAACATCGCGAGCTCGAGGTCGTTCGGGTCGCGTCCGCCGAGGCGATCGCGGATGGCATCGAGCTCGTCATCGGTCACGCCGAGGCGCCGATGGAGCGGCTCGACGGCGTCCGTGCGCTCGGCCACGGTCATCGCGCGCCCACGGCGATCGGTGCCTCGCCGGCGGCCGCCCGAGCCGCACTGTCGACGAGCGAGCGGATGATGCCCGCGCCGTCGTCCGAGCCGAGGATCGCCTCGGCGGCACGCTCCGGATGGGGCATCAGGCCGGCGACGTTGCCGTTCGGAGCGATGACCCCGGCGATCGCCCGCAGCGAGCCATTGGGGTTCGCGACCCGGTCGTCCTCCCCGGCGCGGGTCCCGGCCTCGTCCACGTAACGGAACAGCACCCCTCGGTCATGCTCGAGCCCGTCGAGGGCGGCGTGATCGGCGAAGTAGCAGCCCTCGCCGTGGGCGACCGGCATGCGCAGCGGCTGGCCGGCGGCCGCCAGGGCGTGGGTGAACGGCGTGTCGAGGCGCTCGGCGGCGATGTACACGTCCCGCCCAAGGAAGCGCAGTCCACGGTTGCGCAGCAGGGCGCCCGGCACGAGGCCGGCCTCGGCCAGGACCTGGAAGCCGTTGCAGATGCCGAGGACGAGGCCGCCACCGTCGGCGAAGGCCGCCACGGCCCGCATGACCGGCGAGAAGCGGGCGATCACCCCGGCCCGCAGGTAGTCGCCGTAGGCGAACCCGCCGGGCAGGATGACCGCCGCCACGCCATCGAGCGTGGCCTGCTCGTGCCACAGCGAGACGGGTTCGGCGCCGGCGCGATCGAGGGCGTGCAGGGTGTCGCGGTCGCAGTTGCTCCCGGGGAAGACGACGACGCCGATGCGGACGGTCATCGCGTCGGCCCCCCGGCAGCGACCGTCGACGACGCGCCGGCGATCGATTCGATGGCGTACGCCTCGATGAGCGGGTTGGCCAGGAGCTCGGCGGCCAGGCGCTCCGCGACCGCTCGTGCAGCCACCTCGTCGGTCGCCTCGACCGTGAGCTCGACGCGGCGTCCCACCCGGACGGCGCTCACTCCCTCGATCCCGAGGTGGCCGAGACTGCCCTCGACCGCACGACCCTGCGGATCGAGGATGCCGGGCTTCGGCGTGACGTTGACGGCGAACCGGTGGGTGCTCATCGGGCGATGACGTCCTCCGCGAGATACCGATCGAAGCTGGCGCCGGTGATCCGTTCGAACGCCTCGACATAGCGTGCACGTGTTCCGGCGATCACGTCGTCCGGCAGGGCCGGACCCGGGTCGGTCCTGTCCCACGGCTGGGTCAGAAGCCAGTCGCGCACGAACTGCTTGTCGAAGCTCGCCTGTGCGCGACCCGGCTCGTAGGTCGCCGCGTCCCAGAGGCGCGACGAATCGGGCGTGAGTACCTCGTCGATGAGGAGCAGCTGGTCCGCGGCGAGGCGTCCGCTCCGATCCACGGCCCGCCGGCCGGGGACGAAGCGCCCGTGGCGATGGCCGGACCGGCCCTCGCCCGCGTCGTCGTCATCATCGACCGCACCCCACGCGCTGCCCAGGCCGAACTCGAACTTCGTGTCGGCGAGGACGATCCCCGCGCGGGCCGCGATCGCCGCCGCGTAGCGGTACAGCGCGATCGCCCGGTCGCGGATGGACTCCGCGATCGGCCCGGCCGACTCGGGCGTCACGATCCAGCTGGCCCCGATGTGCTCGACCATCGCGTCGAAGTCGATGTTCTGGTCATGCTCACCCAACTCGGCCTTGGTCGCCGGCGTGAAGATCGGCTGCGGCAGCCGGTCGCTCTCGCGCAGGCCCGCCGGCAGGGCGACACCGCAGACCGAGCCGGTCGCCTGATACTCCGCCCAACCCGAGCCGGCGAGGTACCCGCGCACCACCGCTTCGACCGGGACCACGTCCGCGTGGCGGCAGACCATGACGCGACCGCGCCACTCCTCGTCGGCCAGGGGGGCTAACGGCGCCGCTGCGGTGTCGTCCGCGGCGACGAACGCCTCCCGCATGGCCGCCGGATCCGTCCCGAGCAGATGGTTCGGGATGATGCCGGCCGTCTCGGCGAACCAGAAACGCGACAGGCCGGTCAGGACGCGTCCCTTGTCCGGAACGGTCGACGGCAGCACGACATCGAAGGCGCTGATCCGGTCCGAGGCGACGAGCGCGAGGCGGCCGTCGGGCAGCTCGTACAGGTCGCGGACCTTGCCCGAGCGGACGAAGGTGTCAGCCATCGGCACGGACGCCCTCCCCGCTCGGGACGAGCCGGTCGAGTCGAGCGATGACCTCGTGGACGTGGCGCAGGAAGGCGCGCTCGTCGAAGCACGCGTCGAGGTCGGCCAGGGACAGCTTCTGGGCCACGACCGGGTCCACGGCGAGCAGGTCGCGCAGCGGCGCACGCTCGTCGGCCGCGCGCAGGGCGGCACGCTGGACGATCGCGTAGGCCTCCTCGCGCCCGATCCCTGCCTTCTCGACGAGCGCGACGAGCACCCGGCTGCTCGCGTGCAGGCCAAGCCCACGCGAGATGTTCTCGCGCATGCGCTCGGAGCGGACGATCAGCCCCTCGACCAGCCCGGTCATCCTCACGAGCATGTAGTCGAGCAGGATCGTCGAGTCGGGCAGGATGATCCGCTCCGCGCTGGAGTGGCTGATGTCGCGCTCGTGCCAGAGCGGCTGGTCCTCGAGGGCCGTGTGCGCGTAGCCACGGAGCAGCCGCGACAGCCCGGCGATGCGCTCCGAGAGGATCGGGTTGCGCTTGTGTGGCATCGCGCTCGAGCCCTTCTGGCCCGTCCGGAACGGCTCCTGCAGCTCGCCGATCTCGGTGTGCTGGAGGTTTCGGACCTCGGTCGCGATGCGCTCCAGCGTGCCGCCAAGGATCGCGATGGCCGCCAGCAGGGCGGCATGCCGGTCGCGCTGGACGATCTGGGTGCTCACCGGATCGGCATGGAGTCCCAGATCGGCGAGGACCTCGGCCTCGAGATCCGGCGCCAGGTGGCTGTAGGTCCCCACCGGACCCGAGATCTTGCCGGTCCCGATCTCGTCGACCGCGGTGGCCAGGCGGGTCCGGCCGCGATCGACCTCGAACGCCCACCCGGCGAACTTGAGGCCCATGGTGGTCGGCTCGGCGTGGACCGAGTGGGTCCGGCCCATCATCGTCGTGTCGGCCTCGGCGCGTGCCCGAGTCACGAGCGCGGCGATGAGGCGATCGCTGTCGGCCAACAGCCGCGCACCGGCCGCACGCAGCTGGAGCGCGAGGCCTGTGTCGACGACGTCGCTGCTCGTCAGCCCGAGGTGCAGGTAGCGACCCTCGGGGCCGACCGACTCGGCGACCTGCGACACGAACGCGATGATGTCGTGGTCGGTCGTGCGCTCGATCTCGACGATCCGCTCGACATCGACCCGCGAGCGCGTCTCGAGCGCCTCGAGGGCGGCCGCTGGGACCTGCCCGCGGGCGGCCTGGGCGCGGGCGACGGCCAGCTCGACCCGGAGCATCGCCTCGAACCGCGCCTGTTCGGTCCAGATCGCGCCCATCTCCGGAAGCGTGTAGCGCCGGATCATCGGCCGGCCCCCACGGGATCGCCGGCAGGTGCCGCCCCGGTCGCCGTCGCCCCCGCCGGGAGGCCGATGTCGCGGCGACGCTGGACACCGTCGATCCGGATCGCGTCGGCGGCCGCCTCGGCCGTGGCCCGGGCCGCATGGAGATCGGCACCGCGTCCCACGACGGCCAGGACCCGCCCGCCGTCGGTCACGAGGCGGCCGTCGTCCAGACGGCGGGTGCCCGCCTGGAACACGAGGGCGCCACGGGCCGCCGCGTCGGCCACGCCGTCGATCTGGTCATCCCGTCGAGGATCGTCGGGATAGCCAGCGGCGGCCAGCACCACCGCGACGGTCGTTCCGGGCAGGGACGGGACCCGGACGCCGGTCAGGCCGAGGGGTCGGGTGGCGTCGCGCAGCCGGCCGCGTGCCGCGGCCAGGAGCAATGGCCCGAGCGGGGCCGCCAGTCTGGGCAGGATGGCCTGGGTCTCGGGGTCGCCGAACCGCGCATTGCACTCGAGGAGCATCGGTCCACTCGCGGTCAGCATCAGGCCCGCGTACAACGCGCCCCGAAATGGCGTGCCCCGGCGAGCCAGCTCGGCGAGGATCGGGCGATGGAACCGTTCGACGAGCTCGTCGGCCGCCTCGTCGGGCAGGTCCGGCACCGGGCTGACGGCGCCCATGCCGCCCGTGTTCGGGCCTCGATCACCGTCAAGGAGTCGTTTGTGATCGCGCGCCAGCGGGAGCGCGAGGGCCATCGTGCCGTCGCACAGGGCGATGAGGCTGACCTCGGGTCCCGTGAGCCGCTCCTCGATCACCACCCGGTCACCCGCTCGCGCCAAGGCGTCCTCCAACGCCGCCAGTGCGCCAGGCAGGGCGTCGCACACCGTCACGCCCTTGCCGGCGGCGAGGCCGTCGGCCTTGACGACGAT
>DASPHN010000022.1:0-41981 GCA_035629655.1 Saccharimonadales bacterium (SeqCode) | reverse complement strand
GCTCGGCGGCGGCTACGGGGCGAAGACCTACCCGAAGATCGAGCCCGTCACCGCGATGCTGTCGTTCTTCGCTCGCAAGCCGGTCCGCCTCCACCTGACCCGCGAGGAGGAGTTCGTCACCATCACCAAGCACGGCGTGCGGATCAAGCTCCGCACGGGCGTCAAGCGGGACGGGACGATCATCGCGCGCCAGAGCGAGTGCCACTTCAACACCGGGGCATACGGCGACATCGGGCCACGGCTCATCAAGAACGGTGGCTACGGGACGGGCGGCCCGCACTTCATCCCGAATGTGTGGGTGGATTCGTACGCGGTCTACACGAACATCGTCCCGGCCGGGGCATTCCGCGGATACGGCGTCAGCCAGGCGGCGTGGGCCTACGAGACCCAGATGGACATGATCGCCGAGCAGATGGGCTGGGACCCGTTCGCCTTCCGCATGCAGAACCTGCTCGAGGACGGCCAGACGGTCATGACCGGCGAGCCGATGTTCGATGCGCGCTTCAAGGAGCTGCTCGATCGGGCGGCGACCTGGATCGGCTGGGACAACGCCGAAGCGCCGGCGCGGAACGGCTCCAAGGTCCGGGCCAAGGGCATCAGCTGCATCATCAAGGGCACGGTCACGCCGTCCACCTCGACGGCCTCCGTGAAGCTCAACGACGACAGCAGCCTCGACGTCCTGACGAGCTCGGTCGAGATGGGGCAGGGGATGCAGACCTCGATGGCCCTCTTCGCCGCCGAGCGCCTCGGCATCCCGGTCGACCGGGTCAATGTCACGGCGCCGGACACCGACATCACGCCGTACGACCAGCAGACGAGCTCGAGCCGGACGACCCACGCGATGGGCACCGCGATCATGGGCGCCGTGGACGACGTGCGTGGTCAGTTGCGCGATCTGGCGGCCGAGGAGCTCGAGATCGACGCCGACGACCTGGAGCTCGTCGACGGTGTCGTACGCGTGAAGGGCACCCCGGACCGGGCGGTGGACTTCGGCGAGCTCGTGCGCCGCTCTCGCTCGGGCAACCTCCTGGGCAGCTCGACCTTCCGTTCGGAGGGCGGGCTCGACCCGGAGACGGGCCAGGGCATCGGCTCGGTCCACTGGCACCAGGCGGCAGGCGCGGCGGAGGTCGAGGTCGATCTCGAGACGGGCAAGGTCGACGTCCTGCGTTACCACGCCGGGGTCTACGCCGGCCGGATCATCAACCCGGTCCAGGCCGAGCTCCAGACCGAGGGCAACATCGCGTTCGGGCTGGGCCAGGCCCTGTTCGAGGACATGATCTTCGACAACGGCCAGCTCCAGAACGGCAACCTCGCCGACTACATGATCGCGAGCATCGTCGACCTGCCCGACGACATGCATCCCGACGTCCTCGAGCATCTCGAGGCCAACGACATCCATGGCATCGGCGAGACGTCGTTGCCGCCCGTGATGCCGGCCATCGGCAACGCGGTCTACCGGGCGACCGGCGTCCGCATCACGGATCTGCCCATCACCCCCGAGAAGGTGCTGCGCGGCCTGCGGGCGCGTGCCAGCGAGGAGGCCCCGGCGCCATGACGATGCAACCCACGACCGGGACCGATCCGGCACCGATGGACGCCGAGGGCAAGTCGACGCTGACCCTCCACGTCAACGGCCGCGACCACACGGTCCGTGCCCGGACGCACCACACGCTCCTCGAGGTGCTCCGCGGCGAGCTCGGGCTGACCGGGCCGCGCGAGGGCTGCGGCGTCGGGATGTGCGGCGCGTGCACGGTCCTGCTCGACGGCGCGCCCGTGTCCGGCTGCCTCCTCCTCGCGGGCCTGGCCGAGGGCCGCGACATCGTGACCGTCGAGGGCCTGGAGGGCGCGGACGGCTCGCTGCACCCGATCCAGCAGGCCTACGTGGACCACACCGCGTTCCAGTGCTCGTACTGCACGCCGGGCTTCCTCCTCGCGACGAAGGCCCTGCTCGAGGAGCAGCCGGACCCGACCCGTGACGAGGCCAAGCACTACCTCGCCGGGAACCTATGCCGCTGCGGGAGCTACGTGAAGATCCTCGACGCGGTGATGGACGCCAAGGGCCGCGTCGGTCCCGGCGCGGCCGAGGGCGAGACCGCCGCCGACTGAGGATCGCGCCGGCCGGTCAGGCGGGCAGCTCGACCTCACCAGGCATGCCGGTCCGCGACCCGGGCCGCGACGGTTCCGGCTGCGCCACGGGCTGCACGGGGCTCGTCGGATCGGACGGGCGACTCGGAGGGTCGTCCAGCGGGGCTCGCCGCGCGACGTTCGCCCCGAAGCCCAGGAAGGCCGCCAGGACGAGCCAGATCGCGGTGATGCCGCTGGCCCCCGCGATCGCGCCCATGATCGTCGGCACGATCAGCAGGGCCGCGCGATTGCCGGTCAACCGGACACCGAGGGCGAGCGCCCGCTCGTTGCGCGGTGAGCGGTTGGCGACCCAGGCGATGGTCATCGGCTGACCGAGGCCGAGCCCGAGTCCGATGAGGACCATGAGCAGGAACAGGACCGGGACCGACGTGATGAACGGCAGGGCCGCGACGGAGACCCCGGCCATCACCATGCTGATCGTGAGCAGCCGGGTCCGGCCCAGCACGTCGATCAGCCGGGTCATGAAGATCCGCGAGATGAGTGACGCGCCGGCTCGCACCGAGAGCAGGATCGCGACCGTCTCGACCGAGAGACCGGCCGCCTGGCCGTAGACCGGCAGGTATGCGATGAGCACGTCGACCGACGAGATGACGGTGACGCTCACGAGCATCGCCGAGACCATCCCCGGGCGACGGAGGACCTGCGAGGTGGCAGCTCGAAGCCCCATCGACGGGGCATCGCCCTCGACGTGGGCGGGCCGTGGCGGCCGTCGCCGGGGGAGCATGAGGGCCAGCACGACGCAGACGGCCCCCGCAAGCGCGCCGAACAGGAAGACCGGGGCGACCGGGTTGTCCGCGCCCTCTGGCAGGATGCCGCCGATCTCGGCAGCGCTCGCGATCGCACCGCCGACCAGGATCGCGGCGATGGCCGGCCCCAGCAGCTGGCCCAGCGAGGCGACCGTCGAGTACCAGCCGTAGCGGTCCTCACGCCGGTCGCGCGGCCCCCGGTTGGCGATCATCGTCTGGCCCGCGACGAGGCTGGTGATCTGGCCGAAGCCGGTGATCGCGTTGCCGACGGCGAGCAGCAGGAGCGTCCCGGCGAACGCGGTCACCAAGCTGCCCGAGGCGATCATCGCCATGGCCGCGACGAGGAACCACGCTTCGCCGATGCGATCGATCCAACGCCCGATGGCGACGGCGGTCAGCACCGGCAGGATCGAGAAGGCC
The DNA here is from genome assembly GCA_035629655.1 of Saccharimonadales bacterium (SeqCode). Classification (GTDB taxonomy): domain Bacteria; phylum Chloroflexota; class Limnocylindria; order Limnocylindrales; family CSP1-4; genus SPCO01. The sequence continues at coordinate 38,670 of DASPHN010000022.1, read as the reverse complement.
GAGACCACGAGGCCGATCTCGAGGGGCGTGGCACCAAGCTCGAGGGACCGGTAGGTGACCATCGGGCGGCCGGCCTGGATGGCGGTGACCGAGATGCCGGCGATGAGGAGCTGCAGGATGAATCCGCGGCGCCAGTCCCCGTCGGGCTGGGCCGTCGACGGCCCCCCGACCGTCGCGTCGCTCATGGGCGGCCGGCGCGGCGCACCCACGCGACACCCCGGGCGTCACCGCCCGGGGTGTGGGGGCCGTGACGCCCGACCCGCTGGCCAGGCGTCACGTCAGTGGCGAACGAGCTCAACCGCCCGTCCAGATCCGTCCGATCTCCGTGCCGAGGTCCTTGACCGTGTCGGCCTGCTCCGGCGTCTCGATCGTGACGATCGTCGCGCCCGCAGGGGCGTCCACGGGGACCGCCTCGTTGGTCTTGAACTCGATCTCGTCGTAGAGCGCCTGGCCCTCCGAGGAGAACCACCCGATCCAGCACTTCGCCGCGTTCGGGTGCGCCGCGTCCTTGAGCGGCACGTTGTAGTTGTCGATGGTGCTCACGACATCGAGGTACTTGATGCCGATCGGGGCGCCCTCGGCCTGCTGCTCGAGGGTCTCCGCCGAACGGCCACCGGTGGTGATGTCCGCTTCGCCGCCGGCCACGGCCACGAGGCCGGCCGTGCCGCCCTCGATGACGAGCGGCTGGGCGATGTCCTTGAGGCGCTGGACGTAGTCGAGCGTCTTCTCGTTGCCCCAGGCGAGGCCGATGGTGTCGAACGGGCGACCGCGCGGGTCGACGATGACCCGGCCGGCCCACTTGGCGTCGACGAGCTCCTCCCAGGTGTTCGGCAGCTGGTCGGGCGTCAGCGCGTCGGTGTTGTAGCCGAGCCCGAGCGCGATGCGATGGATGCGGACGAAGTTGTCCTGGTGCAGCACGTCGGCCGGCACGCCCAGGGCGGCCCAATCGACGTCGGTCTCGGCCGCGCCGCGGTCGATGAGCGGCTTGAAGACATCGAGCCCGGTCGCGGTGAGATCCGGGGTCGGCGGCCGACCGGCCGCGATCTCGGTCAGGATGCGCTGAGCGGCCTCGTCGGGGCTGAGGACGAGGTCCTCGACCTCGATGCCCGGGTAGGCGGCCTTGAACGCGTCGATGACCTGGCTGAAGTTGTCCGAGTGGTTGTGCCAGTGGACGAGCTTGCCCTCGGTCACGGCCGCGGCGCAGACCTCGGCCAGGGCCTCGCCCGAGGCGCTGGCCGACGGAGCGGCCTCCGAGGCGCCAGCCGACGGAGCAGCCTCCGAGGCGCCAGCCGACGGAGCGGCCTCCGAGGCTGCGGTCGTTGGCGCGGTCGACGGCGCCTGGCTCGTCCCGGGTGTGGAGCACGCGGCGATGAACATCGCCATCCCCACACCGAGGGCCAGACTCCGCCACCAGCGGCGGGTTCCGATCCGAGCTTCCATGGTCTCCTCCTTGACGATCGTGGCGAGGTCGAGCACTCGTCGCCCTTCACCACCGGGTTCAGGTGAGCTGAGGCCCCTCGCGGCTGAAGCGCCGCAACAGGGTGCCGAGGATCAGGGTGATGACGACGAGGATCGTGCCGAGCGCCGCCGTGTCGGCCGTGTTGGCACGGTCCCAGTAGGTCCACAGCAGGGTGGACAGGACGACGGTCTCGGGGGTGTAGAGGATCAGGGGCAGGGTCAGGTTCTTGATGGCGAGCAGGAAGACCAGCAGCAACCCGTTGATGACCGCCGGCAGGACGAGTGGGAAGACGATCCGCCGGATGGACGGCCACCACGACGCCCCGCTGACGGCGGCCGCCTCCTCGAGCTCGTTCTGGACCTGGCTGATGCCACCCGTCATGAGCCGGGTCGAGATGCTGATGTACTGCGTCCCGAGGGCGATGACCATGATCCAGATCGTCCCGTAGATGGGCACGGGCAGGATCAGGTAGATGAGGAGGACGCTCAGGCCGATGATCACGCCGGGCATCGCGTGGGGGGTGAAGGCCAGGATGTCGAGCAGGGGACGCAGGCGGCTCTTGGTCCGGACGAGGACCCACGACACGGACAGGCCGACGCCCATCGCCAGCACGGCCGTCGAGACACCCAGGATGAGGGTGTTGACGACCGCCTCGTGGAACCGCGGATCGGTCAGGACGTCGGCGTACGCGTCGAGCGAGATGCGGGCGATCGATTCCGCACTCGGGATGGCGTAGAACGGCTGGAGGCTGGTCCACAGCATCACGAGCCCGGGCAGGAGGAGGCTGATCGTGATGAACGTGAGCGACAGCGCCACGGACGGCCACTTCCAGGAGCCGAGCCGCATCCGACGTGGCGTGTAGCTGTGACCGCCGATGGTGGCGTAGCGCTCCGAGTTGCCGATCACGCGGTTGTAGAGGAGCAGCGGGCCGATGGCCAGCGCCAGCAACAGCATGCTGTAGGCCGCTGCGAGCCCGAAGTCGGGCAGCCCACCGGCCGGACGTGACTCGATGTAGATCTGGGTGCTGAGGACCGTGATCCCGCCGCGCAGGCCGAGCACGAGCGGGATGTCGAACGATTCGATGACGCTGACGAACTGGTAGACCAGCGCGCTCAGCAGTGCGGGTGTGAGGAGCGGCAGGCTGATCCTGCGGATGACCGTCCGGAACGTCGCGCCGGACGTCGAGCCTGCGTCCTCCATCGCGGCGTCGAGCCCGCGGAAGGCAGCGGCGATGAGCAGGAACGTGATCGGGACGAGGGTGACGCCCTGCACGAAGACCATGCCCGGGAGGGTGTAGACATTGAGCGGGCCGAGCCGCGTGTCGAGGCCGAAGACGTCGCGAAGCACGAGGTTGACGAGCCCGTTCGTCGGGTTCAGGAGGAGTGCGTAGGCGATCCCGATGATGACGTTGGGGATGCCGATCGAGGCCACGATGACCACGAAGAGGGCGTTCCGGAGCGGCATGTCGGTGCGTTCGATGAGCCAGGCGAACGCGATGCTCAGCGAGAAGCTCAGCGCCAATGCGCCGATCGCGAAGATGAAGGTGTTGCCCAGGACCTCGTAGGTCGCCGGGTTGGTGAGCACCGTGATGTAGTTGTCGAGCGTCCAAGGCACGCCGGACTCGAATGGGAGCGTCCCGTCGGTCCCCTTGAAGCTGCTCACCACGAGCATCAGGACCGGTCCGAGGACGAGGTAGCACAGGACGACGACCGTCCCGATGATCGCGATGGTCCTCGACTCGAAACGGGCGACTCTCGCCGGCCGTGCCGCTCGCACGGGCGGGGTCAGCGGCGCCCCCTGGTCAGCCGTCGCCGTCATCGTCGACCCGGGCCAGGGTCGCCAGCCGGCGGCTCCCGATCCGGACCTTGGGCTCGCCGTCGAGCACGAACGTCTTGAGGGCGTCGACGGGGAACTCGATGTGCACGGCGTCGCCGCGCTTCAGCGGGTGGCGCGACGGGCTGCGCGCCTGGATCAGGGTCCGGTCGACGTCGACGTAATACTCGACGGAGTTTCCCGTGAAGAGGCCGATCCCGACCTTCGCCTCGAATCGGTTCGGCATGGTCGGCGCGACGCCGCCGTCCCGATGGAGGACGACGTCCTCCGGCCGGATGGCGACGATGACCTTCGAGCCGATGTCGATCGCCGGGTTGGCGTCGGCCTCGAGCGATCCGAACTCGGTGGTGATCCTGACCCGCCCCGGGTCGGTGGCGGAGGGGCCGTCGATGGTGCCCAGGAACAGGTTCGTGGAGCCGATGAAGCTCGCCACGAACTCGTTCACCGGGTTGCCGTAGATCTCCTGTGGGCTGCCCTCCTGGGCGATCCGGCCGCTGTCCATGACCGCGATGCGGTCCGACATCGACAGCGCCTCCACCTGGTCGTGCGTGACGAACAGGGTCGTGACCCCAAGCCGGCGCTGGATCACGGACAGCTCGCCGCGCATCCGCTCGCGGAGCTTCGCGTCGAGATTCGAGAGCGGCTCATCAAGGAGCAGCACCTTCGGCTCCCGGACGATCGCCCGCGCGAGCGAGAGGCGCTGCTGCTGCCCACCAGAGAGCTGGGTCGCCATCCTTGTCGTGTACTGCTCGAGTCCGACGAGGGTGAGCGCCTTCTCGACCCGGTCGCGCAGGGTCTCGCGCTTGACCCGTTCGCCGCCGACCCGAAGCGGGAACGCGACATTCTCGAAGACGGTCATGTGCGGCCAGACGGCATAGCTCTGGAAGACCATCCCGAGGTCGCGTCGGTAGGTGGGGACGAAGACCTTGTCCGAGACGACCGTGACGTCGCCCAGGTCGATGGATCCGCCGTCCGCACGCTCCAGGCCGGCGATGCAGCGGAGGGTCGTCGTCTTGCCGCAGCCGCTCGGCCCCAGCAGCGTGTAGAACGCGCCCTCCTCCACCTCGAAGGAGACGCCGTCCACGGCGCGCACGCTCCCGTTGGGATAGATCTTGACCAGGTCGGTGACGCGGATCATCGGGTGCACGCCCTCGGGTACTGGGGTGATTGCATGCTATCGCATACGAACAAGTACTCGCCGCCGTGGCGGTACACAGCCACGCGGCTCAACGATGGGCGCAGACCACGTCGACCAGCGCGGGCCGTCCCTCCTCCAGGACGATCCGAACGGCCCGCCGGACCGCGTCGCCGATCGCATCCGGATCCTCGATCGGGCCCTCGGCAGCCCAGCCGAACGACCGGGCGAGCCCGGCGAAGTCCGGGGCGGGGCCGTCGATGTTGACGCCGATGTGGGCCTTCTCCAGGTCCGAGCCGCGCGCCTTGGCCAGGCGGATCTGGTGCTCCCAGTCGTTGTAGTAGGCGCGGTTGTTGAACATCACGACGAGCATCGGGATGCGGTGCGCCGAGGCGACCCAGAGCGCGCCCGGGTCGAACATCAGGTCGCCGTCAGGCTGCAGGTCCACGACCAGCCGGCCCTGGTCGCGATGGGCCAGGGCCACGCCGAGCGAGAGGCCGATCTGGGTCGCCGTCCCTAGGGTGCGACCGGGATGCCGGTACGCCTTGTCGAAGTCCCACAGGCGCAGCGCCCACTCGTTCGCCGTGCCGGCTGTCAGGACCCAGTCATGCTCGGCGATCGCATCGCCGACCTCGGCCGCCAGGCGAGCCGGCGAGATGGGGGTCTCCTCCCAGCGCCGTTCCGCGACCGCCCGCCAGCTCGCACGGCGCTCGCGGTGGAGGTCGGCCAGGCTCGTCCGACGCGCCTCGCGCGCCTCGGCGCGGGCTGGCGTGTCGGCCGCCACCCGCTCGCCGACCCGCTCGATGAGGATCGGCAGCGCGACCGTGGTGTCGGCCGTGATCGAGACGTCCATCGCGTGGATCGGTCCGACGTCGTGGATCCAGGACGACGCCTGGAGGTCGTTGAACCCGATCTCGATGAGCTGCGTCCCGGCCGCGACCTTCGAGGACTGGATGCGCGTGGCGGAGTCGACCTCGCGCAGGACCTTGGACGTGTCCTTCATGTCCAGCAACAGGACGACGTCGGCGTCGGCCAGCGCCTCGGTGCCGGTCACGTTCAGCCGATGGGTCGTCGGCAGGTTCAGCCGGCTGTTCATGTCGATGACCCCGGCGCCGAGGCTCTCGGCGAGGGTCGGGATCCATTCGAAGGCACGCGGCTCGCGACCGGCGTAGCCGGCGACGATCACCGGCCGCTCGGCGGCGACCAGGCGGTCGACCGCGTCGTTCAGGGCCGTCTGATCAGGCGCCATCGGGCTGCCCGGACCGACCTTCGCCCAGTCGATGACCGGGACCTCGCCGGAGAACTCGCGCTCCTGCAGGTCGGCATCGAGCGCGAGGTAGACCGGACCTGCCGGTTCGGTCAGGGCGATCCGCCGGGCCCGCGCGAAGGCCGCGGGCATGGCCTCGATCGAGGCCGGCTGGTCATCCCACTTCGTGAAGTCTCGGACCGCGTTGCCCTGGATGTTGGCTGTGTGGAGCCAATCGATCCACGGTCGGCGGCGTTCGGTGTCCATCGGGCCGCAGCCACCCAGCACGATGACCGGCGAGCGGTCCACGTAGGCAGTGAACACGCCCAACGTCCCGTGCAGGAGTCCGACGACGTTGTGCAGGATCGCGGCCATCGGCTTGCCGGTCGCCTTCGCGTAGCCGTGGGCCAGGTTGACCGCCAGCTTCTCGTGCGGACAGACGATGATCTCGGGCGCACCCGGCCGGTTCACCAGTGAGTCGTGGAGCCCCCGGAAGCTCGCGCCCGGGTTGAGCGCGACGTAGGGGATGTCCTGCTCGATGAGCAGGTCCACCATCACGTCCGAGCCGAATCTGGGGGCGTCGCTCGCAGCCATCGGGGGCACCTCGGGGATCGCGCCGAAGCGTCGTCAAAGCGTGCGGACGACGTCATCGATGTGCCTTCGTGTACTGCGGTATACGCTAACATGGCGAGACCATGGGGACCATGCCCGCCGAGCACATCCGGATGCAGCTGACGGTCAACGGCCGCCGGTTCGACGAGGCCGTCCCGGCCGATCGCCTGCTCATCGACCTCCTCCGCGACGACCTCGGCCTGACCGGCACGAAGGAGGGTTGCTCCATCGGCGTGTGCGGGGCCTGTAGCGTCCTGGTCGACGGCGCGCTGCAGTCGGCATGCCTCCTCCCGGTCGTGTCGCTGGCCGGCCGCTCGATCACGACCATCGAGGGGATCGCCGGCGATGACGGGAGCCTCTCGAAGGTGCAGGACGCGTTCCTCCAGCACGGCGGATTCCAGTGCGGGATCTGCACGCCGGGCCAGGTGGTGGCGGCGACGGCGCTGCTCGCCGAGCAGCCCGACGCTGACGAGCCGGCCATCCGCGAGTGGATGACCGGGAACCTGTGCCGTTGTACCGGGTACGACGGCATCGTCGCCTCGGTCCTGGCCGCCCGGCCCGGCCATGCCACGCCCAGCGGCGACGGCCGGTGAGCGCTTTCGCGTATCTCGGGCCGGCCAGCACGGCCGAGGCGATCGCCGCGCTCGCTGCGCACGGCGATGCGGCCCACCTCCTGGCCGGCGGCACGGCCGTCGTCCCGCTCCTCAAGCAGGGCCTGATCCAGCCCTCGATCGTGATCGGGCTCGGCGGGCTCGATGCCCTCCGAGCGGTCGCCATCGACGGCGACACCCTCGAGGTCGGTGCGCTCACCAGCCTGCGCGACGTGGAGCGCCATCCGCTCGTGCGTGCGCATGCCCCAGCCCTGGCGGCCGCGGTCGCGCGGGTGGCCACCATCCGGATCCGGAACCAGGCGACGATCGGAGGCAACCTGGTCCATGCCGACCCGGCGCAGGACCCGCCGCCGATGCTTCTCGCCCACGACGCCTCGGTCGTCCTCGCCAGCGAGCGCGGCACGAGGACCGTCGAGCTCGCGGACTTCTTCGTCGATGTCTTCGAGACGGCCATCGAGCCGGACGAGATCCTCACGGCCATCCGGGTGCCCAGACCGGCCACCGCCGCCCGTTTCGCGTACGAGAAGTTCCTCCCGCGGACCGTCGACGATTACGCGACGGTCAGCGTCGCCGTTCGGCTCGACCTGGACGCGGACGGCGCGGTCGCCGATGCCCGGATCGCGCTCGGCAACGCCGGCCCCATCCCGTTCCGGGCCGTCGAGGCGGAGGCCATCCTGCGCGGCACGACGCCGTCGTCCGGCGCGTTCGAGGGTGCCGCCGCGGCCGCCGCGGATGCCTCGGATCCGGTCGACGACGTCAGGGGGTCGCGCACCTACAAGCAGGCGATGGTCCGGCTCTGGACGGCACGCGCCCTGGCTCGTGCCATCGGCGCCGGTCCCCGATGAGCGGCGGCGGGCACGACGACCACGACGACCACGGCCGGCCCGCGCCGCCCGACGCCGGGACGCTCGAGGCGCTCGCCCGGCCCGAGGAGCGCGTCGAGGGACGGGCCAAGGTGACCGGCGCCGCCCGGTATGCCGCGGACCATGTGATGCCCGGGATGCTCTGGGCGCGCTTCCTCGGGAGCCCGCTGCCGCATGCCCGCATCCGATCGATCGACGCGACCCGCGCTCGGGCGATGCCCGGCGTCCATGCCGTGCTGACCGGCGACGATCTGCGCGGGTTGCTGCACGGCCGTCGCCTGGCGGACCGCCCGGTGTTGGCCTGGGATCAGGTCCGCTTCGTCGGCGACCGGCTGGCCGCTGTCGCCGCCGAGACCGTGGCCCAGGCGGATGCCGCCCTGGCCGAGATCGACGTGGACCTCGAGCCGCTGCCAGCCGTCCTCGATCTCGATTCTGCGCTCGATCCGGATGCGCCCGTCCTCCATCCCGACTTCGCCTCCTATCGCTACGTCGATGGCGAGCGACAGCCCGTCCCGCACCCGAACGTCCAGGGCGCCGTCCGGGTCCGCCGCGACGACGCCGACCTCGAGGCGGTCTTCGCGAGCGCGGCGCGGGTCTTCGAGCATCGGTTCACGACGCCGCGCCAGCACGCCGGCTACATCGAGCCGCACGCCACGCTCGTCTGGGTGGACGAGGCCGGTGTGATCCGGGTCATCACGACGAACAAGACCCCCTTCCCGCTCCGCAAGCAGCTGATGGCCACGTTCGGCCTGACGGCCGACCAGATCGACGTCGACGCCGGCTTCATCGGCGGCGACTTCGGGGGCAAGGGCTACTGCGTCGACGAGTACGCCTGTGTGGCCCTCGCCCGCGCCACCGGCCGGCCGATCAAGGCCGTGACCCGCTACGCCGAGGAGATCGGCGCCCAGAACGTCCGACACGCGGCCACGATGCGGCTTCGGACCGCGCTCGACGCGGAGGGCAACCTGCTCGCGCACGACGCGGAGATCCGGCTCGATGGCGGCGCCTACGCGGCCGCCAAGCCGTTGCCCCACCTGTCGCTCGCCGGCGCGACCGCGACGCTCGCCGCGTATCGCATCCCGCACGTCCGGATCGTCGCCACGACGATCTACACGAACACCGTGCCCGGTGGGCACATGCGCGCCCCAGGCGAAGTCCAGGCGTTGTTCGCCGGTGAGTCCCACCTCGATGAGATCGCCCGCGCCCTCGGCGAGGATGCACTCGCCTTCCGACGCCGGGTGGCGGTCCGGGACGGCGAGGTCGGCGCGACCGGCGCGAGGTTCCGCGAGACGCGTGCCGTCGAAGTCCTCGATGCCGTCGCCCGCGAGCTGCCCTGGGACCGGCCCCGCCGGCCCGGCCGCGGCATCGGCGTGGCGATGAGCGCCCGGCACGTGGGTGGTGGCAAGCTGCCGCTCCGCGTCCGCCTGCACCACGACGGACGGCTCGAGATCCTCACCGGCCTCCCCGACCAGGGGAGCGGTGGCTGGACGGTGCTGCGCCGGGTCCTGGCCATGAGTCTCGGCGTGAGCGAGGCCCGGGTGCTCGTGACCAAGGTCAGCACGGCCGACGCCCCGTTCGACCCCGGCATCGGGGGCAGCCGCATCACCCACCTGGCCAGTCGCGGTGCGGCGGATCTGGCCACGGCCGTGGAGGCGTGGATCGACGAGCGCCTGCCGCAGGCGATCCCGGACGTGCCGAGCGGCGCGACGTGGCGAGACGATCGCCTCGTGGATCCGGCGGATGGACGGGAGATCGCGACCTTCGAGGCGGTCACCGCCCGCCTCGTTCCCGAGGCCGAGCCGGTCGAGCTGTCGGTCGTCTTCGACGCGTCGGCGCCGCACGGTCCGGACGAGCCCGGCGACCATGACTTCGGGGCGTGCGCCGTCGAGGTGGAGGTCGACGAGGCGAGTGGCACCGTCCGGGTGATCGATGCGCTGCTCGTCGTCGATGTGGGCACGGTCATCAACCCGGTCGCCCATCGGGGCCAGCTGGCTGGAGGGTTCGCCTTCGGGCTCGGCGCCGCGCTGATGGAGGGCCTCGAGGTCGAGGATGGCGCCATCACGACGCTCAACCTCGGCGAGATGAAGCTGCCGACGGCCGGCGACATGCCGCCGCTTCGGATCGTCCAGCTCCCGACGACCGTCGGCCCCGGGGCGTTCGGCGCCAAGGCGGCCGGCGAGGTCACGAATGCGCCGGTCGCACCGGCCATCGCCAACGCGGTTGCCGATGCGGTCGGCATCCGGGTCGACCGCCTGCCCATCAACGCGGAACGACTGCTGGCCGCCCTGGCGGAACGCCAGACGACGACCGGAGCGACGTCTCCGGCAGACTAGGGATCCGAAGCCATCGAGTGGCGGGCCGCCGGCCCGCGAAGGAGTCTTGACCGATGATCATCGACCAGAAGGCGCGCATCCCGGCATCGGTGGACCGCGTCTGGGCATTCGTCACCGACATCCCGGCGGTCAGCCGGTGCGTCCCCGGCGTCGAGGAGTTCGAGCGCATCGACGACGACACGTTCAGCGGGGCGCTGAAGGTCAAGGTCGGGCCGATCGGGGTGCGCCTGCAGGGCAAGATCGTCGTCGCGGAGCGCGACCGCGAGAACCTCACCTCCCGGCTCGACGTCTCGGCCACCGAGAAGCGCATCAACAGCACGGTGTCGGCCAAGACGTCGATGACGCTGGTCCCGATCAGTGACGCCGAGACCGAGCTGGTCATCCACACCGAGGCATCGATCCTGGGCAAGCTCGGCGAATTCGGACAGGCCGTCATGCGCCGCAAGGCGGACCAGATGGTCGGCGACTTCGCGAAGAACGCCGCGAAGGAGATCGCCGCCGCCCCCTGACCTCCGCGAGTCCGCTGGCGGGGCGGTTCGGGTGCAACGTCGGCTCCTGCGCTCTCGCGACCATGCGTGATTCACACGTGAGCCACGCAATGACCGGTAGCGTCAGTGTCGCCGGCCGCGTCAGGCCAGGATCACCACCGACGGTGCTGGTGATGCACGTTCGGCACAGTCCCGCGCTTGTATCGCCGCCGGATCGCTCGCCGGCCGGCCATTGCGTGGTTGGTCTGCGCGTTGTTCATGATCGGGCGCCACGACCATCCAAGCCATCGCCGGCCGGGCGGCGGACCGGTGCGGGGTCGGGTGCTCGGGCCGGGCAGCCGCGATCCCCGCACCGGACACGATGAACGGGCCCGCCGCCGAGGCGACGGGCCCGTCCACGGAGGAGGAGAGGAGCGAGCTCGCTCCCCGACGGGTCAGGCCGGGACGGCCACCCGCGGCCGGACCATCCGGCCTCGCGCCTCACCCACGACCTCGCCGTCACGCATGACGATCTGGCCGCGGACGATGGTCGCGACAGGGGCGCCCTTGGTGGCCGTGCCATCGAAGGGCGTGACATGGTTCTTGCTGTGGAGTTCGTCATCGCGGATGACGCCTTCCTTGTCGAGATCGAGGATCGTGAGGTCGCCATCGGAGCCGACGGCGATCGTGCCCTTCTGCGGGTAGATGTCCCAGGTCTTGGCGGGACCCTCGGAGCTCGCCCGGACGAACTGCTGGAGCGTCATCCGGCCGGCGTTGACGCCGAAGGTCAGGAAGAAGCGGACGCTGGTCTCGACGCCCGGGAAGCCCGAGATCGCCTTCCAGATGTCGTCGTTGAGCTTCTCCTCGGCCGTGTGCGGCGAGTGGTCGGTCGCGATCATGTTCACGCGCCCGTCCTTGATGCCCTCGAGCAGGTAGTCGCCGTGGCCCTCGGTGCCGTAGCGGACCGGCGGGTTCATGCGCAGTCGGACGCCGACGCGCTCCATGTCCTCGGCCTTCATGAACACGTAGTGGGCGCCCGTCTCGGTCGTCACGTCGACGCCCTTGGCGCGCCACTCATCGATCATGTCCAGGCCGTCTCGGCTGGACAGGTGGAAGATGTGCATCTTCGCGCCCGTGTGCTGCGCGTACAGGCCCATGCGCTGGATCGATTCGACTTCGGCGAGCGCCGGCCGCGAGTCGACGTGGGCGAGCGGGTCCGTCCGGCCCTCCGCCTTCAGCTGGCGGATGAGGTGCTGCATGATCTCGTTGTTCTCGGCGTGGAAGCCGATGCGCAGGCCGGTCGCCGCGATCTCGCGCAACCCGTCCAGCATCATGCCGTCGTCCGGCGCCGGGATGTTCCCGATCGTCTCGCCAAGGAAGCACTTGTAGCCCACGACGCCGGCCTCGGCAAGCGAACGCAGGGCCGGGACGCTGTCCTGGACGAGCAGGCCGATGATCCCGAAGTCGACGTACGACTTCTCCTCGGCGAGCTTCTGCTTGAGCTCGACGCCCGCGACCGTGTCGGTCTTGGGGTTGGTGTTCGGCATCTCGATGACGGTCGTCACGCCGCCATGGATGGCCGCGGTCGATCCGGTCCGCCAGTCTTCCTTGTACTCGAGGCCCGGCTCGCGGAAGTGGACGTGGCCGTCGATGACGCCGGGGATCACGTACTTCCCGGCGGCGTCGTATTCCTCGGCGGCGGTCGCGGTCAGGGTCCCCGGGTCGGCGATCTCGACGAACTTGCCGTCCTTGATCGCGATGTCCGCGTCGAACGTCGAGTCGCTGGTGACGACGGTGCCGTTCTTGACGATGAGATCCACGGTGTCAGCCATTCCTGCTGTCTCTCCTTGCGCGATGGGTGGTGGCGACCCTGGCGGACGCATCCGATCAGGCCGTCGTGGGCGAGGGTCGTTCCCTTACGATCGTCCCTGGTCGGTGGCGGGGGGCGTCCCGGCCGGATCGAGGATCCAGCCCCAGCGCTGCCGGGCGGCGCGGCTCATCTCGGCGGTCACGACGGGCTCGGCGAACCGCTCCCGCCATTCCCACGGCTTGGTGGCGTCGATGAGGAGCCGTGAGTTCATGCCCCGATGGTCTGGGTGGATGGCCGGGTCGAGTGGGCCGCTCCACGCGCGGTCGATGATCCGGACGTCGCGGACCGGATCGCAGCGGGTCATGATCGCCCACATCACGTCGTCGAGGCTCGTGATGTCGATATCGGGGTCCACGACGACGGCCACCCGGCCGGCGTACGCCGAGGTGCCGGTCTGGCTGCCGACCAGCAGCGCCTGGGTCGCATGGCCGGGATAGGACTGGTCCACCGCGATGACGGTCATCATCCGGTTACCGGCCTCGGGCGGGCACCAGACGCCGGTGACCTTGGGCACGCCGGCGGCTCGCAGCTGTTGCTCGATGAGGGCGGACTTCAGGTAGGCCAGGAACCGATTGTCCTCATGTGGCGGCTTGCCCTGCGGGCACCCGAGCAGGATCGGATCGTTGCGGTGATAGATCGCCGCGACCTTGATCACGTGGGTCTGGCCCTCGCCGCTCGCGTAGTAGCCCATCCACTCGCCGTACGGGCCCTCGTCGTGCAGGGGCGCCGTCGGGTCGATCCAGCCTTCGATCGCGATCTCGGCCGTGGCCGGGAAGGGGAGGCCGGTGTGGCGGCCGCGGACCACCTCGATCGGCTCGCCACGCACCGCGCCCGCCCAGGCGAGCTCGCTCATGCCGTACGGGATGCCCTCGGCACAGGAGGCCATGAACAGCAGCGGATCGGCGCCGACGACCACGACGACCGGGATGCGCTCGCCGCGCGCCAGGTACTTGTCGCGGATGAGGCGGCCGTGCTTGCCGGGGCTGATATAGATGCCCATCTCGTCACGGGCGAAGATCTGGTTGCGATACGTCCCGATGTTGACCCAGTCGGAATCGGGGTCCTTGAGGATGTTCATGCTGGCCGTCCCGATGAACCGGCCACCGTCGTGCGGGTGCCAGAGAGGCACCGGGAACGCCTCGAGATCGACGTCATCGCCTTCGACGACGTTCTCGAACACCGGTCCGATCTCCACGTCCACCGGATCGACCGGCTGGAAGCCCTCCAGGACGCTCCGCCAGAACCGGAAGAGACCGTCGTGCGTGGCTTCGCTCTGGGGCAGATTGAGGGTCACGGCCTGGCGGCCCGGCGTGCCGCTGCAGTTGACGATGACGCGCCGCCCGGACGGATAGCCCGGGATGTCATCGAACAGGACGGACGGGCTGCCCTCGGCGTGGTCGAGCATCTCGGTGACCTCGCCGATGCCCTGCTCCCAGTCCACGCCATGGACGTCGCGCAGCTCGCCGATCGCTCGGGCGCGGTCGATCCATTCGCGCGTATCGCGCCATGTGGGCAGTCGTCCCGTCGTCGTCTCGGTCGGTCGGTCGGTGATGGCCAAGATCGCTCCCACCCTGCGAGTCCACGGGCCCGTCGCCTCCGACGGGGACCAATGTATGCAGCGGTATCTTATGGTCTTCCGAGGCCTGCGGTCAACGTCCCATGGCGCGATGCGGGTCGCCTGGACCGTCCCGCAGGACGCCACCGTGGGCTGTACCGTATGCGATTGGATACAGCGAAGCGTGCGGCGTGGCGCGGGGCGCTCGCGGGTCCGATGAGGTGGGATGGATGCCCCTGGCCGACCCGGCGCTGCTCGTCCTGCTCGCGGTCCTGGTCTCGATCGCCGCCCTGGTCAACGGCATGGTCGGCTTCGGGTTCGCCCTGCTCGCGATCAACGCGTTGGCGCTGGTGCTGCCGGCCAAGGACGGGGTCATCGTCATGAGCCTGCTCGCCCCGTTGATGAGCGGCTCGCAGCTGTGGCACCACCGGACCCGGATCGGCATGGTGCGGCGCACCCGCGGCCTGATCATCGGGGCGCTGGTCGGGTCGGTCATCGGGACGCAACTGCTCGTCATCCTGCCGGCGCCGGCCGTCTCGGTGGCGCTCGGGATCTTCACGTTGTGGTTCGTCGCCTCCAGCCTTCGGGCCGAGCGCCCGCCCCTCACCCATGGCACACAACGCTGGCTCGGGCCGGTGGCCGGCACGGTGGGAGGGATCTCGAACGGGGCCCTCGGCGCGTCGGGGCCCGTCTTCGGGACCTACCTGACGGCGATCGGCCTTCGTGGCGCCGAGTTCGCGGTCGTGATCTCCTTCGCCTTCTTCACCATGGGCATCCTGCGGGTGGGCCTGCTCGTGGCGCTGCAGCAGTACACGGCCGTCCTGATCGTCATCGCGGTGACGCTGGCCGTGCCGTCGATGGTCGTCCAGCGGCTCGGCTTTCGACTGCAGGGTCGGCTGCCCAGGGTGACCATCTACCGGGCGGTGCTCATCGTGCTGCTCGTCGGTGGCCTCAACCTGCTCTGGCGCGGACTCAGCGAGCTCCTGGCCTGAGCTCGGCTCCGGGGCAACCTCAGCCGTGCGGCGGGGTCACCCTCCGCCGGCGGGTGCGACCGAGCGCAGGTACGCGATCGCCTCCTCGAGTCCGATGACGTCGGCGTATTTCTGGTCGAGGTCGTACAGGTTGATCGCGTGCGACGCGTCGTCACGGTCGAAGACACATGGTTCGGGCACGAGCATCCGGAATCGATGGCTCTTGCCATCGACCACCGTCGCCCGGACGCAACCACTCGTCGATTCGCCGGCCACGACCAGGGTGTCGACCCCGAGCGACACGAGGTGGCCGATGAGGGGCGTCCCCCAGAACGCGCTCGGTGCCACCTTGCGAAGCACGACCTCGCCGGGCAGCGGCGCCACCTCGTCCACGATGTCGTAGCGGCGTCGCCGTCGATCGGACATCGCCGGGTCCTCGCTCGCCCGGCCGCGCGGATGCGGGTCGCGCCAGCCGGGCATCCCGTCGAACCCGCTGACGTGGACGACCGGATGGCCGAGCGACCGCGCCTCGGCGAGCAGTGCCTGGATGTGGGGCAGGGCCGTCCAGCCATTGAGGCCGCAGCTCCCCGGCCAGGACTCGATGGCCTCGAGGAGGGGCTGCGGCTCATCGCCGAAGACCCATCGATAGAGGTCCACGAGCAGGAGTGCCGGCTTGGTCCCGGCGCCCTTGCGGGCCGCTGGCTGGACGACGTTCCGTTGCCGGTCTCCCTCGCTCAGGAACCGGTCCCAAACACGCTCGGTCATCGATCAGACTCCCTTCGGGCGGCCCGTCCGCCCCGCTCGGCGAGCGACGCCGCGACGTATCCTGTGGTCCGTCCCGTCCCCCTCGGTCGTACGACGCGACCGGCGGATGCCGACGGGCGCCGTCGGAGGATCCGTCCATGCCCGAGCCCGTCGTGGCCGACCCCGAGGACCTGGCCGCGCTGGGTCGCGACGTCATGGACGCGTCGCTGCTGCATGGTGACTTCGTGTTGAGCTCCGGGGCGCGCAGCACCTATTACCTGGACAAGTACCTGTTCGAGACGCAGCCCGGGATCCTTCGGCGTCTGGGTCGCGCGCTCGCGGTGCACGTCCCCGCCGACACGCAGCGGATCGCCGGCACGGAGCTCGGGGCGGTGGCGCTGGCGGCGGCCGTCTCGCTCGAGACGGACCTGCCGTTCGTCATCGCACGCAAGGCAAGCAAGGAGTACAGCACCGCCAAGCTCGTCGAGGGGGAGCTCGCTGCCGGCGACCGGGTGGTCGTCGTCGAGGACGTCATCACCAGCGGTGCGCAGGCCATCCGGGCGGCCGAGCGGATCCGCGAGGCGGGCGGGGTCGTGACGGCGATCGTGGCCGTCATCGATCGCGAGGAGGGTGGCGAAGCGGCGATGGCCGAGGCCGGCATCCCGTACGCCGCGCTGTTCACGCGCACCGGGCTCGGCCTGGGCTGAATCCGGGCTCCCGAGCGGACCCACCATCGGTCGCCTCGCTCAGTAGGTGTCGAACATCCGCTGGATCTCGTCCACGTCGGACGTGGTCGCGAGCGCGAAGCGGAGCAGGATCCGCGCCTTCCAGGGCTGGAGGTTGTCCGAGGCGACCCAGCCGCGCTTGACGAGCCCTGGGCTGCGGACCGCTCGACCGCTCCCGACCCGGGTGCCCTGGCAGATGACCACGCCGGCCTCGCTGGCGCGCAGGAGCGCGGCGTCCTCGGCCGGCGTCGGCCGGCCGGCTCCCGTGCCGGCGCTGACGATGCCTTTCGCGCCCGCCGCCACCGCGGCATCGATCATCGTCGCATCGGCGCCGAGGTAGCTCACGACGACGTCGACGCGTGGGAGCGCCGCCTCGCCGACCTGGAACTCGGTCGCGGTCGTGTGCGGCCGGACCGGCCGGTGGTAGAAGAGGACCCGGCCGTCGTTGTCTGCATAGCCGAGAGGCCCGAGGTCGCGACCCTGGAACGTCTCGACCCGGTACGTGGCGGTCTTGGTGACGTCCCGCGCCCCGAGGATCGTGTCGTTCAGGACGACCAGGACGCCCATCCCCGCCGATGCCGGATCGGCGGCGACGCGGACGCCGTTGAGCAGGTTCAGGTAGCCGTCGGCGCTGACGGCGGAGGACGGGCGCATCGACCCGACGATGACGACCGGTCGGTCGGTCTTGAGGGCCAGGTGCAGGTAGTAGGCCGTCTCCTCGAGCGTGTTCGTGCCGTGGGTGATGACGACCCCGTCGGCGCGATCGGACTCGAAGATCTCGTGGATCGTGGTGACGAGGTCGGCCAGGTCGCCGTCGGTGATGGACTGGCTGGGCAGTCGGCGGAACGGCACTTCCTCGACCGCGGCGATGCGGTCGAGCTCCGGGACGCGCTCCACGAGCTCACCGTCATCGAGCCGCTTGCCGGCTTCGATGTACCAGGCGAGGTCGAGCCGGTCGACGCCGACCGAGTCGATCGTGCCACCGGTGAAGACGAGGGCGACCCGCGGCCGTGCTGCTGCCATCAGTGCCTCCTGGGTGGTCGGTCCGGTACCGACGGGGCCATGTGCTCGGTTGTGGACAATCGTATCCCATGGCACGGACGCTGCATTCGATGGCGTCGCCGGATCTCGTCGTCGAGGCGATGCCGGGGGGCGATGTCCGGACCCGGACCTCAGCCCAGGCGGTTCTCCGCGTAGTCCTCGAGGTCCATGCGGACCACGTACGCGCGGGCGGCGGAAAGGTGCCCGCCGGAGGCCTGCTCGGCGGCCTTGGGGTCGTGCTTCTGGAGCGCCGTGAGGATCGCCCGATGCTCGGACAACACGTGCTCGACGCGGTCGGGGCTCGCGAACGGGAGGGTGCTGTAGCGGCGCACGTAGTCGCGAAGCTCGCTCGCGACTCGGGCCAGCACGGGATTCCCGGCGGCCGAGTAGATGACATCGTGGAACCGCTGGTTGGCGGCCACGATCTGCTCCCGGCGGCCGGTCTCGATGGCCTCGCCCATCGTGTTCACGATCAGCTCCAGCTTCGAGAGCTCGGAGGGCGTGATGCGATGCGCGGCCAGCTGTGCGGCCAGCCCGTCGAGCACCTCACGGACGACGAAGACATCCTCGATCTCCGCGGCGTCGGGGCGGTGGACGATCATCCCGCGGGCGGGATCCGCGAAGACGAGGTTCTCGGCGGCCAGGCGCTTGAGCGCTTCGCGGACGGGCGTGCGGCTCACGCCGAACTCGGCGGCGATGGTCAGCTCGACCAAGCGGCTGTCGGGGGCCATCTCGCCACTGATGATCTCGTGCTTGAGCCGACGATAGACGACCTCGCTGCTGGGAAGTCCGTCGGTCTTGCCCTTCGACCGGGGCCGGACCGTCATCGTCTTGGCTCGCTCGACCACTGGCATGGCACCGTATACATAGGAGTTTCGCGGCAGTATACGGCACCGCGATCCGTGTGAATCCACATTTGTCCGTCCGTGCGCGAGGCCCGGTGAGGAATCGCGTGGAGCATTGACCCGGCCCCCTTGCATCCGTAGAATACCGCGGCATACCGTGGCGTCACGCGGTTGGTCGCGACCCGAGACCGGCGATCATGTGGAGGAGCCGGTTCGCGACCCGTCCATCCTGCCATTGGAGTGCGGACATGCGTCGTTCCCGGTCGATGCGATGGGTGACTCTCGTCGCTGTCGCGACTCTCGCCATCGGAGCCTGTTCCAACACAGGCGGATCCGCGGCCCCAGCCTCCGGAGCAGCCAGCACGGCGCCATCCGGCGCCGCCGAGCAGCCCGGCACCAAGGAATTCGGAGTGGCCTTCACCTCGGTCGGCCTGTCCAGCGCCCCCTTCCTGGCGGCGATCGACAAGCTGAACAAGGAAGGCGGCTACAACATCACCACCCAGGAGATCGCCGAGTCGGAGCTCGTCACGGCGGGTGTCGCGGCCGGTGACTTCGCCTTCGGCTCCGGCGCGAACAACGCGACGATGGCCGCGATCGAGAAGGGCGCCAACCTCAAGTCGGTCGTCGCCCGGGTCCAGAACGAATGGACCCTGTACGCCAAGACGGACATCGCCGACTGCGCTGGCCTCGATGGCAAGCGTCTGGCCATCCATAGCCAGGGCGCCGTCAGCACGGCCATGGTCAAGAACTACATCGACACCACCTGCCCCGGCACCGAGCCGGAATACGTCGTCATCGAAGGCTCACCGAACCGCGTCGCCGCCATGCTCGCCGACCAGATCGACGCCAGCCCGCTCGAGCTGACCGACGCGACCAACATCGACGAGACCGCCAGCGACCGGTACCACCAGATCGCGAGCTTCGCGAACGACCTGCCGGACCTGCAGACCACGTCGATCTACACCAATGGCGACTTCGCCGCCGAGAACCCGGGCTCCGTGGCCGCGCTCGTCAAGGCGGTCCTCGAGATCAACCGCGAGATCGACGGCAACCCGGCTCGCCTCAAGGAGATCGCCGAGACGTTCGTCCCGGATGCGATCGACGCCGCGACGATCGATGCCGCCATCGCCAAGTATCTGGACCTCGGGATGTTCCCGACCGACGGCGGCCTGACCGCCGAGAACATCGACTACACGGCCGACTTCTTCGGTCCCGAGGGCACGGGCTCGACCACGGTCAAGCTCACGCCCGACCAGTGGTCCGATCTGTCGTACCTCCAGACGGCTCTGGATGAGCTCGGCGGTTAGCCAACAGCGCCGCGCAGCCACGGGGGGCGGGCTCGCCCGCCCCCCGTCTCATTCCGTCGCGTCGCGGATCTACGATTCGGCCTGGACCTACCGGCTGATCGCGTTCGCGATCTTCGCGACGGTCTGGCAGCTCTACGCCCAGGCCGCTGACAGCCTCCTGATCCCGACCTTCACCGAGACGGTCGAAGGCCTGGTCACGCTGCTCACGTCGCCGGAGACCTACCAAGCCTTCCTGCTGAGCAACCAGGCGCTCGTCATCGGGTTCAGCATCGCGGTGATCGTTGGCATCCCGGCCGGCCTCGCAGCCGCACGGTACCCGACCATCGAGGCCTTCTTCGACCCGTATCTCAGCATCCTGCTCGTCACGCCGATGGCGGCCCTGATCCCGATCCTGCTGATGTCCCTGGGCATCGGGATCGAAGCTCGCGTGCTGCTCGTCATCGTCTTCGCGATCCCGGTCATCATCGTCAACAGCCGCGCGGGGGTCCGTCAGGTGGACGCCTCGCTCATCGAGATGGCGACCAGCTACGGCGCGACGGAGCGCCAGATCTGGCGGAAGATCCTGATCCCGGGCTCGCTGCCCGCGGTCATGACCGGCGTGCGCCTGGGGCTTGGCCGTGGCATCACCGGCATGGTGATCATCGAGCTCCTGATGGTCGCGGTCGGCATCGGCAACCTGATCCTGGAGTTCCGCGGCCTCTTCGAGCCAGGGCTCCTCTACGGTGTCGTCGTCCTCGTCGTGATCGAGGCCCTGATCCTCGTCACGCTCGTCCGAAAGCTCGAATACCGTCTCGCGCCGTGGTCACGTGGCTCGGCGCTCAGCGAATGAGTGAGGTCCGCGCGTTGAACGACCAAGCCAAGACGCTCATCGAGTTCGATCGTCTCTGCAAGATCTTCCCCGCGCGTGGTGACGACGAGCCCGTCGAGGCGCTCAAGGACGTGTCGTTCGACATCAAGGACGGCGAGTTCATCACCGTCCTGGGCCCGAGCGGCTGCGGCAAGACCACGCTGCTCCGGATCCTGGCCGGTCTCGAGCAGTTCGACAGCGGTGATGTCCGGGTCGATGGCCAGAGCGTCACCGGACCGGGTCCCGATCGGGCGATGGTCTTCCAGAGCTTCGCGCTCATGCCCTGGGCGAAGATCATCGACAACGTCGCCTTCGGGCTCGAGCTGCGTGGCGTCCCCAAGGCCGAGCGCGAGGATCGGGCGATGCGCCTGATCGAGCTGGTCGGGCTGAAGGGCTTCGAGCGGCGCCTGCCGGGCGCCCTGTCCGGCGGCATGCAGCAGCGCGTGGGCCTTGCCCGGGCGCTCGCCGTCGACCCGCGGATCCTCCTGATGGACGAGCCGTTCGGTGCGCTCGACGAGCAGACCCGGCGGCTGCTCCAGGAGGAGCTCCTGGCCATCTGGGAGGCGTCGCGCAAGACGGTCATCTTCATCACGCACAGCATGGAAGAGGCGGTCCTCCTTGGGGATCGGATCGTCCTCATGTCACCTCGGCCGGGGCGCATCGTCGACGTCGTCGACGTCCCCCTTGCACGACCGCGCTCGACGACCATCGACACGATCGAGGGTTCGCCCGAGTTCGCCGCGATCACCGCGGACCTGTGGCACCGATTGCGCGAGATGCAGCTGTTCCGGCCCTCGACCGCCGAGGCCGTGGAGGCCGACGCCGCGAGGGTCGCCTCGTGAGCGTCGCGGCCGCGACCCGCAGCCGCGGGGTCCACCCGCCCGGCCTCGGGCCGTTCACCCTTGGCGGCCGCCTCGGGCCGGGCTTCCTTGGCCTGGTCATCGGCGCCGTGCTCTGGGAGATGCTCGCGCGCGTCTGGGACCAGCCGTTCTTCCCGCCGTTCTCCGCCGTGCTCATGCGGCTGTTCGAGCTGGTCGGCTCGGGGCTGATCATCGGGAACCTCATCAACAGCCTCTTCAATCTCTTCATCGGCTTCACCCTGTCGGCCGTCCTGGGCGTGACGATCGGCGTGCTGATGGGTGCCTATACCAAGGTCGAGATGGCGCTCGACGTCTACGTCTACGCCATGCTGACCGCGCCGTCGCTCGTCTTCGCACCCGTCTTCTTCGCGATCTTCGGTGCGAACGACCCCCGGCCCTCGGTCATCGGCGTGATCGTCCTGTACACGATCTTCATCGTCATCGTGAACACGGTCGCGGGCATCCGGAACGTCAACAAGCCGCTCATCGAGATGGGCCGCTCGTACCTCGCCAGCGACCGTCAGCTCTTCTTCAAGATCATCCTGCCGGCGGCCACGCCGCTCATCTTCGCCGGTCTGCGGCTCGGGATGGGGCGAGCGGTGAAGGGCATGATCAACGGCGAGATGTTCATCGCGATCGTCGGTCTCGGCGCGGTCGTGACATCGGCCGGCAAACGCTTCGACGCCGAGGGTGTCCTGGCCGTCCTGCTCCTGATCATCGTCGTCGCCCTGATCTGCGTGAAGATCGTCCAGATCATCGACGTGCGACTGACGAGCTGGCTCCCGGCCACCTCCAAGAAGCGCCGCCGGGCCTGATCGGCACCCCCGTCCTCCGGTCGCCGCGTGGTCTGGCGGCCGATCTCCCGCCGCCCCTTCCGGCCACGCCGTCGGGGGGGTCGCCCGCAACCAGACACAGGAGGGTCACGTGACCGAAGGCACGCGCACGCCCACCGGCCGGCTGGCCGGCAAGGTCTCGATCATCACCGGGGCTGGCCAGAACATCGGCCGAGCGATGGCCGAGCGGTTCGCGTCGGAGGGCAGCGCCGTGGCCGTCGTGGACCTCGACGCGGCCCGCGCCGAGCGCACGGTCGCGGCGATCACGGACGCCGGCGGCCGCGCCGTGGCGATCGCCGCGGACGTGACGGACGAGGCACAGGTCGAGGCGACGGTCGCTCGAGCCGTGGAGGCCTTCGGCGACGTCCACGTCCTCGTCAACAACGTGGCGGCCACGACGAACAAGGGTCTCCTGGACACGACCGTCGAGGAATGGGATCGCGTCGTCGCCATCACGCTTCGGTCGACCTTCCTGTGCGGCAAGCACGCGGCGCGGTCGATGATCGATCGCGGGGTCCGCGGCGCCATCGTCAATGTCGGTTCGACGAGCGGCCACCGCGGCATCCGCAACAAGGTCGCCTATGCCGCGGCCAAGGGTGGCGTCAACAACCTGACACGCGCGATGGCGATGGAGCTCGCGCCGCACGGCATCCGGGTGAACACGCTCACCCCGACCCAGACCGGCAGCCCGGTCGGCATGGCCGACGAGGCGTTCTCGGCGGACCGGTCGGGCGCGCCGGCCGGGATCCCGATCGGGCGCTTCGGGGAGCCGGCGGATCAGGCGGCGGCGGCCCTCTTCCTCGCATCGGACGAGGCGGGCTTCGTGACCGGGGCAGACCTCGTCTGCGACGGGGGCTTGCTGGCCATCTTCCCCAAGGCGACCTGAGCGATCGGATGCCGGCCGCCGGCCCCGGCCGTGAACGCCGCGATCGCCTAGACGGCGACCAGGGGTCGATCGCCGAGCGAGCGCAGGAGCCGGCCGTAGCCTTCGACGGGCTGGTCGTAGCCCGCGCGCACGAGGCAGGCATGCACTTGGGCGACCACGTTGGTCACGACCGGCAGGCCCGTCTCGGACTCGATCCGCTCGATGACCGACACGACCGGCAGCGAGCCGCACGGCAGGTAGAGGACGTCGCCCTCCGGATGCGCGGCCGCGAGCGCGATGGCCTGCTCGGCGACGCGGTCCGGATCGAGCGAGGTGATCTCGCGGGTGCGTTCGATGTCGAGGCTGTCATGCGCGACCGTGTGGATGTCCTCGTCGGCGAGGACCGTGACGCGCTTCTCGGTCTGGGCGATCGGATAGGGGCTGGCGATGAGGACCTGGGTCCCGCCGACCGCCGCGATGGCCTCGTACTCGGCCTGCAGCGAGGTCACGAACGGACGCTGCGTGCGGGCCGCGATGTCGGCCAGCAGCCGCTCGTGGCCGGCCTTGCCGTGCAGGCTCACGACGGGGCTGCCCCCGACGTTGATGACGTCGACCCCCTCCGCGTCGAGGGCCTCGACCTTGTCGAGGATCTGGGCATGCGCAGCCTCGAGGTCCTCGTCACGCAGGCGTCGCACGCCAAGGGACAGGACGGCGAGTCGGACGTCCGCCGGCAGCACCTCGTGCCACCACGGTCCCTCCATCCACATGCTGGGCTCGATCCGACCGATCCACGTGGTCATCGTTGCCTCCGGTGGCCTCCTGGCGGGTCGTCCCGGCGTTGCGCCGGCCATCGCCATGCACTAGGATACAATCGCATACGACGCGTCGCATCGACGCCTCGGACGACGGCTCGCGGGCCCCTTCCGAGGGCTGGCGCGTGAAGGAGGGAGCAAGCCATCTCGTGGACGCGCCCGGCCTCCGGCACGCTGCCCTCCCTCCGCTCGAGCGGATCCTCCCTGACGTCTCGCGGGGGGCCACTCGACCCGACCCGACCGCGTCGCTGAGTCGCGCTGTCGACCGTGGATCCGAAGGTCTTCGCGCTGATCACGGCCATCTCGTTCGGGCTCAATCCCGTGACCCTGAAGCTCGGCTTCGGCAAGGGCGGTCGGCCCGACACGGCGATGATCCTCGGCCTGTTCATCGCGGTCCCGCTGTACCTGCTGATCCTGCCGTTCGGTGGTGGACTCCACTGGGACCAGGTGACCCTGGCCGCGTTCGTCGGGTTCGTGCTGGGTGGGTTGTTCGGGACTGGCATCGGTCGGCGCTGGCTGTACATCGCGATCGATCGGATCGGCGCCTCGCCGGCGACGGCGATCAAGAACTCCGCCCCGGTCGTCACGACCTTCCTGGCCGCCCTGGTCTACCAGGAGCCGGTCACGCCGATCCGCTGGCTGGCGGTCATCGGGATCGTGACCGGCGTCGTGCTCGTGACCTGGAAGCCGGGATCGGGACGCCGGCAGTGGCTCGACATCGGCGTCGCCGCTGCGTTCGGTGCGATGCTCTCCTACGGGGTCCGTCCGCTCTTCCTGAAGTTCGGGCTCGAGGCTGCCGATCTGCCGCTCACCGCGGCCTTTGTCGGCGCGATCGCCGCGCTCATCTACGCACTTACGTTCGGCGATCGATCGGGCCTCCTCAAGGCCCGCACTGAGCCCGCGTTCGGTCTCTTCGTCCTGTCAGGG
This sequence comes from Saccharimonadales bacterium (SeqCode), assembly GCA_035629655.1. GTDB lineage: Bacteria > Chloroflexota > Limnocylindria > Limnocylindrales > CSP1-4 > SPCO01. The sequence goes on along the minus strand of DASPHN010000022.1, from coordinate 13,909 downwards.
ATCCTCCAGGCGATCGGTTTCCTGGCCCTGACCCTGGGTCTCTCCGGAGGTGAGGTGAGCGTCGTGTATCCGGTCACCGCGAGTGCGCCGATCTTCACGCTGATCTTCACCTGGCTCCTCCTCCGAGGGAAGGAACGACTGACCTGGCGGATCGTGCTCGGCGCCGTATTGGTCACGCTCGGCGTGATCGTGCTCTAGCCCCCGGCCCTGCCGGGAGATCACCGGTGATCCAGTCCATAGCAACGCGAATGGAGAAGCGATGGCAAAGGACCTTCGAACCTATCTCGACGACCTTCTGACGGCCGTGCCCGATGCGGTCAAGGTCGTCGAGGAAGAGGTCGACCCCGAATTCGAGGCGACCGCGCTCGTCCACAAGATCGTCAACGACGATGAGTTCCCGGGCTTCCCGGCGATCCTCTTCAAGAATGTGAAGGGCTCGCAGGTCCCGCTGCTGCTGAACCTGCACGGGACCTACGACCGCGTCGCGCGCAGCATCGACAGCGACATCAAGTCGATGGTCGCGGAGTACGCCAAGCGTGAGGGCAGCGGCATCCCGACCACCATGGTCGAGTCCGCCCAGGCGCCGGTCCACGAGGTCGTCTGGACGGGCGACCAGATCGACGTCACGAAGTTGCCCTTCCTCGTCCACAACGAGCTCGACGCCGGGAAGTACATCACCTCGGCGGCGACGATCTCGCGCGACCCCGACAGCGGGCGCCTGAACTCCGGGATCTTCCGGCACCAGATCCAGGGCCCCAAGCAGGTCGGGTTCATGACGAACCCCGCCCATCACACCTCGTACATCCTGCGGGCCAACCGCGAAGCGAAGAAGCCGATGGAGGTCGCGCTCGTCATCGGCCATCACCCGGCCATGCTCATGTCGGCCGTCTCGAAGCTGCCGGGCATCGGCGGCGAGATGGAGGTCTTCGGTGGGCTGCTCGGCGAGTCCGTCGAGATGGTCAAGTGCAAGACCGTCGACCTCGAGGTCCCGGCGCGTGCCGAGATCGTCATCGAGGGCATCGTCGACACGGATCCGGAGAAGGTCCAGAACGAAGGACCGTTCGGCGAGTATCCGCTGTACTACACACGCCTTGGCCCGATGCCCTGGGTCCAGGTGACCGCGGTGACCATGCGTCGCCAGCCGATCTACGTCGACGTCTTCAACGCCCATCGCGAGCACCTCGTCCTCGGCGCCCTGCCGCGGATGGGCTCGATCTTCCGGCGCGTCCGGGAGTCGATGCCGACGGTGACCGACGTGAGCCTCCCGCTCATGGGTATCCGCAGCACGCTCGTCATCGCGATGAAGAAGCGAGTGGAAGGCGAGCCCAAGATCGCCGCCTCGGCCGCGTTCGCGGTCGATCCCATCCTGAAGCACATCTTCATCGTCGACGACGACATCGATCCGCATGACATGGACCAGGTCCTGTGGGCCTGGACGACGCGGTTCCAGGGCGACCGGGACCTCATCGTGATGCCCAACTTCCTGGGCGGCCACCTCAACCCGGTGACCTACGGGTACCACCGAGAGGAGAAGGGTCCCCAGGAGACCAAGATGATCCTGGACTGCACGAAGCCGGCGCCGCCGGTGACGTTCCCGCCCGCCTGCCGGGTCCCACCGGATGTGGTCGAGCGCGTCGATCCGGCCGGGCTCCTCAAGGCGCTCGGCGACCGATCGAACCTGGTCAACGCGCCGATCGACTGAACGGGTCCGGCGGGGCGCGACCGGCTCACCCGGTCACGCCCCGCCGGCTCGTCCGGTCCCTCGCCACGCACCACAGGAGAGCCCGATGACGACGGGGTGGCATCCGATCACCCGCCTCGAGCGGAACGACTTCTACGAGGACTGGCTCGCCCGAAGCGAGCACAACGAGATGAGCGTCAACACGACCCCCGTCGTGTCCCACGGTCGTGACCTGATCTGGATCGAGACACGCCAGGACCATCGGATCGCGATGCTCATCGGCGAGCAGGTCGGCTTTCCCACCCAGGGCACCAGCGTGACCAAGGTGGGCATCCCGGTCGGGACCCACACCGGTCGGCATCGCCACGGCGAGGAGGCGATCCACGTCCTGAGCGGGCGCGGCTGCATCGTCGTCGAGGGCCGCCGTTACGACTTCCACGCCGGGACCACCATCCACGTCCCGTACATGGCCGACCATCAGCTGTTCAACACCGGCGACGAGGAGATCGAGCTCGTCTCGGCGTCCTCGATCGACCTCGACCTGTACGTCAAGCTCGGTCGGCTCGAGCAGCTCGAGGACAAGGGCACGAACGAGGCCGGGTTCGAGGACCGCCTGTCCGCCGAGGACGGCCAGTTCGACACGCAGGGCCGGCGCATCGCGCTGCACCTCGAGGACGCGCCCGACGAGCAGCAGCGGCGCGAGCAGGCCAAGGCCGAAGCGAAGGCCGCCGAGGCCGCCGGCGGCCCGTCCGCGTCGAGCGGCAACGGTCACGATGGCCATGGTCATGGCGACCACGGCGGTGGCGGCGGCCATGCCAGCGAGCCGGGCCACGCCCACACCTCCGACCACGGCAAGGTGAAGCGCCACAGCTCGGAGAACCCGCACCGCCACGGGGCCATCTACATCCTCATGGGGGGCGGCGAGAGCCCGAGCGCGGAGCGCAACGGCTTCACGGCCGTCTCGGTCGCGATGACGAACATCTTCGAGGAGGTCCCGCACACCTCGAGCCACTGCCATTCGCACACGGAGGCCGTGCTGTACGTCCTCGAGGGGGTCGGGTTCTCGGAGATCGACTTCGAGCACTACGACTGGGAGGCCGGCGACGCCGTCCACGTCCCGCCCAAGATGACGCGACACGAGCACTTCAATCCGTCGGACGCCAGGACCCGGACGCTTCGCATCGAGTTCGGCGTGCGCTACTTCTACGAGCCGCTGTGGACCGGCTACGAGAAGGTGGAACACCGCGAGACAGCGATCGCGCGCCCGTAGGGCGCACAGGAGGGACGACCGATGCCGAGGATCATCGTCCAGGCCATCAGCGGCCGGACGGTCGAGCAGAAACGGGACCTCGCCAAACGGCTGACCGATGCCGTCGTCGAGGCCTGGGGCGTCGACCCGGACATCGTCACCCTTCGGTTCGAGGAGGTCCCACCCGAGAACTTCGCACGGGCCGGCCAGCTGGCGCTGGACCGCCCCAAGGAGCCGGCGTCCTGAGCGGTCGTCGTCGCCGGATGGAGGCAGCCCGATGAGCGGGATCATCGTCGTCGGCGCGGGCCTGCTCGGCGCCTCGCTCGCCCACCAGCTCGCCACCCGGGGCGCGCCGGTCACGCTGGTCGACTCGGGTCCTCCCGGTGGCGGCACGTCCGGGTCCAGCTTCGCCTGGGTCAACGCCCAGGAGAAGGCACCAGCGGCCTACTTCGAGCTGAACCGCGATGGCGTCGCGGCCTACGCTGACCTCGCCGCGGCCCTGGGTGGTGACTGGTTCCACGCCGGCGGCGACCTGGCGGTCGGCCGTGGGCCGGGAGCGGCGAAGCTCCAGGACAAGATCGAACGGCATCTGGCCCTTGGCTACCCGGTCCGGTCGCTCGATCGGGCCGGGGTCCTCGCCTTGGAGCCCGCGCTCGATCTCGGTGACGACGACGGGCCGTTCGTTGCCGCCCACTTTCCCGACGAGGGCTGGCTCGACGCCCGAGCGCTGGTCGATCGGCTCGTCGAAGCAGCGACCACGGCCGGCGCCGCGCTGATGAGTGACGACATCGCCTCGATCGCCGTGCACGAGGGCCGGGCCACCGGCGTCCGGACCGCCACTGGCGCGGTCCACGTCGCGGATCACGTCGTCATCGCCGCCGGTCCGGCATCCGAGGCACTCGCCGCGACCGCGCACGTGCGGCTGCCGATGGCCCCATCCCCCGGGCTGCTCGTGCGCACCGAGCCGACCGCGACCCGGATCGGGCGGGTCATCCACGCCGGCGACGTCGCGCTCCGACCCGACGGTGACGACCGGCTGCTCGTCTCGTCGCGAGAGGCGGACGCCGCGCTGGAGCCCTCGACGCGCGACCTGGCACCCGACGACCCGGCAGTGGCCGACGTGCTTGCCCGCGCCGCGCGGCTCGTGCCCGGGCTCCGGGGCGTGGCCGCGGACGAGGTTCGCATCGGCATCCGGTCCGTCCCGGTCGACGGTGTCCCGGCGGTGGGGCCCGCACCGGCCGTCGATGGCCTGTACGTCGTCGTCTCGCACAGCGGCGCGACGCTCGCCCCGATCCTCGGTCGCCTTGTTGCCGATGAGCTGCTCGGGGAGCCCGTCGCGCGGCTGGACCCGTACCGGCTCGACCGCTTCGTGCTGATCGGCTGATGGACGAGCGTCCGGCGGAGATCCAGCGCTTCAACGAGCTGTACCTCGATGGCACGATCGACGGCGTGTCCCTGGTCGCCGCCGACTCGAACGCCTGTCCCGCGTGCCTGGCCGTGACCGACATGGCCTACCTGCCGTCGGGCCTGCCCCTGCTGCCGCTGGCCGATTGCACCAGCCTTGCCGGATGCCGCTGCAAGTACGAGCCGAACATCACGGTCTACGAGTGACCGCCCGCCGGCCGGGCTGATGCGCTGCATCCTGGCCCAGCACTTCACGATCAAGAAGTCGCTCCGCTGGAAGAGTGCCATCGAGGAGCGACCGCCGTACCAGCGCGAGAGCGCGGTCTGGTCGCTCGACAAGCAGCAGCTCTTCATCGATTCCTTGCTCAACGGCTACGACGTGCCGAAGATCTACCTGCACGACCTGCGTGGGGAGCATCCGACCAAGGTCTACGCGATCGTGGATGGCAAGCAGCGGCTCACCACGCTGTGGTCGTTCCTCACCGACGGGTTCGCGCTCGCGGATGACTTCCGGATCGAGTCCCGGAACGTGCCCCCGGAGCTCCCCGAGGACGCCGTCACGCCGGTCGCCGGGCAGCGCTTCTCGGAGCTCGATCCGCGCTGGCGCAGCGTGTTCGAGGACACGTTCCTGTCGGTCGTCCTCATCCGGCACGCCACCGACGAGGACATCGAAGATCTCTTCTCGCGCCTGAACAATGGCGAGCCGCTCAACGCGGCCGAGAAGCGCAACGCCATGGGTGGCGACGTCGTCCGCCTGATCCGAGAGGTCGGCGCCCGCCCGTTCTTCCGGGACCGGCTGCACTTCTCGAACGGGCGCCACCAACACTACGACCTGGCGGCGCGGCTGTTGGCGATCGAGTGGGCGCGGGCACAGGGCGAGACGACCATCCCGGACCTGCGCGGGCCGGCCCTCGACACCTTCGCGCGAGCGAACCGGCGGCTCCCGGGTGACGCGGGCCCGGCCCTCCTCGCGACCGTCGACGCGACGCTCGACCGCCTCGACGCCGTGTTCGCTCCGCGCGACCCGTTGCTGGGGTCGCCGGCACAGGCGCTCCTGGCCTACCTGTTCGTGGGTGAGGCCCTGCCGGAGGCCAAGCCGGGTCGGGCGGCGGTCGACCGGGTCCGAACATTCCTCGAGTGGTTCGGACGGACGCGGCTCGCGGCGCTGGATCTCCCCGAATCCGAGCGCGATCCAGCGCTCGTCGAGTTCTCGGAGCTGTCGCAGCACGGCACGAACGAGCAGCGCAACGTGGAGCGGCGGCTGGCGATCCTGCGCGCGGCGTACGAGCGCTGGGCGGTGGCCGGCGCGGCCTAGACGGCCGGCATGGCCTAGGCGGTCGGCACCGACGCGCTCGGATGGGCGCCATTCGCCAAGCCCACGAGCTCGGGCACCGGATCGAGGTTCACGTGGAGCGGGGTCCCGTCGCGCGCGCCCTCAGGTGTCCAGTGGGGCGCACCGGCCGGCGGCGTGAACCGCTCCATGCGCGAGATCAGCCGTCGGAGGCGGATGCCCTCGAGCGGTCCCAGCGCGTAGAGCGGCATGCGGGTCAGCCAGACCGCGCTGCCGAGACTGACCGCGTCGGCGCCCGCCCAGAAGAACTCACGGCAGTCGTCGTAATCGCGGATCCCCGCGGTCGCGATGATCGGCAGCTGGATGCCGGCGTCCCGTAGCTCGGCGACGACGCGCAGGCCGATCGGCTTGATGGCCCGTCCAGAGATGCTGCCGTAGCGGTTCTTCATGAACGGCTCGCCGGTCTCGGGGTCGAGGCGCAGGCCCTTGACCGCGTTGATCGCAGTCAGTGCCGCGACGCCGTGCCGGGCGCCCATCTGAGCCTGGCCGACGTAGTCCTCGTCCGGCGACAGCTTGAGGATGACCGGGTGGCGGCTCTTCGGGACGGCGCGGCTCAGGACCTCGTCGAGGATCGTCTCGAACGGGAAGTTCACGTTGTGGCACGAGACGTTGAACTCGACCGCGGCGATCTCACCCGGCTTCGCGCGCTCATTGGTGGTCTCGACCAGGCGCTCGAACTCGTCCGCGGAGAAGCCGCCGAGCGAGACGATCCGGTTCTGGTCCGCGGTCCGTGGGAAGTACTCGTCGAAGTACGCGTCGATGCCGATGTTGCACCAGCCGAAGGCGTTCATCCAGCCGGCATCGACCCGGCGCAGCGCCTTGCCGTAGAGCTGGAGCATCTTCGGGAACTCGGTCAGCGACCAGTCCTCGCGGAGGGAGAAGTGGCCCTCCCGGGGCTCGACGGTCAGGGTCCTGGTGGTCACCGCGCCGAACCGCTCCAGGGGGACCCACTGGGCGATGGGGCTCAGGCCGTAGAGGATGAGCTTGCGCTTCGAGGCGCCGTAGCCGAGCAGGCTGGCCGAGGTCAGGAGGCGGTTGCGGAGCCGGATGCCGTTGAGGTCGATGGTCATGGCGGTGATGGTGCCACGGTCGCGGTCGGGGTGCCGACCGATCGACGGTGCCCCTGGGTCAGCCCGCCCGCCAGTCCGACGAGATGCTGCGCGGCAGAGCGCTGTCCTCGCCGACCGGATCGCACTCGGCCGTCGCCTTGGCGCGGAGCTCGTCGATCATCCGTCGCAGCTCCCGGTAGCGTGGCGTGGGCGTCGCTCCCGCCGAGACCTGGAGCCACAGCCCCTCGAACTCCTCCTGCAGGGTCTTGATCTCGGCCCGCAGAGCCTCGCAATCGGTATCGCTCATGGCGTCGTCCTCATCGGGTGGCGCCCTCGGAGCGGGCGCGACGGGTTCGGTATCCGATTGTATACGGTCGGCCGGCGAGATGACAGTCGAACCTTCCCCGAACGTGCGACGATTCGGGGCCGACCTCCGCCGATGTCACCGATGGGAGCCCGCCATGGACCAGCCGAACGAACCGACCGGATCGACCGAGACCCGCATCACCTCGCTCATCGAGTGGCAGGCGCCGACGATGTCCGTCGCGGACGCGCAGCAGCTGGCCGAGCGCACGGCCGTGGCCTTCCGGATGGTGCCGGGCCTGCTCGACTTCCGGTTCTTCGGCGACTTCGAAAGCGGCCGGCACGTCTACCTGCAGGTCTGGCAGGACCAGGCGGCCCTCGATGCGTACGCGGCCAGCGAGTCGATGTTCCGGATCCGCGAGATCGCCGCCCCGTTCGTCGAAGGGCGGCCGTCGCGGAGCATCTTCACGGACTACTCGCCCGGCTGAGCACGTCCCCGGCGAGGCGGCCGCGGCGCGGCGAGGCGAGGCGACGAGGCAGCAGCGCTACCGCGCCATCCCGGCACATCACGTGTTCCGAGCTCTGCTTGAGTGGACGGTATCGGCCCGTCCCTCCGTCCGATGGCACGTCCCTTGTTCCACCGGACCGCTGAGCGGCCGGTCCACCCGAGTTCGTCACGAGTGATGTTCCACGGCGGCCGGGTGGCTGGGGGTCTTGGGCGTCATGCGTGGTCTCGCGGCCGGATCAGGCGCCGACGACGATCGTCTCACCGTAGGCACGCAGCACGCGGGCCAGGCTCTGGGCCACGATCACCCCCGTCTTCGGGTTCTCGGACGGGGTGTTCGCGATGGTCACCTCGAGCCGTCCGAAGGCCCCTTCCACGAGGACCTCATGCGTGTTCCGGGTCACGCCCGGATCCGCGACGACCTGGACCATGGTCCGATCGAGCCCGATCCCGGCGAGGCTGACGGCGGCGACCACATTGACGTTGGCCGGGAAGCGGATGGCGGCCTCGCGGGCCGTGCCTTCGTACAGCTCCCGTGGCTCGCCGGCGGCGACGACCGCTGCGGCCTCATCCGGCGGCAGGAGCGTCGCCGGTGGCTTCCGGACGGTATGGCGGACCCGCTCGATGCGACCGACCGCGGCCGCGCTGATGGCGTCAAGCCCGGCGATCGCCCCTGAGGGGACCCGAAGGCGGGCCGCGCCTCGCTCGGCTGCGGCACGGATCTCGTCGACGAGGTCGGGGTCGGCCAGCGCGCCCGCACTGATGGCGATGACGTCGCAGCCCGCCGCGAGGAAGGCCGGCACCACCGAGCGCATCGCGTCGTGGCCGGCGGCTTCCACGACCACGTCAGGATGGAGGGCCAGCGCATCGCTCACGGAGGCGACCAGGGGCACCTTCTGGCGGGCCGCGATCTCCCGATAGCGCGCCAGGTCGCGAACGAGGAAGCCGACGACCTCGGCCTCGCCGGCCGCCCCATCGGCGACCAGATCGTGCAGCTGCCGGCCGACCGCACCGAACCCGATGACCACGACTCGAACGCCCATCCTGCCTCCGTCCTCCCGCTCGGATCAGCCCTCGACGATCGACTCGGCGACCATCGTGGACCCGTTGTGTGCATTCGCATACTATGGCAGCGCGGGGTCGGGCGACCGCCGGATCCGTCGCTCCAGGAGGTGTCCGTGAGGCTCGGGATCGGTCTGCCGACGTGGCTCGGGAACGTCGTTTCGGGTGGCGATGTCCTGGACTGGGCGAGGTTTGCGGACGAAGCCGGCTTCGCCGCCCTGGCCGTGCACGACCGCCCATTCCACGACACGTGGGAGCCGATGGCGGCGCTGCTGGCCGTGGCACCGGTCACGAGCCGGGTCCGCCTGCTGACCGGCGCCCTGCTGCTCCCGATGCGCGACGAGGCGCTCGTGTTCAAGCAGGCGAGCGTCCTGGACCAGGTCTCGGAGGGTCGCCTCGACCTGGGCATGGCGCTGGGCTCCCGGCCCGAGGATTTCGGCCTCTTCGGTCGAACGACGACCGGCCGCGGACGGATCTTCGAGGGCCAGCTCCAGCGGCTGATCGGACTCTGGGCGGATGCCGCCGCCTCGCGCGAGAGCGGCCAGGTCGCCGGGCCCGCGTCGCTCCAGCAGCCTCACCCGCCGTTCTGGGTCGGTGGCTACACGCCCGCCGCCATCGAGCGCGCGGCGACCTACGGTCAGGCCTACCTCTTCGGCGCCCCGGGCGTCGACATGATCCGCGAGCGCGTCCCGGCCATCCGCGCCGCGGCCACCGCAGCGGGCAAGACCGAGTTTCCCGTCGGGGCGCTGGCCTACGTCCTCCCCGCGACGGACCAGGCGGACCTCGAGGAAGGCGAACGCCTGCTGCTGCGCTATTACGGCACCCTGCGCAAGCCGTTTCCCGAGCTCGTGCACACCGGAACGAACGACGATGTCGTTGCCGCGCTCGATGCCTACCAGGATGCCGGCGTCGATCTGCTCAACGTCATCCTGCTGACCACCGATCGCGGCGTCCTCGAGCGCTTCGCGCGGGACGTCCTCCCGCGCTACGCGGCCTGACCGCGGTCGCGACGCCGTGACCAGCGCCGACGCCCCGGGCGTCCGCCTTCGGGCCCTGCTCGCCCGGCCCGAGCCACTCGTGCTGCCCGGCTGCAGCGATGCGCTGGTGGCCCGGATCGCGGTCACCGTGGGCTACGACGCGGTGTACGCCACGGGCGCGGGGATCGCCAATGCCCTGCTCGGCCGGCCAGACGTCGGGCTCACCACGATGACCGAGGCCGCCGACCAGGTAGCCCGCATCTGTGACGTCGTCGACATCCCGGTCGTCGCCGACATGGACACCGGCTTCGGCAACGCGATCAATGCCCAGCGCGCGACCCGCGCCTTCGAGCGGGCCGGGGCTGCGGCACTGCAGCTCGAGGACCAGGTCTTCCCAAAGCGCTGCGGCCACTTCGACGGCAAGGAGGTCGTCGCGCTGCCCGAGATGCTGGGCAAGCTCCGGGCCGTCCTCGACGCGCGCATCGACGCCTCGCTCGTGGTCATCGCCAGGACCGACGCGATCGCCACGCATGGGCTCGAGGCGGCGATCGACCGCGGCCTGGCCTTCGCCGAGGCGGGCGCCGATGCCGTGTTCATCGAGGCGCCTCCGACGCGGGACGACCTCGCGGCCCTGCCCGCCCGCCTCCCGGTGCCACTCATGGCGAACATGGTCGAGGGTGGCCGGACGCCCCTCGCCACGGTCGACGAGCTCGGGGCGTTCGGATACCGGATCGTCCTCTTTGCCAATACCGCGCTGCGTGTCGGCGCGGCGGCCATCCGCGATGCGCTGGCGGAGCTGCGAACGACCGGCGACGCCGCCGCGCTCCAGGACCGGATGCTGTCGTGGGACGACCGCCAGGCACTCGTCGGCCTGGCCGAGATCGACGCCGCCGAGGCACGCTATGGCGGGTGACCGCCGACCCGACGCCCATCCACAGGAGGTCGAACCATGAGCCACGAGGCCGTCCCGATCCGATGCTCGATCCTGCGGGGCGGGACGAGCCGTGGCGTGTTCTTCCTCGAGAACGACCTGCCGACCGCGCGAGCCGACATCGAGCCGATCCTGCTCGACGTCTTCGGCAGCCCCGACGTGCGTCAGATCGACGGCCTGGGCGGTGCCACCTCGCAGACCAGCAAGGCCGCGATCATCGGGCCGCCGACCCGCGACGATGCCGACGTCGACTACACCTTCGCGCAGGTCAGCGTGACCGACGCCCTCGTCGACTGGGGCGGCAACTGCGGGAACATCAGCTCGGCCGTCGGGCCGTTCGCGATCGATCAGGGCCTCGTGCGAGCCACCGGCGACCTGACCACGGTCCGCATCCACAACACGAACACGGCGAAGGTGATCGTCGCCCACGTGCCGACGGTCGGCCGGCGCGCCTCGACCGAGGGCGACTACGCGATCCCGGGTGTGCCCGGCACGAGCGCCCGGATCCTGCTCGAGTTCGATGATCCGGCCGGCTCGGTGACCGGCATGCTCCTGCCGACCGGCTCGCCGTGCGACACGCTGGAGCTCGCGGACGGCCGATCGATCACGGTCTCCGTCGTCGACGCAGGCAACCCCACCGTCTTCCTGCGGGCGACCGACCTGGGCCTGACCGGCACGGAGTCCCCGGCCGGTATCGAGGCGGCGACCTCGGCGACCGACACGCTCGAGGAGGCGCGTTCGATCATCGCCGAGCGGCTCGGGCTCGTGGCCGATCGACGCGATGCCACGGCGACGACGCCGGGCCTGCCGAAGGTCGGCTTCGTCAGCCCCCCGGTCGACCACCCGGCCGCCGATGGCACGACCATCGCGGCCGGCGATGCCGACATCGTCGGCCGGCTGATGTCCATGCAGACGGCCCATCGCTCGTACATGACGACCGGTGCCATCGCGACCGCCGCCGCGGCCTTCGTCCCCGGCACGATCGTCGACGAGATGGTCCGGCGGCGATCCGATCGGCCGGAGCCCGACACCATCCGGATCGCCCACCCGTACGGCGTGATGCATGCCGTCGTGCGGGCCAGCGACCCGGCCGATCCGTCGACGATCGCGGCGATCGCCGTGGGTCGGACCGCGCGGCACATCCTCGACGGCACGGTCTGGGTGCGCCGACGAGCGGCCGCCGAGGAAGCGGATCCGGCCTAGGGCCTCAGCCGAGCGCCTCGCGCAGGGGCGTCGCGATCTCCCGGGCGACGTCGTCCACGCCACCGCCGCCGAGCATGGCGGGCATCCCGAGGATGACCTGCGTCGCGCCGAGCTCCACGGCCTGACGGGCCTGACCCAACGCCCATCGCCGGTCGTCGACGGTCGTGCCCGTCCCGACCTGGGCCACGATATCGAACGTGATCGGGTCCCGGCCGGCCGCATCGAGGGCGGCCAGGATCGCGTCGCGCTTTTCCGCGAAGTAGGTCAGGTCGGCCGGCTGTCCGGGCTGCACGATCGCGGGCAGGGGCCAGCCGTCGGCCACGGCCGCGGCAAGCGCGATCCCGCGCCGCTTCTGGCCGCCGAGCCACAGCCGTGGTCCACCAGGCGTCAGGGGCGGCGGCTCGTTCGTCGCCGCCGCGAGCGGATAGAAGGGATCGGGCCGGGTGACGCCGGGCGGCGTCGTCGCCGCCTCGGACCAGAGCGCCTTGAGCACGTACACCGCGGATTCGAACCGGTCGAAGCGCTCGGGCATGGGCGCCATCGGGATCCCGAGCGGGAGGTGCTCACCCTCGTGCCAGCCGGCGCCGAGCCCGACGACGAAACGGCCGCCGGTGGCATGGTCCATGACCGTCGCCGCCTTGGCCAGCACGGTCGGGTGGCGAAACGTGTTCGACAGCACGACATGCCCGATCGTCCGCCCGGGCACGCGGTGTGCCAGCGCGGCCATGGCGGTGAGCGCCTCGAAGCTCGGCCCATGGGTCGGGTGCGCGATGTCCGTGAGGTGGTCGTTCATCCAGACCGAATCGAAGACCTCGTGCTCCCCGATGCGCGCCCAAGCAGCATCGAGCGTCGGCCAGTCGACGGCCTGCGGCGAGGTCTTGATGCCGATGGGGATCCGACGGGTCACGTCGAGGCCGGCCCCCGTCCCCGCAGGTTGGCAGTCATCCGCGGGCCGGTCGTCACGGCGCCCTGGGAGGCGGACCCGACCAGCGCCGCGTACTTGGCCAGCACGCCACCCGTGTAATGGGGCTCCGGCGCGACCCACTCGGCGAACCGCGCGGCGACCTCCTCCGGCGGCACGTGCAGGTCGAGGGCCTTGCGGTCGACGTCGATCTCGATGAGGTCGCCCTCCCGGACGACGGCGATCGGGCCGCCCAGCGCAGCCTCCGGGGCCACGTGACCGATCATCAGCCCGTGGGTGCCGCCACTGAATCGGCCGTCCGTGACGAGGGCGACGGCATCGCCCAGGCCCTCGCCGACGAGCGCGGCCGTGACCTGCAGCATCTCCTGCATGCCCGGTCCGCCGACCGGGCCCTCGTAGCGGATGACGACGACGTCGCCGGCCACGATCCGCCGGTCGCGGACCGCCGCATAGCAGGCCTGCTCCGAGTCGAAGACACGCGCCGGGCCGGTGTGCTGGCGACGCTCGTGGCCCGCCAGTTTGACCACGCACCCGTCCGGCGCGAGCGTGCCACGCAGGATCGCCAGGCCGCCGTTGGGCTTGATCGGGGCGTCGATGTCCACGATGACCTGCTGACCCTGGGTCTCGACCGCGTCCGTTGCGACCTGGGCGATGGTCCGCCCGTCGACCGTGAGCCGGTCGCCACGGAGGAGGCCGTCACGCCGGAGCAGCTGGCGCATGACGAGCCCGAGACCGCCCGCGTCGTAGAGATCGGAGGCCGTGTAGCGGCCGCCCGGCCGCATGTCGGCGATGAGCGGCGTCCGGTCGGCGATGGCCCCGAACTCGTCGATGTCGAGCGGGATGCCGTACTCGTGGGCGATGGCCAGCAGGTGCAGCACGCCGTTGGTGGAGCCGCCCGTCGCGGCCACGCTCGCGATGGCGTCCTCGAGCGCGTCGCGGGTCACGAAGTAGGAGGGCCGCCGGTCGCGCCGGACCAGGTCCATGACGATCGTGCCGGCCTGGCGTGCCGCGCCGTCCTTGGCCGGATCCTCGGCCGGGATGCCGTTCAGTCCGGCGGGGGAGAGGCCCAGGAACTCGACGACCATCGCCATCGTGTTCGCGGTGTACTGGCCGCCGCAGGCGCCCGGCCCGGGGCAGGCGACGTTCTCCACCTCGTACAGCTCGTCGAGCGTGATCTTGCCCGCCCGGTACGCGCCGATCGCCTCGTAGACCGTGACGACCGTCGCGCTCCGCTCGCCCTGGTAGACGCCCGGGTAGATCGTCCCGTTGTAG
>DASPHN010000021.1:0-29934 GCA_035629655.1 Saccharimonadales bacterium (SeqCode) | reverse complement strand
GTTCGGGGCGCTCGTCGGGATGACCCGGGTCGGCAACGTGCTCGGCCGCGGGGACTACCTCGCGGTCGCCCACCTCGACACCGAGACGGGGCAGGGGATCGGGTCGCCGCAGTGGCACCCGGCCGTCTGCGCCGTGGAGGTCGAGGTCGACGAGGAGACCGGCCGCATCAGGATCCTGCGCATGCACGTCGCCCTCTACGTGGGCCGGATGATCAACCCCACCCAGTGCGAGCTCCAGGTCCAGGGCGCCGGCCTGTTCGGCGTCGGCCAGGCGCTGTTCGAGGAGCTCATCTGGGACGAGACCGGGCAGTTGCTGAACCCCAACTTGTCCGACTACATGATCCCGTCGTTCCTCGACGTGCCCCGCGGCCTCACCGAGACGATCATGGAGACGCCGGGCACGATCGATGTCCACGGCCTCGGTGAGACCGCCCTGCCGACGGTGGCGCCGGCCGTCGCGAACGCGGTGAGCCGCGCCCTCGGGGTGCGCCTGACGGACCTGCCGCTCACCCCGGAGCGCGTGCTTCGTGCCGTGCGCGCGCGCGATGCGGCGAGGGAGGCCGATGCCGGTCCTGCGCCGGCCGCCGCTCCGGATCCCGTCGCGTGACGCGCCTGGTCGCCCTGACCGTCAACGGACGGCAGGAAGAGCTCGAGGTCGACCCGATCGAGACGCTCGCCGAGGCACTCCGGCGCGAGCTCCGCCTGTTCGGCGTCCGCGAGGTCTGCGGGATCGGGGTCTGCGGCTCGTGCACCGTGCTGATCGATGGCCGGGCGCACAGCGGCTGCCTCATCCTCGCCGGTCTTGCCGACGGACTCGATGTCACGACGATCGAGGGCCTCGCGCCGGACGGCGAGCTCGACCCCATCCAGCAGGCGTTCATCGACAACGCGGCGTTCCAGTGCTCGTTCTGCACGCCCGGGTTCGTCCTGGCGACCCGCGCGCTCCTCGCCGAGGAGCCCCACCCGAGCGCGGACCACGTCCGGGAGGCACTCGCGGGCAATCTCTGCCGCTGCGGCTCGTACACCCGGATCGAGCGGGCGGTGCTCGACGCCGCGGAGCGGCTGGCGGGCCCTCCTGCCGAAACGCCGGTGCCGTGACGGGCGGCACACCGAAGCGCTGGTCGTTCGATGCCCTGGACAGTGGGTCGGGTCGGCCGATCCTGCTCCTGCACGCGTTCCCGGTCGACCGACGGCTGTACGCCGGCCTCGCGAGTCGACTCGAGGCCGGTCGGCTGATCGTGCCGGACCTGCCCGGCTTCGGAGCGACCCCACTCGGGTCGGATGCCCCCGACGTCCTGTCGGTCGACGACCTCGCCGCTGCCCTCATCGGGTGGCTCGACCGACTGGGTCTGCCGCCGGTCGTGCTGGGCGGCACGGCGATCGGCGGGTACACCGCGCTCGAGGTCGCGCAGCGTCGCCCGGACCTCGTCGCTGGGATGGTCCTGATCGGCTGCAAGCCCGCGCCGGACGCACCCGACAAGCGGGCGGAACGGGAGGCGGTCGCCCGGCTCGCGCTCGCGTCGGGCAGTGCCGCCGTCGCCGACGAGCTGGCCGGTCTTCCCTTGGCGGACGCGGCCGATGCCTCGACCCGGGCGCTGGTGCGCCGGATGATCGAGGAGGCGGACCCGCGGGGCATCGCCGGGCTCGTCCGCGGCATCGCCGGTCGGCCGGACCCGGTCCCGGCCCTGCACGCGCTGCGCGTCCCGGTCCTGGTCGTGGCGGGCACCGAGGACCGGTTCAGTCGGCTCGAGGACCAGCGGGCGTTGGCCGCCCTCGTCCCCGGCGCCCGGCTGGTCGAGATCGATGGAGCCGGCCACTTCCCCTCGCTCGAACGGCCGGCCGAGGTGGCCAGCGCGATCGACGCGTTCCTGCGCGGCCTGGACTGAAGCCGCGCTTCCAGGCGCGTTTCGAGTTCCGATCAGCGAGCGGCTTCGCGCTCGAGCTCGGCTTCGAGGGGTGTTGCCGGCTCCGGTGCGCCACGCGGCCGGGGCGCGGTCTGGGCGAGGATCACCCCCAGGAGGATCAGCGCCGCGCCGGCCAGCTGCAGGGGCGTGAGCCGCTGGTCGAGCACGATCCCCGCCAGCACGACGATGTAGACCGGCTCGACCGTGCTGACGAGGGCCGCCTGCGCCGCCCCGATCCGGCGGGTCCCCGCGTAGAACGTCTGGATGGCCAGGAACGAGGCGACGAACCCGATGGCCACGAGCCCGGGCCAGGCGTCGGCCGGTACGGCGCGCGGGTCGATCGGGCGGCCCGTCAGCGTCCCGAGTAGGGCGAAGACCGCGGCGGTCGCGGTCATCATCACGGCCGTCGCCACGGCCGCATCCCCGGCCGAGCCGGCCTCCGCCGCGACGCCCGCCTCCGTCGCGATCCGGTCCGGCCGCTCTCCAGACAGCCGCGCGGAAAGGATGATCCAGACCGAATAGATCACCGGCGACAGCAGCACGAGGAGCAGCCCGCTGATCGGCGGTGCGGTCGAGACGTCGATGCCGCCGAGCGCGAGCACGACGCCGATGATCGCGAGCGCCAGGGCGATCCACGGGCGGCGACCCGGCAGGCGGGTGGCCCACCGCAGCGACAGGACCGCCACGATGACCGGGTAGGTGTAGACAAGGACGCCCGCCAGCGCGGCGGGCACCGTCTCGAGGCCGGCGTAGTACGTCCCGGCATTGCCCGTGTAGAGCGTCCCGAGGCCGAGCGCGATCGCCAGTTGTCGGCGAGAGAGGCCCCGGGCGGCGGAACGTCGGCCTGGCGACAGCAGTACCCAGGTCCAGGCCAGGGCGGCCCCGAACAGGAATCGCCAGGCGACGAGGCCCAGCCAGTCCATGCCCGTCGCGTAGATCGGTGCGGCGAGCACGGTCCCGGACCCGAATCCGGCCGCGGACACGAGCACGAGGCCCACGCCCAGGGCCGTTCGACGATCCATCGACCCGAGGCTAGCAGTCGCGCGGGGGCCGTCGCTGGCAGCGCCTGCGAAGGGTCAGGCGCCGGGCGTCTGCGTCCTGCGAGGTCGGGCGAGGGCACCCGAGACGGCCCGCCACAGGTCGTCCGGGGCGAACGGCTTCTGGAGGAAGTCGAAGGTCCCCGAGTGCTGCGCGGTGGCGCCGTCCTCGATGGGAAATCCCGACATGAACAGCACCGGCAGGCCCGGATGGAGACGCTCGACGCGCTGCGCGACCTCGCGTCCGTGCAGCCCCGGCATGACGACGTCGCTGATGAGCAGGTCGAGGTGCTGCCCGGGCGTGGCGGCGATCGCGAGGGCGGCGACTCCCGAGGCCGCCGCCAGCACGTCGAACCCGTGACGCTCGAGGACGGTCGAGATCATCGAGCGGACGGCGTCCTCGTCCTCGACGAGCAGCACCGTGCCCAGCCCGCCCTTGGCGGGCGTCCGGTCGGGCACCACCGGCGTGACATCGGCAGCGCCGTCCATGCCGGGCAGGCGGATGTGGACCGAGGTGCCGACACCGGCCTCGCTCTCGAGGGTGATCGTGCCGCCGCCCGACGACACGATGCCGAACGCGGTCGCGAGCCCCAGGCCGGTTCGTTGGCGGTGGCGCCGGGTCGTGAAGAAGGGCTCGAACGCACGCTCCATGGTGACGGCATCCATGCCCTCACCGGAGTCCTTGACGATGAGCACGACCTCGCCCGCACCTCCGTCCTCACTCGGCGCCGCCTGGATGGTGATCTCGACGACGCCCCCGTCGGGCATCGCGTCGAGGGTATTGACGGCCAGGTCGATGAGCACCTGCTCGAACTGGGAGGGATCGATCCGGACCGAGGGGAGGTCCTCGTCGATCCGGATCACGAGCTCGACAACCTCACCGAGGAGGCGGCTGAGCATCGGCTCCAGGCCGCCGGTAATCGCGCCGAGGTCGACCAGCTGCGCATGGTCGGCCTGCCGTCGCCCGAAGGTCAGGAGTCGCCGGGTGAGGCCGGCGGCGCGACGGGCGGCGTCCCGGATCTCGACGAGGCTGTCGTGCGTCGGGTCGTCGGGATCCAGGTCCTCCAGGCTGAGCTCGGCATTCCCGATGATCGCCGTCAGATGATTGTTGAAGTCGTGGGCGATGCCACCGGCGAGCCGGCCGATCGCCTCCATCTTCTCGGCGCTGCGCAGGCGCTCCTCGATGGCGACGCGCTCGGTGATGTCGTGCATCACCCCGTGGACGGCCGCTGGGGCTCCGTCCTCGCCCGGCACGAGGACCTTGTCGTCGCGGACCCACACGATCCGCCCGTCGGCGGCGATCATCCGATACTCGCTCACGTCGCGACCGACGGCGTTGACCGTCGCGATGCTGGCCAGCGCGGCCGCGGCGTCGTCAGGGTGCAGATGGCGGCGCCACAGGTCGTCGTCGGTGAGCCACTCCTCGACGGTGAAGCCGAGGATGTCGCGGACCTGCGGGCTGATGTAGACCGTCGACGGGCCGGCGTCCGCGCGGTCGAGATAGACGATGGCCGGAAGGCCTTCGATGAGGGCCTGCAGCCGATGCTCGAACGGCGCCTCGACGGATCCCGCCGAGGCGTCGGGCGCCCGGACAGGATCGGCGGAGCCGGACGCGAGCGTTGACGGCATGTCAGCGATCATCGGGGTCCGGACCATGACCGGCATCCGCCGGATTCCGTACGAGGCAGGGAGAAACGGTCGGGTGGTGCGCTCACGCACCCAGCGGCCGTGTCCGGACCCGTCTCGTGCGGGGACGGACTACACTTCGTGCGTGACCGACCTCACCGAAGGCGCGGTCGCCCGTCGAGTCCCCTCGTTGACCGATGAGCGACTGCGCGTCCTCAGCCGCCGCCAGCCGGTGACGGTCCCACCCGGGACCAGCCTCGCCGACTGCCTTCGCGCGATCCAGCGCACGGGGACCGGCGATTCGGTCTTCGTCTGCGAATCGACGGGTCGCCTGACCGGCGTCCTGACCGAGCGCGACATCTTCGGTCGCATCGTCGGTGGCCATGTCGACCTGAGCCAGCCGGTGGAGACCCTGATGACGGCCGAGCCGCATACGCTCGACCTGGACCAGACGATCCGCGACGCGATCGAGCTCATGCAGACCGGCCGGTACCGCAACGTGCCCCTGGTGGACGAGGTCGGCGAGCTGGTCGGCGTCGTCCGGCAGGCCGACATCATCAAGTACCTCGCCGAGTCGTTCCCGGAGGAGCTGCTCAACCTCCCGCCTCGGCCGCATCAGCGCATGAAGGAGCCGGAAGGGGCGTGACGACGACCAGAGAGCCGGAGCTCTCGATCCAGGAGCTCGAGCGGGTCACGATCCGCTTCGCCGGCGATTCCGGCGACGGCATGCAATTGACGGGGACCCAGTTCACGCGGACCGCCGCGGTCTTCGGCAACGACATCAGCACGCTGCCGGACTTTCCGGCGGAGATCCGTGCCCCGGCCGGTTCGCTGCCGGGCGTGTCGGGCTTCCAGATCAGCTTCTCGTCGACGGACATCCATACGCCCGGCGACGAGCCGGACGTGCTCGTGGCCATGAACCCGGCCGCGCTCAAGACGAACATCGGCGACCTGCCGCCGGGCGGGGCGCTCATCGTCAACAGCGACGCCTTCTCGCAGGCCAACCTGAACAAGGCGGCCTACGCGACCAACCCCCTGACCGACGGCTCGCTCAAGGCGTACACGACCTTCGAGATCCCGATCTCGACGCTCAACGAGCGCTCGCTCGACGGGCTCGACATGACGAGCAAGCAGAAGGACCTCACGAAGAACTTCTTCGCGCTCGGGATCATGTTCTGGCTGTACGAGCGCAGCATGCAGCCCACGATCGACTGGGTCGACGCCAAGTTCGGTGCGCGGCCGGTGGTCGCCGAGGCGAACAAGCGAGCGCTCAAGGCGGGCTACGCCTTCGGCGAGACGACCGAGCTCTTCCACACCCACTACCGCGTCAAGCCCGCCAAGCTGGCACCTGGGGTCTATCGGAATATCACCGGAAACGAGGCCACGGCACTCGGCTTCCTGGCCGCCTCGAAGCTGGCCGGCCGGCCGCTGTTCTACGGCTCGTACCCGATCACGCCTGCCAGCGACATCCTGCACCAGCTGTCGGGCTACAAGGCGTTCGGCGTCAAGACGTTCCAGGCCGAGGACGAGATCGCCGCCATCGGCGCCGCCATCGGGGCGAGCTATGGCGGGTCGCTGGGGCTGACCGCCTCGTCCGGGCCGGGCATCGCCCTCAAGACCGAGGCGATGGGCCTGGCCGTGATGGTCGAGCTGCCGCTCGTCGTCATCGACGTGCAGCGCGCCGGCCCCTCGACCGGCATGCCGACGAAGAACGAGCAGGCCGATCTGCTGCAGATCATGTTCGGGCGCAACTCGGACTCGCCGATCCCGATCGTCGCCCCGGCCACGCCCGGCGAGTGCTTCGACCTCGCGATCGAGGCGTTCCGGCTCGCCCTGAAGTACATGACCCCCGTCGCGTACCTGTCCGACGCGTTCCTTGCGACCGGCTCCGAGCCGTGGCGCATCCCGGACGTCTCGTCGATGCCGAGCATCGCGGTCGACAACGCGGTCCGCGGTGACGCCCCGTTCCGGCCGTACCTGCGCGATCCCGACACGCTGGCCCGACCGTGGGCGGTCCCCGGCACGGCCGGCCTGGAGCACCGCATCGGTGGCCTCGAGAAGGCGGACGTGACCGGCAACGTGAGCTACGACCCGGACAACCACCACCGGATGCAGCTCCTGCGCCAGCAGAAGGTGGCCGGCATCGCGACCGACATCCCGCCGCTGGAGGTCTACGGCCCGTCCACGGGCGACCTGCTGATCCTCGGCTGGGGCTCGACGTACGGCGCGATCCGTTCCGCGGCCGAGCGCCTGCATGCCGACGGTCGGTCCGTCGCCCACGCCCATCTTCGACATCTCAACCCGTTCCCGGCCAACACGGAGGACGTCCTCCGGAGCTATCGCCGCGTGCTCATCCCCGAGGTCAACCTCGGCCAGCTCCTGATGCTGGTCCGGGCGCGCTACCTCATCGACGCGGTCGGGTACGACCGCGTCCGAGGCAAGCCGTTCCGCATCTCGGAGATCGTGGCGGAAGCCGAGCGGAACCTCGCGGAGACCGACGCATGACGACCGACACCAGCCCCCCCGTGCCGCCCCAGCCGCCGCTCAGCCCGGAGAACGCGCAGGTCATCGCGCTGACCCGCAAGGACTTCGTGTCGGACCAGGAGGTCCGCTGGTGCCCCGGCTGTGGCGACTACTCGATCCTCGCCCAGACCCAGAAGGTGATGCCCGACTTCGGCTACAAGAAGGAGGACATCGTCTTCATCAGCGGGATCGGCTGCTCGGGCCGACTCCCGTACTACATGAACACCTACGGCTTCCACACGATCCACGGACGCGCCCCGACGCTCGCGACCGGGCTCAAGGCGGCCCGCCCGGACCTGATGGTCTGGGTGATCACCGGCGACGGCGACGCCCTGTCGATTGGCGGCAATCACGTCATCCACTCCATGCGCCGCAACGTGGACATCAATCTCGTGATGTTCAACAACCGCATCTACGGGCTGACCAAGGGCCAGGCGTCGCCGACCTCGGAATTCGGCAAGCGCACGAAGTCGACGCCGATGGGCTCCGTCGACACGCCGATCATGCCGCTGACCATCGCGTTGGCGGCCGAGGCGTCGTTCGTGGCCCGCTCGGTCGACACCCACACCGAGCACCTCCAGCAGACGCTCGAGCGGGGCGGCCGGCATCGGGGCTCCTCGTTCATCGAGGTCCTCCAGAACTGCAACATCTTCAACGACGGCGCCTGGCGGGACTTCACCGACCGCGAGGTCCGGGAGGACCGGATGTTGGTGCTCGAGCACGGCAAGCCGATGATCTTCGGCAAGGACCGCGACAAGGGCATCCGCCTGCGCGGCCTGCATCCGGAGGTCGTGACCATCGGTGAGGACGGCGTCACGGAGGCGGACCTCGTCGTGCACGACGAGCAGGCCGAGGAGCCGTACCTCGCGCTGATGCTGTCGCGGATGTTCTGGCCGGACTTCCCGGTGCCGGTCGGCGTGCTCCGCTCGATCGATCGCCCGACCCACGACCGGCTCATCGAGGACCAGCTCGCGGCGGCCGTCGCCAAGTCGGGTGTCGGCGACCTGGACCAGGTGCTCAACGGTGGGGAGACATGGACGGTCGACTGAACGGCGGAGCGGATGGCATCGTCGCCGGCCAGGAAGCCGGCGGAGACGTCATGCGCTGTCCGGCGTGCGGGTTCGACAACCTCACCGGCGCCGACATCTGCGACAACTGCGGCGCGGACATCGCGGGTCGAGACATCCCGGCGCAGGCGCCGTCGTTCCATGGCCGCTTGCTCGGCGAGCACCTCATCGAGATCGGCTCGCCCGATCCCGTGACGGTGGGGCCCGACACGCCGCTCGAGGAAGCGATCGCGACGATGCACGAGACCGAGTCGGATTGCGTCCTCGTCATGGACGGCGACCGGCTGGTCGGGATCTTCACCGACCGCGACGCCGTGGTGAAGGCCGCCGGCAAGCCGCTCGAGTCGTTCCGCGTGGGCGACGTCATGACCCCCGACCCGGTCGTCCTGCGCCACGACGACCCCATCGCGGTGGCCATCCACAAGATGGCCGTCGGCGGGTTCCGCCACATCCCGATCGTGCGCGACGGCCGGCCGACCGGCGTGGTGACCGCACGGGACGTGTTCCACCATCTCGCGGCGAGCCTGGACTGAGTCGCCGATGAAGGCGCGCGTCGCCGTCCTCGCCCAGGACCTCATCTGGGCCGATCGCCTGGCCCGGGCCGTCGAGGCGGCCGGCGCAGAGCCCGCCCGAGCGAAGAGCGCCCCCGAATTCGACCGGGCGCTGGAGAGCGCCGACTTCGCGATCATCGACATGACCGCCCGGGCCTACGACCCGCTCGTCGCGATCGAGCGTGCGCGTGCGTCCGGCGTCCACGTCCTGGCCGTCGGCCAGCACGACGACCTCGACCTGCGCAAGCGTGCGCTCGCGCGGGGCGCCGATCGGGTGCTCGCCTATCGCAAGCTGTTCGAGGATGGGCCGGCCACGATCGGCGCCTGGTTGCAGCGGGTCGCCGGGACACCGGCATGACGGGGCCGGCCAGTCGCCCGACGATCCCGGCGTCGCGCTACGCCGAGCGCTTGCGACGGGCCGGCGAGGCGGCCGCCGCCGGCGGCTTCGACGCGCTGCTCATCGGCGTCGGCCCGGACCTCTGGTATCTCACGGGCTACCTGGCGATGCCGCTCGAACGATTGACGATGCTCGTCGTGGCGCCTGGCCGCGACCCGGTCCTCGTCGTCCCGCGCCTCGAGGCGGCGGCGGCTCAGGCCGGCCTCCGGACCCCGCTGGAGACGCGGACCTGGGACGAGACCGGTGACCCGTACGCACTGGTCGTGGACGGGCTGGACCTTCCCGGCGATCGTGCGCCCGTCCTCGCCGTCTCCGACACCCTTGCCGCGATGCATCTGCTGCGGTTCCAGCGCACGCTGCCGGCCGCGACCCGCTTCGAGCTGGCGTCCACCGTCCTGCGCGAGCTGCGGATGGTCAAGGACCCCGACGAGATCGAGCTCCTGCGGCTCGCCGCCCAGGCCGCCGACCGCGTGGTGGCCCGGATCGCCGGCGGGCGACTCATCGGACGCACCGAGGCCGACGTCGCGCGCGAGGTGCGCGATCGCCTGCTGGCCGAGGGCCACGATTCGGCGCACTTCGCGATCGTGGGCTCCGGTCCGAACTCGGCATCGCCCCACCATGAGGCGTCCGACCGTGTCATCCGAGCCGGCGAGCCGATCGTGCTGGACATCGGCGGCGCGCTCGGGGGCTACGGGTCGGACATCACACGCACGCTGTGGGTGACCGGCGGGGATCCTGCACGGGGGCCCGACGAGCGCTTCCGGCACCTCTTCAACGTGCTCTACCACGCCCAGGAGGCGTCGACGGCCGCGGTCCGCCCCGGGGTCGCCTGCGAGGCGATCGATGCCGCGGCGCGCCGGCCGATCGAGGCCGAAGGCTTCGGCGAGGCGTTCTTCCATCGGACCGGGCATGGGATCGGCCTCGAGGGCCACGAGGATCCCTACCTCATCGCGGGCAACGACCTGCCGCTCCAGGAGGGGATGGCCTTCAGCGTCGAGCCGGGGATCTACCTCGTGGGCGACTACGGGGCGCGGATCGAGGACATCGTCGTCTGCGGCCCGGATGGCCCGATCATCCTCAACGAGGCCCCTCGCGAGCTGGCCGTCGTCGACGGCTGACCGGCCGTCGCGGGCGAGTCCGCCCTGCCCGTGGCCGGGGGCGTCGCGTCGCTGGGGTATCATCGGCGGACGGTGCCGTATCCGAGCGGTGCCATCCGACCACGAGAACTGATGCCCACCCACCCGCGGCGAGCCCTCGCCGCCGAACGACCCGACCGGGACCCTCGTTCCCGGCGCACCGAGCCATGAGCCGGCGTCACCACGGGCGGCCGCACCACCCGCGCAACCGGCCCGAGGGCCCGCGCCCGTCGCCCGGCAGCGAGCCTCGACCCACGACGGTCGATGATGCCGTCGCCTCGCCGCGAGCCATGGGGCCGTCCCGTCCGGTCGACACCCCCCGTCCCGGCGTGCCCCGCGCCCTTGAAGGCGAGTCGATCGCGAAGCTGTCGCCCCGCGACGGTGCGCCGACGACCCCGGGCGAGCCGCGACCGATCGATCCACCCGCCGTCGCGAACGGCGCACCGCCGAACGTGACTGCCCGTCCCATCGCCTCGACCGGGATGCCGGCGAACGGCGCTCCGACGAACGGCGCCCCGACGCATGGGAGTCCGCAGAACGGGGGGCCGATGCACGGCACCCCGATGAACGGGACTCCGACGAACGGGACCCCGACGAACGGCGCAGCGCACCACGGACCGCAGGAGCGGGCCAACAACTGCACGGCCCCGCAGCTCCGGCGCTTCATCAAGAGTCGCCCGTACGTGCCCATGCACGAGCTGCGTCGGCGCTTCGGCATCGAGGGCCAGGACGACGACGTGACGGGTGTCCGGATGGACGTCGGGCGCATCTATGTCGGGCTGCCGGAGCGGGAGGGAGCCCTGCTGGGTGAGCTGCTCCGGGGTGGCGAGATCGGCTACGAGCTCTCGCTCGACCCGCGCACCCCGATCGTCATCGGCGTCTACCCGATGCGCCCGGTGCCGCGCGCCTAGGCGGCTGCTGGATCATCCCCACGACCGAACGCGCCTGACCCGGCCGGGGGTACGCTACGGCCATGGGCGCGAGTGGGCTGGACGGGTCGGTCGCGCACGACGCGCTCCGTGCCTGCCGCCTCTTCGCCGGCCTGGATGCCACCTCGTACGAGCTCGTCGCCAACGCGCTGCGAACCCGCCGCTTCCGGCGTGGCGAGGTCGTGTTCCATGCCGGCGACCCGGGCGATGCCCTGTTCGTGATCGTGGCCGGTGAGGTCAAGATCACCCTTCCGGCGGACGACGGCTCGGAGCCGGCCATCCTCACGACCGTCGGACCCGGGGGCTTCTTCGGGGAGCTGGCCCTGCTGGATGGGGCACCCCGCTCCGCGACCGCGGTCGCCCTCGACGCGGTCGAAACGAGCGTCCTGCGCCGCGACGCCTTCGACCGCCTCGTCGACGGCGAGCCGCCGGCCCTTCGACGGGCGCTGCTCGCCGCCCTGGCCGGGGAGATCCGGCGCCTCACGGCCCAGGTCGAGGACCTCCACTTCCTGGACCTTCCTGGCCGGCTCGCCCGGCATCTCCTGCGCACCATCGGCTCCACAGGCGCGTCCGGTGAGGTCGCCCTGCCCGTCGGCGAGCAGCGGTTGCCGTGGCCATACACCCAGGCCGAGCTGGCGGGGATGATCGGCGGGTCGCGCCAGTCGGTGAATCGTCTGCTCGCCGACTTCGTCGCCGAGGGCCTCCTGCGGTTCGACGGCGACGTGCTCGTGATCCCGGACGCGGCTCGGCTCGCCGAGGCCGCCCGCCGATGACGTCCTCGGACGAGGGCGGCTCCCGGGGCGGCATCGAACCCGACGCCACCGCGACCGCCGCCGTCTCGGCGCTCGGGGCGCTTGCCCGACGTCTCGCCGCTGCCGAGCGGCTCGAGCCGCCGCGTCGCGACGCGGAGCTCGACGCGATCGTGGCCACCGCCGCGTTGGTCCTGGATGCGCAGGCGGCCTCGATCGCCCTGCATGACCCGGCCACCGACCGGCTGCGGTTCGTGGCTGCCGCCGGCCCCTCGGCTGGCGAGGTCGTCGGGCTGGAGATCGACGCCACCGCCGGCATCGCGGGCTTCGCGTTCGGCAGCGGCCAGCCCCTCGCTGTCACCGACGTCAGTGCCGACCCGAGGTTCGATCGGACCGTGGCCGAGGCAACGGGGTACGTGCCGGGGACGCTGCTCGCCGTGCCCCTCGCCGACGCCGCAGGGGTCATCGGCGTGCTCGAGGTGCTCGACCGGCGGGACGGCAGCTTCACGATGCACGACCTCGACGTCGCGGCCGCGTTCGCGAACCAGGCCACGGTCGCCGTCCGGGCGAGTCGCGTCGGTCGCGACGCCGCCACCGTCCTCCGGAGCACGCTCGTGGCGATCGCCCGGGAGACGGCGCCCACGACCGGCCGCGACGCCGTGGCGACCCCGCTGGACGACGAGGCGATCGACCTCCTCGTCAGAGCAGCGCTGGCCGACCTGCGCATCGACGCGGACACCGAGGCGGACGCGTCCATCTGGGCTTTGGCGGACCGCCTCGCGCGGCTGCGCGACGTCGATCCGGAGCTCGTGGCGGTCGCAGGGGAGTGGCTCGACGTGCTGCTCCGTCGACGTGCCCCAGCCGGCGGTCGGTCGCGGACCGGCCGTCGATGACCGGGCCGCTGCCGGCCTGGAGCGAGCCGTTCGCCTCGGACCGGCGCGATGCGCTCGGTCGAGCGGCGCCCCTCGGACGGTTGGACCGGGCCGCAGTCTTCGGGACCGCCGACGGGACCGGGGTCACGGTGGCCATCGTCGACTCCGGGGTCGATGTCGACCACCCGGCCGTCGGCGGGCGCCTCGTGGGACGCCATCGGGTCGAATTCGACGGCCTGGACCCGACGGTCGTCGACGACCCCACGGCGACGGATCCGGTCGGGCACGGGACGGCGTGTGCCGGGATCATCCACGGCCTGGCACCCGGCGCCGAACTGCTCTCGATCCGTGTCCTCGGGGCGGACAACCGGGGCAAGGGCGAAGCGGTGGCCGCCGCCGTCGACTGGGCCATCGAGCGGGGTGTCCACGTCGTGAACCTCAGCCTGTCGTCCCGGAGCGATGCGTTGTTCGGGACGTTCCACGACCTCGCCGACCGGGCCTACTTCGCGAACACGCTCCTGGTGTGCGCGGCCAACAACGTGCCCGGACCCTCGTATCCCTCGCTCTTCGCCTCGGTCGTGTCCGTCGCGGCCCACGACGTCGCCGACCCGGAGGTCTGGTTCTACAATCCGGCGCCGCCCGTCGAGTTCGGGGCGTATGGGGTCGATGTCGACGTGGCCTGGCGCGACGGCGGGCGGATCCGGGCAACGGGCAACTCGTTCGCCGCCCCGCATATCGCCGGCCTCGCGGCGCGGCTGCGGTCCGCGCATCCGGCAGCCAGCCCGTTCGAGATCAAGGCCCTGCTCGCCGCCACGGCCGATACGCCGACCTGACGCGACGGCCCGGACATGACGACACCGCCCTGGAGGTCGGGCGGTGTCGGTGAGGGAAGCGGAGATGAGGGCGCGATCGCGCCGCGCTTACGTGCTAGAAACGGGCGACGCTTTCGGGACCACCTTCGTCTTCGACCGTCGGGATGTTCTCGCCACCGTGGCCCGGGCTCCGATGGGGCATCGCCGGCGGGGGCGTGACCGGAAGGCCATGGCCCTCGACGTCGTTGTCGTCGATCAGGTTCGGGGCGCCGTCGGGCTCGACCACGCCGTCCTTGGGGAGCCGGAACTTCTTGTCGCTCATCGTGTCTGCCTCACCGTACGTTCCTCGGGGTTGCCGATGCACGGACTGTACGCCCTCGGCGTCGCGAACGGCCAGCCCATGCGCGACCGCCGGACTGTCGCCTAGGACACACCCCTAGGACGTGCCCTCACCCCCGGCGTAGGTGCGCGGCAGCGACTCGACGGCCGGCCTCGGCGTGCGCAGGTCGCGGAGGTCCTGCTGATCGACGCCGGCCAGGCGCGGCAGATCGGCCGATTCGGTCCGGACGAGCCGGCTGGTGAGCGTCGAGAGGACCACCTTCGAGATCTCGGGCACGACCATCGTCGCGCGCAGCGCCGTCGCCGGGACCTCGAGCAGCGTCGAGTCCGTGTCCGTCATGACATCGGCCGTGCGGGCGCTGCCGGTCAGGGCCGCGATCTCCCCGAAGAAATCGCCAGGCCCCATCGTCGAGAGGCCGCGGTAGCCGCCGCCGTCATCAGGCACGCCGGCCGTCGCTGAGCCATCCAGCACGAAGAAGGCCGAGGATGCGACGTCGCCGTGCTCGACGACGCGCGTGCCGCTGGGGACCTGGCGGACGGTCGCCTCGGACACGAACTGCGTGCGCTGCTCGGCGGTCAGCCGGCCGAACACGCCGAGCCGGACGGCCAGTTGGTCGAAGTCGGCCAGGGTGGCCGGCCGGACCGGCACGGTGACGAGGTCCGTCGCTCCCTCCACGGCTGCCGCCAGCCGCGCCGACGCGCCGCGCCACGTCGTGACGCCCAGGCCGGGCGCGACGAGCGTGAACGCTGCCGACACGAACAGCAGCGACGACGCGATGATGATGAGCAGCCGGATATCGACGATGTCGGCCAGGCCGGCGCCCGCCATGCCGATCAGGAAGATCACGTCGCGCATGACGTAGAAGGCGGAGAAGACGCGTCCGCGCATCTCGCGCGGCGTGTTGCGCTGGAGCAGGACCGAGCGCGACACCGACGACGGCGGCTGGAGCAGCCCTGAGATCGTCACGAGCAGGATGGCGACCGGCACGGACGTCGCCATCGCGTACGCGATGCCCGCGATGCCCATGCCGACGAGCGACACGACGATCCAGGCGGGCTCCGGCAGCAGCCCCGAGAAGCGCGCCATCAGCAGCGAGCCGACGACGAAGCCGACGGACGTCAGGCCCTCC
This sequence comes from Saccharimonadales bacterium (SeqCode), assembly GCA_035629655.1. GTDB lineage: Bacteria > Chloroflexota > Limnocylindria > Limnocylindrales > CSP1-4 > SPCO01. The sequence continues at coordinate 14,862 of DASPHN010000021.1, read as the reverse complement.
TGCAGGCCGTATTCGAACTCGGTGGCACCCAGCTCCTGGATCGAGAAGGGCAGGAGCAGCACGTTCCAGAGGCCGAACGCCACGAACATGAACGCCCCGACGATGAACAGGGAGCGGATGATCGGTGTCCCGAAGAGGGTCGCCAGGCCGACCTTCAGGTTCTCGACGACGACGGAGACGCTCGCGTCCTCTTCCGGGATGGGCATCGGGTGCTTCCGCATCAGGGCGAGCAGGCCGGCGCAGACGAGGAAGGACACCGCATCCAGGATGAACGCCCAGGTCAGCCCCACCGTGCTGGCCAGGAGCCCGGCGCCCGCGAATCCGATCGCCGTCGAGCCGAACGCCGCGATCGAGAGGAAGGCGTTCGCGGCGGACAGCTCCTCATCGCTCGCCAACTCGGGGATGAGACTGTCGTGTGCGGGGTCGAAGAACTGCTTCACGCCTGCGTTGAGCAGGATGAGGGCGTACAGGCCGATGATCGAGTCGAACTCGACGGTCAGCGCGAGGAGTCCGACGATCACCGACTGGACGAGGCAGGTGATGATCATGATCTTGCGTCGGTCGTGTCGGTCCACATAGACGCCGGCGAGGAGGCCGACCACGAGGCTCGGCACGGCCGTGGCCATCAGCGTCAGCCCCACGGCCAGGGCGGATCCCGTCTCGCGGTAGACCCAGATGCCGGCCGCCAGATCCGTCAGGGCCGAGCCGGCGGTGGAGATGAGCTGGGCGAGCCACAGCAGCGAGAAGTCCCGGCGCCGGAACACCGAGAACATCGACGGCGCGGGCACGGCCGCAGCGGTCATGTCGCCTCCATGGGCGCCCGCGCGAGGCGCCGATCCCGATCGAACCGATCCCCGGTCCTGGCCGCGTGACGGCGGCCGCTGAGGCCCGAGTCTAGACGGCGCGCCGGCCGACCGTGACGCCCTCACGCATGAGGAGGGCTCGTTTCCGCTCGAGGCTGTCGTGGCGCTCGAACGGGCCGTCGCCACCGTAACCACCGAGCGTCCCGTCGGCTGCGATCACGCGGTGGCACGGCACGATGAGGGTGACCGGGTTCCGGCCCATCGCTCCGCCGACCGCCCGGGCGGCACGCGGCGCCCCGATACGCCGGGCGATCCCGCCGTAGCTCGCCGTCTCGCCGTACGCCAGCTGCTGGACGGCGAGCAGGACCCGGCGATCCCAGTCGGGTCGATCGTGCAGGTCGAGGGGGATGTCCGAAGCGTCGACCGGGGCTCCGTCGAGCACGGCCTCGAGGGTCGCGTTCGCGTCGTCGAGCCGTCGGCGCGCACGATCGGTCGCCGGCGCGTCGCCCGCAGGCACGATCCGGCCGCCCAGGCGGTCGGCCAGTCGCTCGACGAAGCTCGTCTCGGAGGCGAGCCACTCGGCGGCGACGATGCCCCGTCCGGTGGCCGCGACGTGGTATGGGCCATACGGCCCGGGGAGGGTGCGGTAGACCGCCACGTGGTCGTCCATGCGGAGATCAGTCTGCTCGATGGTATACTCCCAGGGAGTATGAGCAAGCGAACCACGCCCGCGATCCACGAGACCGATCCGGCCGCCGCCGAGGTCGTCCTCCCCATCGAGGGGATGACCTGTGCGTCGTGCGTCAACCGGATCGAGCGCTTCCTGCGCCAGACCCCTGGTGTCTCGTCGGCGTCCGTGAACCTCGCGACCGAGATGGCCACCATCCAGTACCTGCCCGAGGTGGCCGACCGGGCCGCGCTGGTCGGTGCGGTCGAGGCCGCCGGCTATGACGTCCGCGAGGGATCGCAGCGTGCCGCCGACGCAGTGCCGCTGACCCTCGCCGAGGAACTTTCCGAAGAGGACGCCCAGCGGAGCCGGGAGACTCGGGCGCTGCTCGTCGGCGCCGTCGTCTCCATCGGCGTCGCGCTGGCGATCATGGTGGCGATGTTCGTCCCCCAGACGGCCATCCCGATGACGACCATCAACTGGATCGCGCTGGTCCCGGCCACGATCATCCAGGTCTGGGCCGGGCGGCGGTTCTACCGAGCGGCCTGGCGCGCGGCGCGTCACCGCACGACCAACATGGACACCCTCGTCGCGATCGGGACGTCCGCGGCGTGGGCATACAGCGTCTTCGTGACCCTCTTCCCCGAGGTGATCCACGAGGCCGGACTCCACCCGGAGACCTACTTCGACTCGTCGACGATCATCCTCGGACTCGTCCTGCTCGGGCGATGGCTCGAGGCGCGCGCCAAGACCCAGACCACGGGCGCGATCCGGCGATTGGTCGCCCTGCAGGCCACGACCGCTCGGCGGCTGGGCCCGGACGATCTCGACGTCGACGTGCCGCTCGAGTCGGTCGTGGTCGGCGATCGCCTGCGGGTGCGACCCGGCGACAAGGTGCCGGTCGATGGCGTGGTCATCGAGGGGGCATCGGCCGTCGACGCATCGATGCTCACCGGTGAGCCGATCCCGGTCGAGGTTGGCATCGGCGACCAGGTCATCGGTGCCACGCTCAACACGACGGGCACGTTCGTCATGCGCGCGACGAAGGTCGGCCGGGACACCGCCCTCGCGCGCATCGTGGAACTCGTCGGGCGAGCGCAGGGCAGCAAGGCGCCCATCCAACGGCTGGCCGACCGGATCGCCGAGGTCTTCGTGCCCCTCGTGCTCGTCGTGGCTGGCGGGACGTTCCTCGTCTGGCTCGTCCTCGGGCCCGAGCCGCGCCTGACCCTCGCCCTGACGTCATTCATCGCGGTCGTCGTCATCGCCTGTCCCTGCGCGATGGGCTTGGCCACGCCGACGGCGATCATGGTCGGCACGGGACGTGGGGCCGAGGCCGGCATCCTGATCCGTGGCGGCGAGGCGCTGGAGATCGCCCATCGGGTCGATGCCGTGGTGCTCGACAAGACGGGCACGCTCACGCTCGGGCGGCCCCGGGTCGACGAGGTGCACGCCGCCGAGGGTTTCACGCCGGCGATGGTCCTGGACCTGGCCGGCGCCGTCGAACGCGCCAGCGAGCACCCACTCGGGGCCGCGATCGTGGTCCGGGCGAACGTCGACGAGCTCGGCTTCGGGCGCGTGACCGACTTCGCCGCGGTGGTGGGTGGCGGCGTGCGCGGGTCGGTCGCGACCGACGACGGGCCGCGCGAGGTCCTCGTCGGCAACCGGCGCCTGCTCGAGAGTCGCGGCGTCGATCTCGCGCCAGTGGAGGCAGCGATCGAGCGCGCCGCGGCGGCCGGCCGGACGCTGGCCATCGTCGCCGTCGATGGCCGTGCGGCCGGCCTGCTGGCCATCAGCGACCCGGTGAACGCCGGATCCGGCACCGCCGTCCGCGAGCTGCTCGCGGCGGGGATCGAGGTCTGGCTCGTGACCGGCGATGCACGGGGCACGGCCGAGGCCGTGGCCCAGCAGGTCGGGATCGCGTCCCACCAGGTCCTGGCCGACGTCCTGCCCGAGGAGAAGGTCGAGGTCGTCCGGCGGCTGCAGGATCGCGGCCGGACGGTGGCCATGGTCGGGGACGGCATCAACGACGCCCCGGCGCTCGCCCAGGCCGACCTCGGCATCGCCATCGGGACGGGCGCCGATGTCGCGATCGAGGCGTCGGACGTGACACTCATCGGTGGCGACCCGCGCGGCATCCCGGCCGCGATCGGTCTGTCGCGGGCGACGATGGCGGTCATCCGCCAGAACCTGTTCTGGGCGTTCGCCTACAACGTCGTGCTCATCCCGGTCGCCATGGGCGTCCTGTTCCCGACCTTCGGCGTGATGCTCTCGCCCGCCCTAGCAGCCGGGGCCATGGCCCTCTCGTCGGTCGCGGTGGTGCTCAACTCGCTCCGATTGCGGGCGTTCGACGCGCGACCCGACGCCGTCCATCGGGTCAGGCGCCGGGGGGCACTCGGACGCCTGCGTGAGGCGTGGTTCCTGGTCGTCGTCGCCGCCGCGTCGCTCGGGATCGCGGGCGGGGTCCTCGCCGCCGACCGCGCGATCGATGCGACCGCGGTCCACGTCGAGGTCGTGGCCAAGGACGTTTCATTCCAGCCGGCCGACCTGCGGGTGCGGACGGGCGAGACGGTCGTGCTCCAGTTCCGCAACGACGACCCGATGTTCCATGACTGGGAGGTCTCGGGACTGGCCAACGTCGACGCCGGCGCGAGGCCCGGCCAGATCCAGAAGATCCGGTTCCGCATCGACGCGCCCGGCACGTATCTCGTCGAATGCACGGTCGAGGGCCACGCCGAGGCCGGGATGGTCGGCACGCTCGTCGTCGAGGTCGCAGACTGACGCCCGACATGCCGACCCATGACCGCATCGCCACCGCACCGGACGCGCGCGACCTCACGGGCGACTTCGCCCATCGGGTCACGATCGATGTCCGCTTCGCCGACACCGATGCCATGGGCCACGTGAACAATGCGGTCTACCTGACCTACTGCGAGGCCGCGCGCATCCAGTACTGGACCGACGTGACGGGTGAGCCGGTCGCCGAGCGCCACCACGGCGCCGAAAGCCTGATCCTCGCCGAGGCGCGCATCACCTATCGCGCCCAGGTCTTCCACACGGATGTCGTCACGGTCGAAAGCCGCGCCACGCGGGTCGGGACGACGAGCTTCACCCTCGAGCATCGCCTGACCGCCCGGGACGAGGTGGCCGATGGGCCGTCGCGGCTGGTCGCGATCAGCGACTCGATCCTGGTCCGGTACGACTACGCGACCGAACGGCCGACCCCGATCACCCCGGAGTTCGTCGCGGCCATCGAGACCTTCGAGGGCACCCGACTCCAGCCACCGGACTGAGCACGCAGAAGCTGGTCGTCTACGGCACCTGCCCGATGCGCCCGTGGACGGGCACGATACGCTCCGGCCATGCGTCTCGGCTTCGAGCGGGTCAGCGTCGTCGTCCCGTCCGTGGAGCGGGCCGCCGACGATGGCCCGATGCGGTCGGGCTCGAGCCGAGCGTGGCGCACCCTCCGCCGAAATCCGATGTTCTGGGTCGGCGCCGTGCTGGCCGTCGGGATGATCGGTGCCGCGGTCCTGGCCCCGGTCATCGCACCGTACGACCCGTTCGAGCCATTCCGGGACGCCATCGCCAGCAACGGGGATCCGACCGGACCGAGCGAACGCTTCCCGCTCGGGGTCGACGCGTCCGGTCGCGACTACCTGAGCCGCCTGCTGTACGGCGCCCGGACCTCGTTGGCGATCGGCATCGGCGCGACGCTGATGGCCTCGGTGCTGGGTCTGCTGGTCGGAGCGACGGCGGCGCTGGCCGGCCGGCCACGGATCCGCCTCCCGTTCGGGCGGGGCATCGCGGTCCCGGTCGAGAGCCTGCTCATGCGTTTCACCGATCTGTGGCTGTCCTTTCCCGTGCTGCTGCTGACGATCACCCTCGCCTTCGTGCTGGGGGCCAGCGAATCGCTCGTCGCGATCATCATCGGGCTGACGCTCTGGACCTCGACCGCGCGGATCATGTACGGCCGCGTGCTCGTCCTGCGCGAGAGCGACTTCGTGGATGCGTCGCGCGCCCTGGGCGCGTCGACCTCGCGGATCTTCCTTCGCCACCTCGTGCCGCATCTCGCGCCGTTGCTCGTCGTCTACGCGTCGCTGGGCATCGCGACCGCGGTGCTCTTCGAGTCGACCCTCTCGTATCTCGGCGCGGGCGTGCCGCCGCCGACCCCGACCTGGGGGACGATGCTCGCGGAATATCTCGACTACCTCGCGACCGACCCGAGACTCGTGCTCCTGCCGGGCCTGTGCATCACGGTCACGGTCCTGGCGTTCAACCTGCTCGGCGACGCGCTGCGCGACGCGCTCGACCCGCGGGGCTGGCGGACCTGAACACTGATCGGTTCGCCGAAATGAACACCCCCCGGGGCTCAACCTAAGGCGGTCGCCCGATGCGGCGGTGCACCGGGCCATCGATGATCCCGGAGGTCGATGGCCGGCTGGGGCCCGCCACGCACCGATCAGGGACCGGAGGAACGAGATGGGCGGACCCTCGAGGCGGCGGCTCGTGCTCGCCTGGCTGGCTGCAGGCAGCATCGGCGTGTCCGCGTGCGGCGGAACGACGGCCTCGGTGGCCCCGGCCGCGAGCGGGTCGACCCCATCGGCGGCGGCGGCGACCAGCGACACCTCTGTCGCCCCGTCCAGTGACCCGCCGCCGGCGACCGCCGGCGGTATCGTGTCGATCGGCTTCGAGAGCGACATCCAGTACTTCGATCCCGCGCTCTCCTACGACACCGTGTCGGGAGCCGCGACCCGGCTGCTCTACGACCAGCTCGTGATGTACGACGAAGGGACCGGACTCGTGCCCGGTCTCGCCGAGGCGATGCCGACGGTGTCGGCCGACGGCAAGACGTACACCTTCAAGCTGCGCTCGGGCGTGGACTTCTACCAGCCCGATGGCACGGTGCTGCGCGAGATGACCGCGGACGACGTCGTGGCCTCGCTCAACCGCATCCTCGATCCCGACCTCAAACCCAATCCGTCGCCGGTCGGGCCGGCCTTCTTCTCGATCATCGCGGGCGCTGATGCGGTCCTCGATGGCTCGGCGCCGACAGCCTCGGGTATCCGGGCGATCGACCCGCTCACGGTCGAGATCGAGCTCGCGGCGCCCGACAAGCGGATCCTCAACATCCTGGCCATGGGCTTCGGCTCGGTCGTGCCCAAGGAGGCCGGTCTGGATGCGACCGCGTTCGGGGCCGCCCCCATCGGCACCGGCCCATACCATCTCGTCGAGTACAAGCCGGGCGAGATCGCGACCTTCGCGCGCAACGCCGAGTACTGGGGCACGGCGCCGATGAACGCCGGGGCCGAGATCCGGATCGGCCTCGATGCCACCACGCAGCTCCAGCAGGCGATCGTCGGCCAGCTGGACCTCATGGGTGACTTCATCCCGGCCGGCGAGTACAACGCCACCGTCGAGGATCCGGACTTGAGCGGTCGGATCCACCGCCGGACGGACGTGGCGGTCTTCTACCTGTCGCTCGACACGAGCGCGCCCGACTCCCCGTTGTCCGATGTCAAGGTCCGCCAGGCCATCAACCACGCGGTCGACAAGGCCAACCTGGTCAAGCTCCAGAACGGCCGGGGCGGCCCGGCGACGTGCATCTTTCCACCGAACATGCCCGGCTACGACCCGACGTGCGATCCCTACCCCTACGACCTCGCGCGGGCGCAGGCGCTCATGCAGGAAGCGGGTCAGGCGGGCTTCGAGACCGAGCTCTACACCGACCCCTCGGATCTCTCGAAGTCGATGGCCGAGGCGATCCAGGTCGACCTCGCGAAGATCGGGATCACGGTCAAGATCGTCCTCCAGGAGTTCGACGTCCTGCTCGGCACGATCGCGACTCCGCACCAGGCGCCGATGGTCTACATCGGCTGGTTCCAGGACTTCCCGGACCCGTCCGACTTCATCGACCCGATCCTGTCCTGCGCGGCCGCTGTGGAGGGTGGGGCGAACATCTCGTGGTGGTGCGACCCGGCGATCGACGCGCTCGCGGCGAAGGCGCTGGCGGAGCCGGACGATGCCACGCGGATCTCGATGTACCAGGACATCCAGAAGCAGATCATGGCCGCGGCTCCCTGGGTGCCGACCACCCTGAGCGAGACGGTCGAGGTCGTTTCGGCCCGGGTGAGCGGGACCTACCTCCACCCCGTCTACTCATTCGACCTTCGGACGATCGCCGTCGCGGAGTGACCCGACGCTCCGCCTCCACCTCCCCTCCCGGGGCGCCCTCCACTGGCGCCCCGGGAGTCATGATGCCGCCGTGATCACCTATCTCGTCCGGCGCGTGCTGTGGGGCGTGACGGTCCTGCTGGCCGTGGGCCTGTTCACCTTCGTCCTGGCCTACATCGCCCCGACCGATCCGGCCAAGGCGATCGCCGGACGGAACGCCAGCGCCGAGGCGGTCGAGAACATCCGGGTCGCCCTCGGCCTCGACCAGCCACTCCTCGAGCAGATGGCCCGGTACCTCTGGGGCGTGCTGCACCTGGACCTGGGGACCTCGTACCAGCTCAACCGCCCCGTCGTCGACATCCTCCTCGACCGGGTGCCGGCCACCGCCCAGCTCGTGGTCGCCGGCGTCCTCATCGCGCTCGCGATCGGCGTACCGCTCGGCATGCGGTCCGCGACCCGGCCGGGTGGACCGACCGACCGCGCCGCGATCGTCGGCACGTCGATCCTCGTGGCCGCCCCGGCCTTCCTCGTCGGCTCCGTGCTGCTCTACCTGTTCGCGTACCAGCCGGCCCGTCACCTCGGCATCGAGCTCTTCCCGATCGGGGGCTACGAGCCCATGGACCTCCGATATCTGTTCCTGCCGGCGCTGACCCTCGGGGTCGGGCTGGCCGCCTACTACGCTCGGCTGACCCGCACCGCCCTGCTCGACGAGCTGCACCAGGACTACGCTCGGACGGCGAAGGCCAAGGGCGCGTCGGACGGGCGGGTCGCATGGCGCCATGCGTTCCGCAACGCCTTGGCCCCGGTCCTCACGCAGGTCGGGCTCGACCTCGGCGTCCTGCTCGGGGGCGTCGTGATCGTCGAAGCAGTGTTCTCGTGGCGTGGCATCGGCAAGCTCGCGATCGACGCCGTGACCCAGGAGGATCTCCCGCTCCTCCTCGGGACCGTCCTGTTCGCCACGATGTGCATCGTCGTGATCAACCTCATCGTCGACATCCTCGTCGCCGCCCTCGATCCGCGGGTCACGCTCGGTGGATCGGCCTCGTGACGTTCTCGATCGTCGCCCGCGATGCGGACGGCGCCCTGGGTGTCGCGGTCGCCTCGAAGTTCCCGGCGGTCGGATCCGTCGTGCCCTGGGCGCGAGCCGGCATCGGGGCCATCGCGACCCAGGCCTACGCGAACGTCGCGTTCGGTCCGGATGGGCTGGCTGGCCTCGAGGCGGGAGGGAGCGCGCTGGACGTGCTCGATGGCCTTGTCAGGGCCGACCCGGGCGCCGCGGAGCGGCAGGTCGGCATCGTGGCCGTGACCGGGGTCGGGGCGAACTACACCGGACCCGGTTGCGTGCCGTGGGCAGGCGGCCGGACCGGCGACGGCTGGGCGGTCCAGGGCAATATCCTGGCCGGACCGGAGGTCATCGAGGCGATGGTCGAGGCCTTCGACTCGGTGAGCGGCGGGCTGCCGGACCGCCTGCTCGCGGCGCTGCTGGCGGGCGATCGGGCCGGCGGTGATCGGCGGGGGCGCCAGTCCGCGGCCCTCCTCGTCGTCCGGACCGGCGGCGGATATGCCGGCGGTGACGATCGCTGGATCGACCTCCGGGTGGACGACCACCGCGATCCGGTGCCCGAGCTCATCCGCCTCCGGGACGTCGTGCGGATCCTGAGCGAGCGCCCGTCCATCGCCGATCTCCTGTCGATCGATGCCGCGCTGGCCGCAGAGCTCCGGGAGCGGCTGGGACGGGCCGGCTGGGTGCCCGGCCGCGACGACGAGCTCGCCGCCGCCGTCCGTGCAGGGATGACCGCGGGGTCGCGCGTCGGGGACGCACGGCCGGCGACGGCCGACTGGGACGATGGGTGGGATTCGGCCCTGCTGAGCTGGATGGGCATGGCCAACCTGGAGGAGCGTGCGGCGGCTCGCGGCTGGATCGACCCCGTGGTCCTGGACGCACTCCGCCGCGAGGGCTAGCTGGTCGCGATGCCGAGATGGTGGGCCACCGTGGCGGCTTGCACGCGACCGCTGACCCCGAGCTTCCCGAGCAGGTTCGAGACATGCACCCCGGCGGTCTTGGGGCTGATGAACAGGCGCTCCCCGATCTCGCGGTTGGTGAGGCCGGTGGCCAGCAGCCCGAGGATCTCCACCTCGCGGAGGGTCAGCCCATAGGCCCGCATCGCCGACCGGCGCGCGTCTTCGGCCGGAGCACGTGCGTCGCCGTTCCGGCGTTCGACCTGGGCGGGGGTCGCGGCCGCGTGTTCGACGAGATCGACGCGGGCGCGGGCCGCGATGGCCCGGGCGAGCTCCACGAGGGCTCCAGCGCCTCGCTCGCACGCCTCGCGGTGCGCCTCGACCAGGCACGCCGTGGCCGTGGACCGCCCGGCTCGTCCCTGGTCGAGCAACGCCTCGGCCTCGCGGATCCGGGCGTACAGGCGGCGGAAGACGCCGTTGACGGTCGTCCAGCGTTCGGCAGCCGTTGCCCACGCCGCAGGATCGGGATGACCGGCCAGACGGCTTGCCTCGGCCTCGGCAAGGGACTGGAACGCTCGGGCGCGGACGACGCCGGGAGCTCGTGACGGCCGCTCCGCGATGGTCGCCTCGAGACCGGCCAACCACTCCGTGGCGTCGTCCTCGGCGGCACACAGGGCGAGACGATCACGACGTGCGCGCGCTCGTGCCGCGCGCTCGGCCGCCGCGCGAACGCCGGACCAGACCAGGGCGGCTCGGTGGTCGGTGTCGGGCACATGGGTCGACGGCCCGGCGAGCGCATGCCGGACGATGGCCGCGACGTCATCGATCCGGCCGCCCTGGACGCGGGCCTCGGCGTCGACGAGGGCGCGGTATCGACCCATCGTCGCGTCGCCATGGTCGGTCTGGTCGCCCATCCCGTCCAACTCGGCCAGGGCGAGGTCGGTGTCGCCGAGCGAGACGTGTACGAGCGATCGCGTGATCCGCAACCCCAGGTCCACGAACCCACCAGCGCGGCCGACGGGCACCGTGTCCAGCAGCTCGGCCGCTTCGGCTGGCCGGCCGAGATTCACGAGGCACTCGGCGCCGTTAGCCACGAGTGCGCCCCCGTAGTACGCCTCGTACCCATACGAGCGCGCCCGCGCGAGGCCCTCGCGACACGCGGAGACGGCATCCTCGTCGCGTCCGGCATGGCCGAGGACCCCCACGAGGTCCATCCAGCCCGCCGACGCATCGCCGGGCGCCCCGCTCGCACGCAAGATCTGGCGCGCACCGTCCAGGGCGCGATCCGCCCGCTCGATCTCGCCGGCGTCGAGGTCCATCGTCGCGAGGCAGATCGTCGCCATCGCCAGCTCGCGTTCCGCTCCTGCTGCGGCGAGAGCGGTCGTCCGGGCCTCTTCCCAGGCCGCCCGCGCCGCAGCCGACGCCCCCTGGTACTGGTGGTGGAACCCGAGCGCGACGAGGGCATCGGCGCGCACGGCGCTCGGTGGATCCGCCGGGATGACGTCCGCGGCAAGACGCAACGTCGCGAGGAAGCGGTCATCGGATGACGTCCACTGGTACTCGCTCGAGCGCACGAGCAGCCGGCCCCGCCGGAACGGGTCCGCATCGTGCGGGAGGGCATCGATGGCCGCCGTCGTGAACCGGGCCGCCTCATGCGGATCGCCGGCGACCGCCGCACAGGCGCCGGCCCGCTCGAACAGCTCGGCGCGATCCCAATCGGCCGTCGGGATCGGGTCGCTCGGGAGCAGCAGCTCGGTCGCGCGTCGGTAGTGGGCGAGCGCGTCGCCGTGCGCCGCGACCGCCTCGGCGGCGAGGGCCGCCTCGATCGAGGCCCCGATCGTCGCCATCCGGTCGCCCGATCGAGCGCGATGGTGGGCGACTCGTGCGGCCCACTGGGCGCGATCGGCGCCAGGCCGCGGCCGTTCGGCGACCAGCGCATCGGCGCAGCGAGCGTGCAGGGCTCGGCGCTCGACCTCGAGCAGGTCCGCAGCGACCGCCTCGGCCATGAGGGCGTGGCGGAACCCGTAGGTCCCGCGGTCGCCATAGCCGGCGACGAGGAGCCTGGCTCGGATCGCCTCGCGAAGTGGCGCGATCACCGCCGACTCGTCCACGTCCAGGACGGTGGCCAGGAACATCTCGTCGACCCGCTGGCCGGCGACCGACGCGGCGCCGAGCAGGTCGAGCGTCTCGGACGAGAGGCGGCTGAGCTTCGTCAGCAGGATGTCGCGCAGGCTCGACGGAACGGCATCGGGCTCGCCATCCACATGCGCCCAGGCCAGCTGCTCCACGAAGAACGGGTTGCCGTCGGATCGATGGCGAACCCGGTCGAGCAGCGTGTCGTCCGGCGCCTCGCCGAGGATCGAGCAGAGTTGGTCGCCGACGGCCGCGCGGTCCAGCGGATCGACCAGGAGCTGCTCCACGGACGGCCGGCGCCGGAGCTCCGCGATCGCGCTGGCGATCGGCGCATCGGGGGGGACGCCATCGGTCCGCACGGTGATGATCAGCAGGACGCGCGACCCTTCGAGGTTGTGCACAAGGAAGGCGAGGAGATCCAGGGTGGCCCGGTCCGCCCAATGCACGTCCTCGATGATCGCGACGACCGGCCGATCCGCGGCGATCGCATGGATCGCCGTCAGGATCGCCTCGAAGAGGCGAACCTGGCCGAGCCCGACCGGGGCGTCGACCGGGGCCGCGCCGCGCGCGTGGCGGCCGATGTCGGGGACGAGGATGGCGAGCTGATCGACGACTCCGTCGTGTAGCGTCGCCGGATCGAGGGCCCCCGAGCTCACGGCCGTCCGCATCGCCTCGGCGACGGGGCCGTAGGGCAGGCCTGCGGAGCCCGCATCGACGCACCCCCCGACGAGGACGCTCGCTCCGGCCTGGCGGGCGCGCATGGCGAACTCGGTCACGAGGCGGGTCTTGCCGATGCCCGCGTCCCCTTCGCAGAGGATCGTGACGCTGTCGCGCGTGATGGTCCGATCGAGCGCCGAGCCGAGTCGGTCGAGTTCCTGGGTCCTGCCGACGAAGGTCGCACGCACCTTCGCGGGATGCATGGGGCGGATGATGACGCGCCGCACGGGCGTGTCAAGACGTTGCGGTTCGGGATCCCTTCGGTAGCAACATGCTCATCCCGGCCGCCCCAGCGCGACGCTGCCATGCGGCAACCAGCCATACAGCTTGAACGCGGGACTGGCGAGGTTCGGGTCGGCGTCTTGCGCATAGAGCCGAAGCGCGACTCGGTCTCGCCCGGGATCATCGACGGCCGCCGCGCTGTACAGGTCGGCTCGGAACGGCAGCTGCCGACCGTCATCGGTGGTGGCCGATCCACGCAGGTGCGCCCACCCCTTGTTCGTCGTCACGAGCCAGACCAGCTCGCCGCGCTCGACGACGAGCGCATCGCCGTGCACCTCGAGGCGGATCGTCCCGTGGCCGGCGCGGCGGATCGCCGCGCCGATCACGAGTCGGATGGCGACGCTCGCCAGTCCGGCGCCATCCGGATCCACCTCGCCCGACACAGCGAGGTCGTCCGGTGTCGTGGGCCGTTCCACGATCATGTCGGCACGGTTCAACGAACGGCGATGATGAGCTTCCCGTACAGCTGACCATCGCCCGGGAAGGACCCGACCTGGACCAGGTAGGTCGTGCCGGCCACGGCCTCGAACGTCACCTGGGCCTGGATGAGCCGGCCGAACGGCGGCACGCCGACGTCGTCGTTGCACGCACCCGGGATGGGGTCGAGCGAGCCGTCGGCCGCGTAGACCGCCAGCGCCGTGTCGAAGTCGCTGCCGGCCGTGTCGATGGTCAACGGCCCATCCGATTCGGCCGTCACCGAGTACCAGACCGTTCCGACGAGGTCGAAGCCCAGGCAGTCCTCCGACGGCGCTTCTGGCGCCGGCGCCGCGGTCCTGGTCATGACCCGGGCTTGGTCACCCACGTCGAGGGGCTGTGCGGTGTCGGGTGTGTCGTTCGGGACGGCCTTGCCCTTCGGCTTGGGGCCGTTCGCCGCGTGCAGCTGATCCTTGATGTGGACGGCCGCCGCCACGCAGTCGGTGAGGTCGAAGGCGACGGGATCGCCCGTGTCGGGCATCACGGTGAAGGTGCCGTCGACCGCCTGGTAGTCGAACGTGAGGCGGATGGGTCCGTTGGTGTACGGCATCACGATCGTCTCGCGCTCGCCGGTCGGGGACAGGGTCGCGTCGAGAGCCGCCGTCCCCAGCTGCTCGCCCGTGAACGGATCGTGCATGGTGGCCGTGCCTTCGATGGACGCGCCATCGACGGCCCCCTGGCCATCGAGGCCCGCGAGCGGTTCGCCGGTCAGGCCCACCGTCCCGAAGATGAAGCCATCGCCGCCGTCGGCGGCGAGGTCGATGCCCAGATCGAGGGTCTGCTCGTCCGGCCCGACGAGGGCGCACTCGAGCTGGACGCGGTCGTCCTGACGGATGCGCGACGAAGGATCGGTCTCGAAGATCTGCACGTCGCGGGCAAAGCCGAAGCACGACGCCTCGATGCTCGACCCGTCCGGCAACCCGATCGTCGCCGTCCCCTCCAACTCCCAACCCGTGCCGGTCTCGATGAACCAGGCATTGCTGGTGTGATCCCGTGTCTCGAGCGGGATCGGATCGCCGACCGCCTCCAGGTCGTAGACCACGGTCGCCGTGCCGGCCGGGGCTCCGGTCCCATCCGTGACTGGGAGCTCCAGCGTGGCGTCGTACCCGGACCACGACACGACCATCGGCGGGACGCTGCCGTCAGCCAGATAGTCAGGCGGCGCCTCCTCGTCGACCGGCACGGCCCACGCGAAGAGCTCCCCATATGGGTCGCCTCGGCTCGTCAGGAAGGCGAACGTGCCGGCCTGCCAGGCCGCGTCCTCGACGTTGCACCCCGCCTCGAGGGTCTGTTCCTGCACCCGGAGTGCTCGGCCGGCCGATGCGGCGACCGGCAGGCTTGCGAGCAGGCCGGCGGCGATGAGGAGCGCCACCACTCGGCGCATCGCGGGTCGTGTGGGACGCATGACTCGGATCCCTCCTGGGTCGTCGTTGACGGACGCGGGCACCCACACGCGTCGGACGAGAGCGCCACCGTAGTCCGCGCCTGACGCGGGGCCATCTGGCGACCTCCCTAGGCGCGTGACCCAGTGATGTTCATTTTCTCGGCGAGCGCCGGTCGAGCCGGCCGCGCTCAAGCCGTGTCGCCACCGGCGGCCGGGGACACCTCGCCATCGACGAGCCCCTCGCGGAGCGCGATGGTCACGGCCTCCACCCGCCC
>DASPHN010000020.1:0-2728 GCA_035629655.1 Saccharimonadales bacterium (SeqCode) | reverse complement strand
ATAGCCACTGATCGAGACCGTGTTCCAGCGCGGCATCTCACGGGTCCCGAACTCGATGGTGTCGGTCACGAGGCGCATCGAGGGCTGGGGCGGAAAGAGGTACTCCTTCTGGGCCACGAACTCCTTGAGGATGTCGTTCTGGGTGGTGCCCTCCAGCCGATCGCGGGGCACGCCGGCCCGCTCCGCCGCGACGATGTACATCGCCCAGATCGGGGCCGCCGGGGAGTTGATGGTCATCGAGGTCGAGACCCGGTCGAGCGGCAGGCCGTCGAGCAGGACCTCCATGTCGGCGAGGCTGCTGACCGCGACGCCGCACGTCCCGAATTCGCCTTCCGCCTCGGGGTCGTCGGTGTCGTAGCCATACAGGGTCGGCATGTCATAGGCGATCGATAGCCCGGTCTGGCCGGCCGACAACAGCTGGTGGAACCGCCCGTTCGTGTCCTCCGCCGCGCCGAAGCCCGCGAACATGCGCATCGTCCAAAGTCGGCTGCGATAGCCGGTCGGATGGATCCCGCGCGTGAACGGCGGCTGGCCCGGACGGCCGATCCGATCCTCGGCGTCGGCCGGCAGGGACGTGGCGTCGTAGAGGCCCTCGATGGGCATGTCGCTGATCGTCGAGAAGCGCGGCTTGCGCTCGGGGGCGCGGTCCAGGGCGGGCGCCAGCCGCTCGGACTCCCAGCGCGCGCGCCGACTGGCGGCGTCGGACGGCTTCGACGTCGACCGGTCGGTCATGGCCGGGATGCTAGCACTGCGGTCCGAGTCGTCAGCCGTCGCCGAACGCGTCGACCGCGGCCTGGATCTTCGGATCGGGCAGGTCGTTCGTGATGACCACGTTCACACGGTCGGGCTCGGCCGCCGGCCAGACCATCACGGTCTGGAGCCGCTCGCCGGTCTTGGTGTCGAGCCGACGGCCGGGTCGTCCCGCGACCGTCGGGCTCGATTCCGCGGTCACCTGCGTCCGGTTGGCCGCGCGGGCACTGGAGGCATAGAAGTCGGCGATGCTCTCGGCGGTCAGGCCTGGCGCCTCGAAGACGACGAGGGCCGCGGCGCGCTCTGCGCCGAAGCCCCATGTGCCCCCGGCGTAGTGGATCTCGTCGATGCCCGCGGTCGCGAGCGTACCGAGGTTCTCTGACGAGCAGTTGCGACCGGAGTCGAGGGTGTCGGGCCCGCGATCCTCGTAGGTGGTGGGGATCAGGGCCTCGAGCTCGGGATAGGCGCCGGGCGCCGAGCCATCGGCGATGCACGGGCCGGTCGGATCGAACGACGCGACCGGCTCGCCGGCGCAGGCTGCGAGCAGGCCGGCGAGGGCGAGCGCGAGCACGGCCACGAGTCGATGGGTCATGTCGAAAGGGTACGGGAGGTCGGCCGCCGACGCCGTCGGGGCGGCCCGCGTCGCCCTCATCCCGGGGGCGGTGCACGGTGGCACCTGGTACGGGTGGCCCACGACTGGTGCGTCCGTGCGCCCGACCATCGACCCCGGCCGGAAAGGACGGAGGTGCCATTGCCCGACATCGGTCACACGCCCTAGTGTTCTGCCTACGCCGACCCGCGATCGAACCGGGGAAACGCACCTGGGGCGTCGGTCACGGATCTGGAAACGGACGCTTGCTCGAGGAGGTTCGAGGAAGGGATCCCGGTCCCAGATCACGAGCCGAGTAACAGGATTTCGGCCTTCGGGCCCGGAAGACCGTCGGGACGGCAGCGCTTATCGCTACGCGCACATCATCTGCATCGATCGCCCTCCGGATATCCGGGGGGCGATCTCGCGATTCGGGGGAGATCGCGGGGCGAGCGGGGGATCCGCTTCGCTTCGCTGTGTCCGACTTGCTTCGCTCGTCGGCCCGCGCTTCGCTCTCCGGCCCCCCGCCTGCCCCGCTTGCTACCACGCTTCGAATCCCCGGTCCATCGCGCTGCACAAGAGCCTCGACCGCGATCGCCGCCGTCCCGGAACGGGGAAAGGGGTTAGGCGGTTCGGCCTGGGCGGACTGGGGTCGGGTGGCTCCGGCGGGCGATGCCTCGGGTGTCGAGGTCCGATTGGATGACGCGGGCTGCGGCGACGAGCTCGGGGTCTCGGGTCACGGTGCTGGCGACCCAGTCGATGTACGAGGGCTCGAAGGCGGCGATGTCGCCCAGGGAGTGGCCGTGGAACTTGCCGAATTCGATGACGTGCTCGCGGGCCGCCTCGAGGGACGGCGGGGGTGGCCGGCGGAAGTGGCGGAGGCGGTCGCGCTCGAGCGGACCGGTCGGCGTGGAGGCGCGCGGGGGCTCGCCGTGGACGCGTTCGCCGCGCAGGGGCGGCTGGCCGGTCAGGATGGTCGCCCGTGCCGCGCTGGCACCGACGCGGGTCGCAGCCGCCCCCCTACCGCCGCCGACCGTCGTCTGGTTCCTGGGTCGGAAGGTCCCCGTCGTGTCGACGCGGCCGGTGACCGGGCGACTTGGGCGTGGCTTGGGCGGCCCGCCACGACGGGTAGTGACGCCATCGCCGAAGTCCGCCTTGTCGTCCGCCCCACGGCCACGGCCCCGGCCCGACTCGCGGGTCAGTGCGGCATACGCATCGTTGATCTCGGCCATCCGACGGGTCGCGGCTCTCGACGCCGCTGGGTCGTCGCCGGTCAGGTCGGGATGATTCTCGCGGGCGAGGCGCCGCCAGGCGGCCTTGATCTCGGTGGCGGACGCGGACGCGCCGACACCGAGGACGAGGTGGGGATCCCGCTTGACCATCGCTGTC
>DASPHN010000019.1:0-5285 GCA_035629655.1 Saccharimonadales bacterium (SeqCode) | reverse complement strand
CGGCCGCCCGGTCCAGGATCGTCGCGACCTCACCCGGCGTCACGGCGCCCGTGAAGGTGACCACCGGACGGCCGAGCGCCGCGCCCGCCGCCTCCAGCTCGGCTCGATCCGGACCGTCCCCGACGATCGTGACCGGGACGTCGGCCATCGATGGATCGAGCGCCGGGAGGCGTGCCAGTGCGGCGATCAGCACGCCGACGCCCTTGCCTTCGGCCAGGCGCCCGACGAACACGATCCCGTGACGTGGCGCGTCCGCCCGCGTCTCGTCGGGGGCCGGCATCGCGACGCCCGGGCTGACGACGAGAGGGTCGCGCTGGAGGGGGCCGAGTCGGTCGCGGGCGACGGCGGCGATGTAGCCGCTCGTGGCGACGATGAGGTCGGCATGACGAAAGAGTCGGAGGGCCATGGCACGGCGGAGGGACGAGCCCCAGGGCAGTCGCGTGACGTCGCTGCCGTGCGCGAACAGGACGAGGCGCGCCCCACCGAGCCGCGCCGCCGGCCAGGCGACCAACCCGGTCGGGAAGGCGATGTGTGCTTCGACGACGTCGTATCGCCGGCCCCGGACTCGCGCTCGGACGGCTGTCGTGATCGCGGCGCCGGCCAGCCGCGCGTACTTGCGGGCCACCTGGCGGTGGAGCCGGTCCTCGCGGATGGCCGCGACCGAGACGGTCGCCCCCTGGCGGCGGAGGTCCTCGACATGGGAGGCGACGAACGTGCCGAAGGCCGGTGACCCGGGGCCGGGATAGAGGTTGGCGACGACGAGGATGCGGGGACCACGGACCGATCGAGCGCCAGGCGAGGTCCGTGAGGCGCCGATATCGGGACTCCTGTGATGCTCGCCCGTCAGGGGCGCCCCCGGTGGTCTGCCAGCCGGTCGCGCGGGACCGTCACCGTCGCATCGTACCGTGCCGCTGGGCCGCCTCGCCCATGCCAGCTACTTCGCTCGGGCGCCGATCGGATCCCCGGCCGAGCCGGCCGTGTAGACGGGCGAGCTCGAGCCGATCGTCAGGTAGTCACCCGAGCTCCGGGATGTCGACAGGAACGCCGGATCGGTCGTCTTGTTCGTCGAGCTCCAGGAGACCGTCCCCGAGCGCGGGCCGGACGCGGTCTGGAACACGGTCGAGTGGCTGATCGTCAGCTTCGACCCGCTGTCGGCGCGAACGCCGTAGGCCGTGCTGCCCCGGATGATCGAGTTCTTGAGGCTGACGTAGCCACCGGATCCCTTGAGATAGACGGCGCCGAGGCCGGACGCCGGGCGCGAGTCGTAGATGGTCTCGTGATCGAACGTCTTGTTCGAGGTCTTGCCCTCGACCTCGATCGCATAGCCGTTGCCGGCGTAGATGTTGCGCGAGAAGGTCATCGAGCCGGAGCTGCTGCCGCCGGATCGACCGTCCCAGATGAAGACGCCCACGGACGAGTCGAGGAACAGGTTGCGCTTGACCGAATTGGAGCTGAGCGACTTCCCGGACGACGAGGTCTGGTAGAGGTACAGCGCGCGGCGCATGTTCCGGAACGTGTTGTCCTCGATGTAGTTGTGGTGGGCGCCGTTCTCGATCAGGACGCCCTGCAGGTAGCCGCCGTACTGGCCGGCCGCCATGGGCACGTTCTTGCCATCGGCGAAGGTCGAGTTCCGGATCGTGTTGTAGGCGGTCGTCGACCCGGTCAGCTTGACCCCCTGGCCGAGGTTCTCGGTGGCCGTGGCGCCGTCGATCAGGTTGTACTGGGCGCCCGAGTCGAGCTTCACCAGCTGGATCGTGTTGCGCTTGCCGCTGATGGAGCGGAAGACGTTGTGGTGGCTCCCCGTCCAGATGCCCATCCCGTAGTTGTAGGACATGTCGACGTTCTGGACCGTCACGTGGTGCGCGTCGCCGGTGATGCCGATGGCCATGTGCGAGTGCCGGATGTTCAGCCCGCGGAAGGTCACGTACGACGAGCCGGACCCGACATGCAGGCCCTTGTAGGTCGGGATCTCGATGGTGTGCTGGCGCGGGTCGTCGGAGTCGAGGCTGCCACTCCACAGGCCGAGATGGACGTACAGCTTCGTGCCGTTCCAGTACTGCGAGCCCGGCGTCGCCTGGAGCTGGGCCAGGGTCGGCCTCGCGACGGGCCGGATGAGCGGCTGGCTGGTGTCGAAGAAGATGCGCTCCTGGCGGAGTGCGTGCGCGGCGGAGTCGTAGCCGGGGATCGCCGTGGTCCACGGGATCTGCCAGACGTCGGGGTACTTGCTGGAGTCGGGCCGCGTCCAGCGCGTATCGCCGGGCCGGCTGACGACCTTGGCCCCACTGATGATGGGCCGCACGTAGCCGCTCGTGCCGTAGCCGGCCGCCTCGATGACGACCGGGTTCGAGCTGGTCCCGTTCAGGTAGACCGAGGCCGTGTTGGTCTCGTAGTAGACGTAGTCCTTGTAGCCGACGATCACCAGGCGGTCGGCGACGCGGCCGACGCCCTCGCGGTAGACCTCGCGCATCCCCTTGCCGACCGTCTTGAACGCCGAGGACAGGCTCGTGCCGCCGTTGCTGTCTGATCCGTGCTTGCCGTCGACGTAGAGCGTCCGAGGGCTCGCACCCTGGACCGCGGAGCCCGGGCCGAGCAACGTGCCGAGCAGGAGGATGCCCAGCAGGGCGGAGATGGACAGGAGTCGGCGAGGAAGCATGACCCGATGATGGGTCTGCGCCCGGTGCGTTGGCATCGTGCGCACGTTCCAGATGATACGGCCGATGGTCCCACCGTCGGGCGGTCCGGTGCGGTCCGGGGCGGTCGCCGGGTCAGGCGCGGGTCGGGGCGAGCCGGCGCAGGCCGGCCGCGACCAGGCGGACGGGCAGCAACAGGGCGAGCACCATCTGGCGCCCCTGACCCCACAACGGGCGGTACAGGAAGCAGGCACCGACCGACGCCACGGCATACGAGATCAGGGTCGCCCAGGCCGCGCCGAGGCCGCCGAACTCCGGGATCAGGATGAGGTTCAGGACGATGTTCACCGTGGCGCCGGCCCCGTGCCGGACGAGCGAGAACTTCAGGCGGTCCTCCGCGATCAGCCACCGGCTGAGGGCGGCGCCCATGAAGACGAACGGCCCGGCCCAGACGTGCACCGCCAGGATCGGCGCCGACTCCGCGTAGGCCGGTCCGTAGATGAGCTCGATGAGCGGCCCGGCGAGGAGCGCGACGACGATCGCGATCGGCAGCGCCAGGGCCACGAGCAGGTCATAGAGCCGACCCATCCACGAGTCGAACGCACGGCGATCCCCGGTGTGCGCTCGGACCATCGCCGGGAAGACGGATGCCGCGATCGCCGTCGGGACGAAGTACCAGACCTCCGAAAGCCGGGCGGCCGCGGCATACGTGCCGACCGCCTCCCGGCCGACCATCGTGCCGAGCATCAGCTGGTCGACCCGCAGGTTGATGGCATTGAACACACCCGACAGGATGAGCGGCCACGAGGCGAGCAGGAGCTGGCGGGCGAGCGGCCCGTGGTAGCGCCAGCGACGCGGGTGTCCTCCCTGCCGGACGTAGGTCGCGAGGAGGAAGACGCCCCCCAGGGCGAACTCGACCGCGGCCGCCACGACGAACGCGAGCAGCGGGGCGCCCACGACGATCAGGACGATGTTGAACGCGGATGCGACGAGGAGCGCGGCGCTCCGCGCGATCACTGCGTGCCGCGAGCGGACCTGGGCCTGCAGCCAGAAGTCGATCCCGTCGAAGGCGTACAGGCCGAGCACGCCGACCAGGAGGATGGCGACGGCCAGACGGGTCTCGTCGTCGCGCCCGAGGATGATGGTCAGCAGGATGGCCAGGCCGAAGGCGATCACCCCGCCCACCACACGCAGGCCGGTCAGCGTCCCGAGCAGGTCATCCTGGCGCGCGGGATCCTTGACCAGCTCACGGACGACGAGGCCGCTCAGGCCGAGCGTCCAGAACGTCCCGAACAACAGCACGAGCGAGAGGGCGAAGCTGAGCGTCCCGAACTCGGCGGGGCCGAGGTGGCGTGCCACCGCCGCGGTGACGGTGAGGCCCAGCAGGCCGCTGATGAGCCGTTCGCCGATGAGCCAGGCGGCGTTCGTGGCCGCGGCCTGGCGTGCGTCGCTGATGGGCAGGCCGGCGGCGATGAGCCGGGTGCGGATGGCGTCGATCACCCCGGGCAGCGCGCGGGGCGGAGCGGGGCTGGCATGGGACCTCGTGCACTGGGGGCGCGCGTCGCTCGAGCGATGGCACGCCAGCACGATGGTAGCGGGCGCTCGGTGTAGGCTCGCGCCGTGCGGATCACGCAGTACCGGATCGACGGCCTCGGCCACCTCTCGACGCTGCTCGCCGACGAGGACGCGGGCCTGGCGGCGATCGTCGATCCGCGCCGCGACGTCGACATCTACCTGGACGCGGCCACGGCCGGGGGCCTGCGCATCACCCACGTCATCGAGACGCATCTCCACAACGACTACGTGTCGGGCGGCCGGGAGCTGGCCAGCCTGACCGGCGCGACCCACGTCATCGGCGCCGGGGCAGAGTTGCGATACGAGCACGTCCCGCTGCGCGACCGCGACACGTTCGACGTCGGGGCGCTCAGGGTCACCGCCCTCGACACCCCCGGGCACACGCCCGAGCACGTGAGCTTTGCCGTCGCCGACACCAGCCGGGCCAACGAGCCGTTGCTGCTGCTGACCGGAGGCTCCCTCCTCGTCGGCGCGGTCGGCCGGACCGATCTGCTGGGTGCCGAGCATGCCGTCCCCTACGCCCATGCGATGTACCGCTCGCTCCACGAGGTCCTGCTGCCGCATGAGGACTTCGTGGCGGTCTACCCGACCCATGGCGCCGGGTCGCTGTGCTCGACCGGGATCGCGTCGACGCCGTGGAGCACGATCGGATTCGAGCGACGGCACGATCCCCTCCTGGACCCATCACTCGACGTCGAGGCGTTCGCGCGCCAGCTCCTCCACGGGCAGCCGGCGTTCCCGACCTACTTCGCCCGGATGCGCCCGATGAACCAGGCCGGCCCGACACTCCTCGGTGGGCGCGTACCCGAGCTCGCGGCACTCCCCGTCGAGGCCGTGGAGGCCGCGATCGCTGCCGGGGCCGTCGTGGTCGACACACGACCGGCGGCCCTCCACGCGGCCGGTCACCTGCCCGGCTCGTTGTCCATCCCGGCCGGCTCGTCGTTCGGGACGTGGCTCGGCTGGACGGTGGAGGCCGAGCGTCCGATCGTCCTCGTCGTCGACGGCCCCGACGCACTCGACGGCCTCGCCCGGCAGGCGCTCCGCATCGGCTGTGCGTCGGTGTCGGGCTACCTGCACGGG
>DASPHN010000018.1:0-4808 GCA_035629655.1 Saccharimonadales bacterium (SeqCode) | reverse complement strand
GCGGATGACGACCACAGGAGACCTGAGATGGACCGCTACACCCGCCGCGTGCAGTTCGACCGCTGGTGCGCGTTGCGCGAGGGCTACGCCGCGCTCGATGGCACCGAGACGACATCCGTCATCTCGATCGACGACGTGATCGCCTGGGCGACCGCCGAGCTCGAGGCCGACGACGTCATGCGCTTCGTCGCCGAGGAGACCCGGTCCGACGCGGCGTGACGGCGATCAGGTGCCCGGGTCGCGGGTCCCTCGGATCAATCGGCCCCGGCGGCTGATGGCGTGGGTCGCCAGGGCGGCCACGCCCATCGCGACGATCGCCCGTTCGGCGGTCGGCAGCGGCCGGACAGCGCCGAGGAACTGCTCGGCGCGGCCACGATCCACGACGCGCAGGACGGCATGGCCGCGCGGGGTCAGGCGCAGGACCCGCTGTCGGCGATCCTCCTCCTCGGACCGCCGCTCGACGAGCCGCCGCTTGACCAGCCCGTCGATGAGCCGGCTCGTCGCCGATGGCGAACGATTGATCGCCTCGGCCAGCTCGCCGACGGTGAGCGTGCTCCCGTCGGCCAGCACGTAGAGCGCGGCCAGCTGGGTGAACCCCAGGCGAAGGTCGCCGAGCTGGCTGGCGAAGCCGATGACGAGCTCGCGCCAGAGTGCGCGGCCCATGGCCACCCGCTCGCTGATCTGGCGAACGTTCTGGATCCTCGCGCCGGCGGCGACGACCGGTGCCGAGAGATCGGCCTCGAAGCGTCGCGCGATCGCCCGCCGAGGGGCGGGCCGGGCGGGATGACGGGCGGTCCGGTCGTCGGTCATGGCGAGCCCAAGCGTACGGTCAGAGCCGCGACGCATGCAACCATGCACGCGAATCCGGCGGCGGGGGTCGGTCGAGGCTACCCTTCCCGGCGATGCCATCGTTCGCCTTCGTCTTTCCCGGCCAGGGCTCCCAATCGGTGGGCATGGGCCGGGATCTCGCCGCGTCTTCCGCCGCCGCGGCCGCGGTCTACGCTCGAGCCGATGCCGCCCTCGGGACCTCGATCAGCACGCTGGCCTGGGATGGCCCGGCCGATCGGCTCGACCTGACCGAACAGGCACAGCCCGCGATCCTGGCCACCTCCATCGCCATCCTCGAGGCGATGCGTGAGCGCTGGACGGCGGCCGGTCTGACCCCGCCGCGGCCGGCCTTCGCCGCTGGCCACTCCATGGGCCAGTACAGCGCCCTCGTGGCGACCGGCGTGCTCAGCCTCGAGGACGGCGTGCGGCTCGCCGCGGAGCGCGGTCGATTGATGCAGGCGTCCGGCCAGGGCCGCGACGGGGCGATGGCCGCGCTCATCGGTCTCGACGACGCACGCCTCCCGGAGCTGATCGACGGCGCCGCCGCGCATGGGACGTTCGTCGTCGCCAATCGGAATGCGCCCGGCCAGGTCGTCGTGTCCGGCGAGCGCGCCGCGATCGAGGCCGGCGCCGAGCTGGCGAAGTCGCTCGGGGCCAAGCGCGCCATCGTCCTGCCGGTCAGCGTGGCGGCGCACTCGCCATTGATGGCCGCGGCGGCCGAGGGCATGCGCGAGGTGCTCGCCGGCGTCGAGGTCCACGACCCCACGAGCCCACTCCTCGCGAACGCCGACGCGCACGAGATGAGGACCGCCGATGGCGCTCGACGTGAGCTCATCGAGCACCTCACGGCCGGCGTCGACTGGGTCGCCGCCGTCGGCGCGATGACCGCGGCTGGCGTCACGACCTTCGTCGAGGTGGGGCCGGGCAAGGTGCTCACCGGGCTGATCAAGCGCATCGCGCCCGACGCGGAGACGATCCCAGCCGACGACCCCGCGACCCACGACCGACTGCTCGAGCTGGCCGCCGAGACGGCCTGACCGTACCTGGAGGAACCGAACCGATATGCGTCGCCCCGACTATGACCGCCGCGTCGTCGTCACCGGCCTCGGCGTGATCAGCCCCGTCGGCAACGACAAGGAGACCGTCTGGCACAACCTGACGAATGGCGTGTCCGGCCTTGGGCCGATCACCCACTTCGACACCAGTGCGTATGAGGCCAAGGTCGCGGGCGAGGTCAAGGACTTCAACGCCCCCGACTGGATGGACCCCAAGGCCGCTCGACGGAG
Organism: Saccharimonadales bacterium (SeqCode); assembly: GCA_035629655.1. Taxonomy (GTDB): domain Bacteria; phylum Chloroflexota; class Limnocylindria; order Limnocylindrales; family CSP1-4; genus SPCO01. Next base: position 2,694 of record DASPHN010000018.1, on the reverse strand, counting down.
CGAGTCGAGCCTGCACTTCGGGGTCGCCGCCGCGAAGCAGGCCCTGACCGATTCGGGCCTGGAGCTGACCGACGAGAACCGGACCGAGGTCGGGGTCGTGTTCGGCTCCGGCGCCGGCGGTCAGACGCTCATGATCGACAACTGGATCTCGATGAAGGAGCGCGGACCGCGGACCGTCGCCCCGACGTTCATCGCCAATGCGCTCGTGGACTCGTGCTCGGGGATGATCGCCATCGAGACCGGTGCGATCGGCCACAACGTCTGCATGGTCTCGGCCTGCGCGACCGGCACGCACAACATCGGGGAGGCCGCCGAGGCCATCCGACGGGGCGACTGCATCGCCGTCATCTCCGGCTCGACCGAGGCGCCGCTCATCGAGGTCGGCCACGCCGGCTTCTCGAACATGCGCGGGATGGGCATGCCCCGTCCCGGCGAGGGTCCGGAGTCGGTCTCGCGCCCGTTCGACGCGACGCGCGACGGGTTCGTCCTCGGCGAAGGTGCCGCGTCGCTGCTGCTCGAGGACCTCGAGCTCGCGAAGGCCCGCGGCGCACACATCTACGCAGAGGTCATCGGCTACGGCTCGGCTGCGGACGGCTGGGACATGGTCCAACCGATCGAGGCCGGTGCCGGGTCGGCGCGGGCCATGAAGATGGCCCTCGAGCGTCGCGGCGTGCCGGCCGACGAGGTGGACCTCATCAATCCGCACGGCACATCGACCCCGCTCGGCGACAAGCGCGAGGCGGAGGCGATCCATGCCGTCTTCGGGCCACGTGCCGCACGTGACGCGAGGGGTCTGGCCATCAGCGCCACGAAGTCGATGACCGGCCACATGATGGGCGCAGCCGGCGCGTTCGAGGGCTTCGCGACGGTGATGTCCGTCGCCGAGCAGTGCGTGCCCGGCACGATCAATTACCGCGATCCCGACCCGGAATGCGACCTGTGGGTCGTCACCGATACCCAGCCGCTGGAGATCCGCTACGGCCTCTCCAACAACATCGGGCTGGGCGGCCACAACGGCGCCGTCATCTTCAAGCGCTATACCGGTGACTGACGGACCGTCGTCGGTGGCTACAATCCGGACCGAGCCGTCAGCGAGGATGATCCGTGCCTGAACGCGACCCTGCCCGTCGGGCGGTGATCACCGGCCTCGGGGCCGTCATGCCGATCGGCAACGACTTCCCGACGTACTGGGCCAACCTGCAGGCGGGCGTGACCGGGACCCGGACGATCCAGAGCTTCGACCCGTCGGCGCACGAGGTCCGGATCGCGGCCGAAGTCCTCGACTTCGACCCGACCATCGCCATGGACGCGAAGATGGCGCGCCGGATGAGCCGATTCATCCACTTCGCGATGGCCGCCGGCAAGGAAGCCGTCACCGACTCGGGCATCGACTTCGCGTCGATGACGCCCGAGCAGCGCGACCGCGTCGGGGTCGTCGTCAACACGGGCGGCGGCGGCATCGAGCAGATCATCGATGGGACGCACATCCACGACCAGAAGGGGCCGCGCTTCGTGTCGCCCTTCGCGGTCCCCGCCCTGTCCGGCTCGATGGGCGCCGCGATGCTGTCGATGGAATTCGGGCTGACCGGTCCGGTGATGACCCAGGTCGCGGCCTGCGCCACCTCGGTCATCGCCTTCCAGGACGCCCTGCGGCTCATCCAGACCGGCGAGTGCGACGTGGTCGTCGCCGGCGGCTCCGAGGCGCCGGTCTGGCCGATGGGTGTGGCCGCGCTCGCCAACATGACCGCGCTCTCGAAGCGCAACGACGACCCCGCGACGGCGTCCCGGCCGTTCGACGCGACCCGCGACGGGTTCGTCCTCGGCGAGGGTGGTGGCGTGTGCGTGGTGGAGTCGCTGGAGCATGCCCTCGCTCGTGGCGCGACGCCGGTCGCCGAGATCCTGGGCGCGGCACTGACGGCAGACGCGTTCCACATCAGCGCGCCGGAGCCGACCGGGCGGGGCCAGTCGCGGGCCATGACCAGCGCCCTGCGCAACGCCGGGGTCGCGCCGGACGAGATCGACTACATCGTGGCCCATGGCACCGCCACGCCACTCAACGACGTGACGGAGACCCGGGCGATCAAGGCCGCCTATGGGGCGCACGCCTACAAGGTGGCGATCAGCTCCCCGAAGTCGATGATCGGGCACCTCGTCGGAGCGGCCGGCGTGGCGTCTGCGCTGGCCGGGATCGGCGCGATCCGCGACGGGGTGATCCCTCCCACGGCGAACCTCCGCACGCCCGATCCGGAGTGCGACCTCGACTACGTCCCGCTGACCGCCCGGAAGGCCCAGGTGGAGACGGTCGCCATCGATGGCTTCGGGTTCGGTGGGCAGAACGCGGTGGCGATCTTCCGGCGCGTCACGGACGCCTGAACGTCCGGGGACAGGACGGTGGTGCGGGTCCGCAGTCCGGTCCTGGTCGGCCGAGATGTCGAGCTTGCCGGGCTGCGGGCAGCCTTCGATCGGGCGCTCCAGGGCCATCTCGTCGCCGTCCTGGTCACCGGCGAGGCCGGCATCGGCAAGACGCGCCTCGTCGGTGAACTCTTGCGCGAAGGGCGGGTGGAGGCCGTGACCATCGCGCTCCGCGAGGGGCTCGTCGATGGCGAGGTGTCCCCGGCCGCCGGTGGCGACACGGCTTGAGCGCGGCCGGCTCGACCGGCGCTCGCCGAGAAAATGAACATCACTGGGTCACGC
>DASPHN010000017.1:0-4139 GCA_035629655.1 Saccharimonadales bacterium (SeqCode) | reverse complement strand
GTGCTCTTGGGCGGACATGGCAGGACCCCGGTCGCACGGGTCCGGTCCGTTCCCGCCCCCATGCGGGTGACTGACCGTTTCGACCCCGTGCGACGGGGTCCTGCAGTCGGAGAGACGCCGCTCACCAGCGCTTCCGACGGGCCGGCGCCCGATCATCGCGATCGAGAACGCCGCCGCGTGTCGTCCCGAGCCCCAGGCGCCGAGACGCCATCTAGTGCCTAGATCGTCGCCGCCTGGGCCGCGATGACGGCCGGGAGGAAGACGAGGATCAGGAGCAGTGCCAGTCCGACCGTGAGGGCCGTCCGGAGCGCGGTCGTAGCGACCGGTCGGAGCGGGCGATCAAGGTGGATCGGCGCTTGCATGTGCGTGGGACGCGCGATGCATCGATTCTGTTTCGCGGTGACAAGAGCGAACATCTGTTCTACGATACGCGTCCCCCAACCGAGCCGGCCCCCGACCGGAGCGACCGTGTCGACGACCCCGTACGCTGAACTCCACGCCCACACGAATTTCTCGTTCCTGGACGGTGCGTCGGCACCGGATGAGCTGGTGGCGCGGGCCGTCGAGCTGGGGCTGACCGGCCTGGCCGCCACGGATCACAACGGCCTCTATGGCGCGGTCCGCTTCGTCGGTGCCGCCGAGGATGCCGGCCTCCATCCGATCGTCGGGGTGGAGATCGAGCTGGGTGATGCGGCCGTCCCGGATCCCGATGGCGTGGTCGTGGTCGCCCGTCGTCGCCGGCGTCGGGCCGGCCAGCCGGTGACCCCTGAGCCACCGGCCGTGATGGAGGGTCGTCCGGCGCGACCACGCCCCGAACGGGCTCGGCTGCCGGGGCATCGTCCACCCGTCAAGGAGGACTTCCGTGGCATCGGCGATCGCTCCCGCGGTCCGCACCTGGTGCTGCTGGTCCGGTCCCAGGTCGGCTGGCGGAGCCTGTGCCGGTTGCTGTCCCACGCCAACCTGGCCGGCACCAAGGCCGTGCCGCGCATCAGCCAGGCGCTCCTCGCCGAGCACACCGAGGGTCTGGTCGCCCTGTCCGGCTGTCGTGACGGAGAGCTGGCCCGGCGGCTGCGCGTCGGCGACCGAGCCGGCGCACGGGCGGTCGCGGAACGGTATGCGACCCGCTTCGGGCGCGGTCACGACCCGGCCTCGAGCGGCTTCTTCATCGAGCTGTCGCACCATCTCCTGCCCGACGATGACTGGCTCGTCGCGGAATCGGCCGCCCTCGCGACCGAGCTCGGCCTCCCGGTCGTCGTCACCAACGACGTCCACTACGCCCGGCCCGAGGATCGCGAGTTCCACGACGTCCTGACCGCGATCCGGCACGGCCGGACGCTCGATACGCTCGGTGACCTGCGCCGGCCCGATGGCGAGTCGTGCCTGGTCGGCGGGGACGAGCTGCTCGAGCGGGGGGCGACGCTGGACGCGACGGCCGCCCGGGCCTGGCGCGAGGGGATCGCCACCTCGGTCGAGGTCGCGGCGTCGTGCGCGATCGATCTTGGCTTCGAGCAGTACCGATTCCCGGGCTTCCCGGTGCCCGGCGGCGAGACGCCGTTCAGCTATCTCGTCGAGCTGTGCCACACCGGCGCCCGACAGCGCTACCACCCGCTGACCTCGGCCGTCGTCAATCGTCTCGCCCACGAGCTCGACGTGATCGAGCGGGCCGGCCTCGCCGAGTTCTTCCTGATCTGCTGGGATCTCATGCGCTTCGCGCGGGAGCGGAAGATCCCGGCCCAGGGTCGGGGGAGCGCGGCGGGTTCGATCGTCGCGTACACCCTGGGCATCAGCCGGGTCGAGCCGATCGGTCACAACCTCCTGTTCGAGCGGTTCATCAACGAGGGCCGGACGACCTACCCGGACGTCGACATCGACTTCTCCAGTGAGCGCCGGGAGGAGGTCATCCAGTACGTCTACCGGACCTACGGGCCGGAGCACACGGGGATGGTCTGCAACCTCGTCACGTATCGGGCGCGGTCGGCGGTCCGCGAGGTCGGCGTCGCGCTCGGATTCCCACGCCCGCTCGTCGACCGGGTGGCGAAGGCGCTCGAGACCTACGACTCGGTGATGGTCCGGCGGGACCTCGAGGCGGACGGTGGATTCGCCGAGTTCTTCAAGCGGTCGGGCGACGGGACGCCGGCCGAGGCGATGGCGGCCACGGAGGCGGAGGGACGGGGCCTCGTCGACAGCATGGGCCAGCTGAACCACCGGGTCCCGCTCGTCGGGAAGGTGCCGCCCTGGCGTCAGCCGCCGGCGCCGGTGGACCCGGATGCACCGAAGCCGTTCGCCTGGATCGCCGAGATCCCGTTGGGCGCGGAAGCGGGCGCCGGGCTCCCGGACGGGCTTGCGCCGCGGACCGCGATCCGCGGGGGTGGCACGTCGGGCGATGAGGGCGGGCCGGGCGATACGCCGGCCAGCGTCGCGTGGTTGCAGGCCGGTCGAGGCACGGGGTACGCGTCCGAGCGGGAGCGGCTCGTCCCGCCCGGTCTCATCGATGGTCGGGCGGTCGATCCGGAGAGCGGCCAGGTCGAGCCGCCGGCACGGACCGCGGATCGCGCCACGGATCGCCTCGGCCGGCCGAACCACTGGGATCCGCCGGCACCGTCGGCGGCGACGATGGGCCGGGGTGGGGATCACGGCGGGAGCTCCGTGGCCCGCGTCGAGCCCGAGCCGCCGCCCCAGGCCCGTGGCGGTTCGACGGTCGGCCTCAGCCACTGGGAGCGCTGGCTCGAGTTCTGCGCCCGCATCGACGGCTTCCCTCGCCACCTCTCGATCCACAGCGGCGGGATGCTCGTGACCGCGGCGCCGCTCATCGACATCGCCCCGATCGAGCGGGCGACGATGGTCGATCGGGTCGTCGTCCAGTTCGACAAGCGCGACGTCGAGACGCTGAAGCTCATCAAGCTCGACCTGCTCGGCCTCGGGATGCTGGCCGCGATGGACGAGACGCTCCAGCTGATCGAGCACGACTGCGGGGCCTGTCTCGTCCTCGACCGGCTGCCGGAGGACGTGCCGGAGGTCTTCGAGATGCTCCAGGCGGCCGACACGGTCGGCGTCTTCCAGGTCGAGAGCCGGGCCCAGATGCAGACGTTGCCCAAGTCGCGCCCGGAGAGCCTCGATGACCTCGTGGTCGAGGTCGCGATCATCCGGCCGGGCCCCATCCAGGGGAACGCGGTCCACCCTTACCTGCGCCGCAAGCAGGGCCTCGAGCCCGTGACCTACCTGCACCCGAGCCTGGAGCCGATCCTCAAGGACTCGAAGGGCGTGATCCTCTACCAGGAGCAGATCATGCGCATCGCGACCGAGGTCGCCGGCTTCAGCCCGGCCGGGTCGGACGGGTTCCGACGGGCGATGGGCACGTGGCGCTCCAGCCGGGAGATGGAGAAGCTCCACCGCGAGTTCGTCGAGGGTGCGCTGCGCCAGCCCGGGATGGACGAGGCGACCGCCGAGGAGCTGTTCCGCCAGGTCGCGGCGTTCGCCTCGTTCGGGTTCGCGAAGTCGCATGCGGCGGCCTTCGCCCGGACCGCCTACGAGTCGTCGTTCCTCAAGCTGTTCTACCCGGCGCAGTTCCTGGTCGGGCTCATCAATGCCCAGCCGATGGGCTTCTATCCGGTCGAGGTCCTCGTCAACGACACGAAGCGACACGGGGTGGCCGTCCTGCCGGTCGACATCAACGCGTCGGGCTACAAGACCGTGACCGAGTGGGTCGGCCGGCCGGGCGAGCCGCTGCCGGCCGGGACGGGGATCGAGGCGCGGCCTGAGGCGGTCGTCTCGCCGGCCTGTGTGGTGCCGTCGCCCGTCTCCCGGGAGCGCTGGGTCCCCGAGGTGACCGTCGGCTGGGGCGTGCGCCTCGGACTGCATCTCGTGAAGGGCATCGGCGAGCAGCACCAGGCCCTGCTCGATCGAGAGCTGGCGGCCGGCCCGTATCGGACGCTGGCCGACGTGGTGGAGCGGACGGGCCTGCCCGAGGAGGTCCTCGAGCGCCTCATCCGGAGCGGGGCGATGGACTCGCTGGGTCGCCCTCGGCGGGAGCTGCTGTGGCAGCTGCGCGAGGTGGCCGGTGCGTCACGTGGCCGGATGGATGGCCGGACCGTGCGCTCGCCGGGGCGAGCGGCCGGGAAGCGTGGCGCAGCCGGCGGCCG
>DASPHN010000016.1:0-6000 GCA_035629655.1 Saccharimonadales bacterium (SeqCode) | reverse complement strand
GGCTCGCCGACGGCGGGCCGCGGCAGAGGCCGAGGACACGGAAGTGTCCGGCGGGCCGGCAGCGACGGCGGGACCGATCCCCGACGGCGTCGAGCCGCCGATCCCGGAGCCGGAGCCCGGTGACGACGCCGCGTCGACAGGCGCCACGGCAGCGGGCCAGCAAGCCGGAGGCTCGAGTCCGCGCTCGACGCCACCGCCGACCCACACCACCGCCTCGTGGTGGGAGGCGACCGCCGGCACCGCCACGCCGCCCGGTGACGTGCGCCGGGAGACGCGTCAACGCACGCACGCAGGACCCGGTCTGGATGTGTCGCCCGCCGGCGGGCCGACCCGCGCGGACACGCCGCCGACGGGTTCGGGGTCCGGGACCGGCCTGGACGCGACCGTCGCCTCCGTGCGCGACCTCCTCGAGGGGGCGGATCCGGGTCTCGTCGCCCGCGTCGGTCGGGCGGTCATCGGCTGGGCGCCCATCGCGCTTGCGATCGGCTGGCTGATGGGCGAGGCGAGCGGCTGTGCGCGGGCCTCGGCGACGTGCGCCGATGAGCTCGCGCCGATCGCCTGGATCGCCCAGGTCGCCGCTCTCGTCATCCTCCTGCTCCTGCCTCGCCTGGCGACCGTGACCGCCATCGCGACCGTGGTCAGCCTCGGCGCAGCCATCCCGGGCGCCCTCCTGCTGTCGGCCACGGGGAGCACCGATGCGGTGCGCATCAGTCGTACCGTCCTTGGCGGCCTGCTCGTGATCGCCTGGGCGGTCGGGCTCGTCGTGGCGGGCTGGCGCGAGGTCCGGCGGGGTCGCGCCGGAACGAGCGGGCGAGCCGGTCCCGTATCCTGAGCCGATGCCACGACGACACGACCACCGCGATCTCTCGACCGCGGCCCAGGAATACCTGCTCGCCCTGCGCGTGAGCGCCGGCGCGTCCGATGGCGCGAAGGTCACGGCTGCGGGGGTCGCCCGACACCTCGGGGTGACGACCCAGGCGGCCAGCGAGATGTTCCGGCGGCTCGTCGCGGACGGGCTCGTCGATCACTCCGACGCCCGGGAGCTGCGCCTGACCACGGCCGGTCGAGCGGCGGCCGACGCCATCTTCCGCCGACATGCGCTGCTCGAATGGCTGCTCACGAGCGTCATCGGGCTCGGCTGGGCCGAATCGGATGAAGAGGCGATGCGCCTGCAGAGTGCCATCTCGCCGCGAGTCGAGGCGCGTCTCGACGAGATGCTCGGGCACCCGGAGATCTGCCCGCACGGCAACCCGATCGATGCCGCCACGGCGAAGCGGCGACCCGACGGCATCCGGCTGTCCGAGATGGAGGGTGGCAGCCGGGCGACCATCTACCGGATCACCGAGGAGGCCGAGGAGGACGCGGGCCTGCTCTCGTATCTCGAGGCCCGCGCACTCAAGCCTGGCGCGCCGATCACGATCCTCGCCCGCTCCGAGTCGCTGGACTCGCTGACGCTCGAGGGCCCGCTCGGACGGGCGACGCTCGGTCTCCGCCCGGCGGCGCTCGTGCGCGTGCTGCCGGGCGACGCGGATCCGGGCCTCTTCCACCACGTCCCGTCGTCGTGACCGTGGACCGCGTCCGGATCGCCCCGAGCCCGACCGGCCCACTGCACATCGGGACGGCCCGTACCGCGCTGTTCAACTACCTGCATGCGCGCCATGTCGGCGGGACCTTCATCCTCCGCCTCGAGGACACGGACGTCGCCCGGAGCACGGTCGACTACGAGAAGGACATCCTCGATGGCCTGCACTGGCTCGGGCTGACCTGGGACGAGGGTCCCGAAGTCGCGGGCGAGCCCGCGGTCGGGCCGCACGCGCCGTATCGGCAGATGGAGCGGCTGCCGTCGTATGCCGCAGCGGCGCAGCGACTGCTCGCCGACGACCTGGCCTACCCCTGCTTTTGCTCGCCCGAGGAGCTCGCCGCGGACCGCGCGGCCCAGGAGGCCGCCAAGGAACCGCCGCACTACGTCGGCCGCTGCGCGCCGCTGACCGCCGAGGAGCGCCGCGCCCGCGAGGCCGAGGGTCGTCGTGGCGCCCTGCGCTTCCGGGTCGGGGAGGGGGTCGTCGCCTTCGACGACATCGTGCGCGGCCGCGTCGAGATCGACGTCCGGAACCTGGGCGGCGACTTCGTCATCGTCCGCAACGACGGGACGCCGCTCTACCACTTCACGGTGGTCGTCGATGACGCCGCCATGGAGATCACCGACGTGATCCGCGGCGAGGACCACCTCTCGAACACGCCCAAGCACATCCTGCTGTTCCGTGCCCTGGGCTACGAGGTGCCGCGCTTCGCGCACCTGCCGCTCATCCTCAACGCGGACCGCTCGAAGATGAGCAAGCGGAAGAGCCAGACCGCCATCCACGACTACATCGCCCAGGGCTTCATCCGGGAGGCGCTCGTCAACTACCTGGCGCTCCTCGGCTGGGCGACCGGCAGCGAGGATGAGATCCTGTCGCTCGACGAGATCGTCGACCGGTTCGACCTCCACGCCGTCCACAAGGGCGGGGCCGTCTTCGACCGGGAACGGCTCGAATGGATCAACGGTCAGTGGATCCGGCGCTTGTCGGCGGACGACCTGATCGACCGCCTGCGGCCCTTCGTCGAGGCTGAGCTGACGGCCGGACGGATCGAGTGGATGCCATCCGATGACGAGCTGCGCTCGCTCCTCCCCGTCATCCAGGAGCGGCTGCCGACCCTGGGTGCCGTCGGCGAGCTGGTCGGCTTCCTGTGGGTCGGTCAGGTCGAGATCGACCCGACGATCCTCGTGCCCAAGCGCTGGGACATCGCGACGACCCGCGAGGGCCTGAGTGGTGCCCGCCAGACGATCGCGGCGGTCGGTGAGGTCTCCTTCGAGGCGGATGAGCTCGAGCCGCCGCTCCGTGCCCTCGCCGAGACTCGCGGATGGAAGCCCGGCGACCTGTTCATGGCCATCCGGGTCGCGGTGACCGGGCGGACGGCAACGCCACCCCTGTTCGACACGCTCGTCGCGCTCGGTCGCCAGCGGGTCCTCGCCCGGCTCGATCACGCCATCGCGGTGCTCGAGGACGCGTGACGCTCACGCAGGATGCGTCGGCCGCCGATGCGCGGGTGCCGGCCACGGATCGCCGTGCGTCGATCCTGACCGTCCCCTGGCCCGGGGTCCTCGTCGTCGTGATGGTGGGCCTCGCCACCGGCGTCCTCACCCAACTCGGCCAGGGCATCCTGCCGGACGGCTGGTCGCAGGTCGCCAACGCGATCTCGCCCTGGCTGCTCGTCGCCTTCTTCGTTGGGGCCGCACTCCCCACCGTCCGCTGGGCTGCGGTCGCTGGCATCGCCGTCCTGCTGCTCGCGCTCGTGGGCTACTACGCGATGATCCAGCTTCGATACGGGTATGGCGGGAGCACCGGGTCGCTCGTCTTGTGGGGCATCGCCGCGCTCGCCGGGGGTCCGGTCTTCGGCGCCGCGGGCCACTGGTGGCGCGGGCCGAAGCCCTGGCTGCGGGCCGCCGCGCTCGGACTCGCTGGGGCGGTCTTCGTGGCCGAGGGGGTCTACCTCATGCTCATCCTGCCCGAGCCAGCCGCCGGCATCGGGTTCGCGCTGGTCGGCCTCGTGTTGCCGCTGCTGCTCGGCCGATCGTGGATGGATCGTCGGCGCGGGTACCTGGCGATGGTGCCGGCGCTGGCCCTCGGCGCGGCCGGTTACGTGGCGCTCATCGCCGTCTACGGGATCACGGCGAGCCTATGACCTCGGCCGTCCGGTACACGACGTCGCTCGAGGGGATCTCCGCCGACGACCTGCGCGGCGGCTTCTGGGTGGGCTGGCCGAACCCGCCGTCGGCCGAGACACACCTCGCGATGCTGCGCGGCAGTGAGGCGCTCGTCCTGGCGGTCGACGACGATGCGGACGCCGGGCTGCCGCGTGTCGTGGGATTCGTCAACGCGATCGGCGATGGGGTGCTGGCTGCCTACGTGCCGTGCCTCGAGGTGTTGCGCGCGTGGCAGGGGCAGGGGATCGGCTCGGAGCTCGTGCGGCGGATCCTCGCCGAGCTCGAGCCGCGCTACATGATCGACCTCGTGTGCGACGAGGACGTCGTGCCGTTCTACGAGCGACTGGGCCTCACCCCGTATCGCGCGATGATCCGTCGGGACCGAGCGGCCCTCGCAGGGAACGCCGCCGATACCTGACACTCCGTGACAGGGATGGCGGCGAGGCTCGTGCTCGATGGCGCCGACCGGGGCGCTCGAAGGAGGCTCTCATGACCCGAGACGATGTCCAGCGCTGGCTGGATGCCTACGTGGACGCCTGGCGGACGTATGACACCGCCGCGATCGGCGGGCTGTTCGCCCCCGAAGCGGAGTACCGATACCAGCCGTACGGCGACCCGATCCGCGGGCGCGAGGCGATCGTGGCCGACTGGCGCGACGATCGGGATGAGCCAGGCACCTGGACGGCGCACTACGAGCCGTATGCCGTCGAAGGCGAGCGGGCCGTGGCCATCGGCGAGAGCCGCTACACGAACCCGGACGGCACGCTGCGCGACCTGTACTTCAACCTCTGGACCCTCCGATTCGACGACGAGGGTCGCTGCGTCGACTTCGTCGAGTACTACATGGAGCTGCCGGAGAAGATGAAAGCGGGACGCTGACGCTCGGGCGGATCCGGTCCGCGATGGTTCACGGCTGAGCGACGCGTTGTTAACACGCCTGCGCTATCCGAAGCGCCGCCGCACAGCTAGCATCGCCCGACGACGGCGACCCGTCACGCCGTGATCCTGGAGGTCGTTCGATCGATGCCGACCCTTGTGACCCGCATCGCTCTGGCGTTTGCCGCAGTCGCGATGAGCCTTGCGACCGTCGCCCCGTCGCTGCGCCCGGCCGTCGCCGCGACGACCGCGGCCGAGCCCTTCGACTTCGATGGAGACGGCTTCGCCGACCTGGCGATCGGCGTGCCCGGCGAGGCGATCGGCTCGCGGCGCGACGCGGGCCTCGTCAACGTCCTCTACGGGGGCTCGAGCGGTCTCACCGCGGCCGGCGACCAGGCGTGGTCGCAGGACTCGACAGGCGTCCTCGGCGTCAGTGAGGGGCGTCCATCGTCGGACGCGGGCGACCGGCTCGGCAGCGCCATCACGTCCGGCGACTTCGACCGCGATGGGCGCGCGGACCTGGCGATCGGCGTCCCGCTCGATCGGGTCGGAGCCGTCGCCCATGCCGGTGCCGTCAATGTCCTCTACGGCTCGTCCGCCGGATTGACGGCGGCGGGCGATCAGCTGCTGACCCAGTCGGCGCTGCCCGATAGTCCCGAGACGGGTGACGGCTTCGGCCAGGCGCTGGCGGCGGCCGACCTCGACGGCGATGGCTACGACGATCTCATCGTCGGTGCTCCCGCGGAGACCACGTCACATCCGGCGCTCACCGGCTCCATCACGATCGTGCCCGGCGGCCCGGAGGGGCTCACCGCAACGGGCTCGACCGTCATCACCCGCGAGATGCTCGGCCATGCCGGGTTTCCGCCGTCGCCCGGCGGCTTCGGGTACGCCTTGGCCGTCGGCGATCTCGATGGCGATGGGTACGCCGACGTCGCGGTCGGCTCACCGGCGAGCGGACCGAGCGGCGACGACCCGACCAAGCCGCTCGTCGTCGGCCAGGTGACCGTCATCCAGGGCAGTGCGGCGGGCCTGGTCCTCGCCAGCGACGTGGTCTGGACGCAGGAGAGCCTCGGGGCGGGCGGGGGCACCGGCGACTGGTTCGGCTCGAGTCTGGCCATCGGCGATCTCGACCGCGACGGCTATGCCGACCTGGCGGTCGGCGTCCGGTTCGATCGCGTCTCCGGCGTGGTGGCCGGTGCCGTCAACGTCATCTATGGGACGGCGGATGGCCTGTCGGATGAGGGCGATCAGCTTTGGCACCAGGACCGTCAGAACGTTCCGGGCACGGCCGAGTCCGGCGATCACTTCGGCTGGGCGGTCGCGATCGGCGATCTCGACGGCGACGGCGATGATGACCTCGCCATCGGGGCGCCAGG
>DASPHN010000015.1:0-4886 GCA_035629655.1 Saccharimonadales bacterium (SeqCode) | reverse complement strand
TGAGCCCTCATCCGTAGGCTCTGCGTCGTCCTCGAGGTCCGGATGGCGGGGGGAATCGGCGGGCTCCCGTCGTCCGGGCCCGAGGACGCCTACCCCTTTCCGGAGGTCCGTGGTGGTCCATCGGCCCAGCCCCCGGCCGGTGACCGGCCACGCCATCCGAGAGCTCCCAGCCGCGGAACGGCCGCGCGAGCGGCTCGCTCAGCGCGGGCCCGGCGGCCTGACCGCGGCGGAGCTCATCGCGCTGCTGTGGGGGAGCGGGACCCGCGGCCGCTCAGCGGTCGAGCTGGCGACGGACGCCTTGGCGGCGCACGATGGCCTCACCGGCCTGGCGGGTGCGAGCGAGCTCGAGCTTGCCGGACGGCCCGGCGTCGGCCCGGTGAAGGCCGGACAGCTCGTCGCCGCGTTCGAGCTCGGCCGTCGGCTGATGGCCGATTGGCCGTCCGGTCGCTGGTCCATCCGCGGCCCCCGCGACGTGGCCGATCGGCTCGTCCTGCAGATGGGTCGCCTCGAGCGGGAGGAGCTGCGCGTCGTGATCCTCGACACGAAGAACCACGTGCTCCGCATCCAGACCGTTTACCAGGGCAACGTGTCGTCGTCGCTGGTGCGGGTCGGTGAGCTGTTCCGTGACGCGGTCCGGCTCAACGCCGCCGGCGTGATCCTCGTCCACAACCATCCGTCGGGCGACCCGACCCCGTCACCCGATGACCTGCACCTGACCGCCGAGGCACTGGCCGCCGGCCGGCTGCTCGACATCGGCCTGCTCGATCACCTCGTCATCGGGCACGATGCGTACGTCTCCCTGCGGGATCGGGGTGTCTCGTTCGACCGTCCGGTCCCGGCGACGCCCGGCGGCGGTCACTAGCCCGGGTCACCGAGCCAGTGCCGCGGCCGCGGACCCGGACCAGCCACGCGGAGTCCCCCATCGGGGACCCGTAGCCCTGCGCGGTATACTGCGCGGGCCCTACGCGCCCCGACCCATTCAGCGCGGCCTCCCGGTCATGACCTCGACCCGGTGCTCGGCCCGACACCCGCACCACGAGGACGTTCCCCCCACATGTTCGACCGCCTGCTCGGCCTCTTCTCCCGTGACATCGGGATCGACCTCGGCACCGCCAACACCCTGGTCCACGTCCGTGATCGCGGGATCGTCATGAGCGAGCCGTCGGTCGTCGCGATCGACGCCAAGACCAAGCAGGTCCTGGCCATCGGCGCCGAGGCGAAGCGGATGGTCGGCCGCACGCCGGCCAACATCATCGCGGTGCGGCCCCTGCGCGACGGCGTCATCAGCGACTTCGACGTCACCGAGCAGATGATCAAGTACTTCGTGAAGCGGGTCCACGACCGGGTCGGCATGATCCCCCGTCCACGCATGCTGCTCGGCATCCCGTCGGGGGTGACCGAGGTCGAGAAGCGCGCCGTCCGGGACGCCGCCCTCAACGCCGGCGCTCGCTGGGCGCGGCTCATCGAGGAGCCGATGGCCGCCGCGATCGGTGCCGGGCTGCCGGTGAGCGAGCCGTCGGGCAGCCTCGTCGTCGACATCGGGGGCGGGACCACCGAGGTCGCGGTCATCAGCCTCGGCGGGATCGTCGTGAGCCGTTCGATCCGCATCGGCGGTGACGAGATGGACCAGGACATCGTCACGTTCGCGCGACGCGAGTACAACCTGTTCCTCGGCGAGCGCACGTCGGAGGACATCAAGATCGCGATCGGCAGCGCATACCCGGGCGACTGGGACGCGCAGCGCGTCACGCTCCGCGGCCGCGACCTCCTCACGGGTCTGCCCCGGAGCGTCGAAGTCGGCGCCGACCAGATCCGCGAGGCGATCGAGCCATCCGTCGCCCAGATCGTCGACACCGTGAAGGACACCATCGAGGAGACCCCGCCCGAGCTCGTCGCCGACATCATGGACCAGGGGATCGTGCTGGCCGGTGGTGGCGCCCTGTTGGCCGGTCTCGACCGCCGCGTCGCCGAGGCGACCCAGATGCCCGTCCACATCGCAGACGACCCGCTGACCTGCGTGGCGCGCGGGACCGGGATCGTGCTCCAGGAGCTCGATGCGATGGATCGCGTGCTCGTCTCGGAGACCTACGCCCGCCCGCCGCGCTGAGATCGCGGGCGATCGCCCGGAGCCGACCCCATGACCTCGATGCTCGCCACCAAGGCCGCGCGACGCCGCAGCGTCACGTTCAGCGTCCTCATCGTCATCAGCCTGCTGCTGATGGCGTTCTCGAGCAACCCGGCCTTGCGTGATGTCCAGAGCGGGATCGGGTACGCGTTCCGACCGATCCAGGGAGCGCTCGACGATGTCGCCGGCGGAGCCGCCTCGATCGGGACCGCGCTCATCGAGATCGATCGCCTGCGCGTCGACAACAGCGCGATGCACGCCGAGAACGAGCGGCTGGCCGCCGAGAATGCTCGGCTGCTCGCGCTCGGCCGCGAGAACGAGCTGCTGACCGGGTTGCTGCAACTGCGCGCCGGGTTCGAGTACGAGACCGTGGCGACGAGCGTGATCATGCGCGAGTCGTCGGAGTTCCGGCGTGTGGTCGGCCTTGACAAGGGGACCGACGACGGCATCGAGATCGGCGACGTCGTGATCGCCGGTGGCGGCGCCCTGGTCGGCCGTGTCAGCGAGGTCGGCCCGGACAGCGCCACGGTCGTGCTTCTCACGGATGCCTCATCGACCGTCATCGGCCAGCTGAGCGGCACCGCGGCCATCGGCGAGGTGGTCGGCGAACTGGGCGGCGTGCTGGTGATGCAACAGATCGACTCCTCCGAGACGGTCGGCGTCGGCGAAGAGGTCGTGACGGCGGGCATCGAGCTCGGCGGCGGCGTCCGATCGCCGTACCCCAAGGGCCTCCTCGTCGGCCAGGTCGTCGACGTCCGGCGTGATCCGAATGACGTCGTCCAGACGGCCTACCTGCAGCCGGCGGCCGAGCTCGACAAGCTCGAATACGTGCTCGTGATCCTCGACTACGAAGGCGGGCTGCCGCCGCTGGAGGAGCAGCCGGTCGACTGCAGCGGGGACGAGGGCACCCTGCCGGAGGGCGAGGAGCCCTGTGCCGAGCCGACGCCGACGCCGACCGCGACCCCGGGCCCGAGCGCCCCGTGACCCGACCGGTCGCGACCGGCTGCTACGCTTCCGCGCCATGAAGGGGATCGTCCTTGCCGGCGGCACCGCGACGCGGCTCTACCCGCTGACCATCGTCACCAACAAGCATCTCCTGCCGATCTACGACCGGCCGATGATCTACTACCCGATCGAGACGCTCGCTTCGATGGGGATCCGCGAGGTGATGGTCATCGTGGGCGGCAAGAGCGTTGGCGACGTCGTCGAGCTGCTCGGCGATGGGTCGCACTTCGGCCTGGACCTGACGTACCGCTTCCAGGCCGGCGCCCTCGGCATCGCCCAGGCGATCGGGCTCGCTCGCGGATTCGTCGGCGACGACGCGTTCTGCTGCGTGCTCGGCGACAACATCCTGCGCGGGCCTGCCCTCGCCGACGTCGCGGCCGAGTTCGAGGCCAGCGACCAGGGTGCCGGGACGCTGCTCTACCGCGTCCCGGACCCGGAGCGCTTCGGCGTCGCGGAGCTCGACGGGGACGGCCGGGTGATCGGCTTCGAGGAGAAGCCGGCCGAGCCCAAGAGCGACCTGATCCCCATCGGGGTCTACTTCCTCCGACCGGACGCGTTCGCCGTCATCGAGCGTCTGGCACCATCGGGCCGCGGGGAGTTCGAGATCACCGACGTCCTCAATCACTACATCCCCGACGGTCGGTTGTTCACGCGCGTCTACGACGGCCACTGGACCGACGCGGGGACCGTGCCGTCCCTGCTCCGAGCCGCCGAGCTCGCCCGTGACGACGACGCCGCCGGCCGCCTCGCAGCACCGATCACCCGCCAGGTCTGACCGTGACCGACGCGAGCTCGACCGGGTCGCCGCGCTACCGTCGGCTGCTGGTCACCGGCGGCGCCGGGTTCATCGGGTCGTGCTACGTGCGGGACGTGCTCGCGCGGCGTGACGGCACCGAGATCACGGTCATCGACCTGCTCACGTACGCCGGCAACGAGGCCAATCTGGCCGCCGTCCGTGACGATCCGGAGCAGGGCGGGCGCCTGCGCTTCGTCCGTGGCGACATCGCCGACCCGAGCGTCGTCGAGCCGCTCGTCGCCGAGGCGGATGCCGTGGTGAACTTCGCCGCCGAATCCCACGTGGACCGGTCGATCCTCGATCCCGAGGCGTTCCTGCGCACGGGCGTGATCGGTGTCCACGTCCTGCTCGAGGCGTGTCGGACAGCACCGCATCAGCCGCGCTTCCTCCAGGTCTCGACCGACGAGGTGTACGGCTCGGTCCCGACCGGCCACTCGGTCGAGGGCGATCCGCTCTGCCCCCGCTCGCCATACGCCGCGGCCAAGGCATCCGGCGAGCTGCTGGTCCAGAGCTACGTCGTGACCCATGGCCTCGACGCCGTCGTGACCCGCGGCTCCAACACATACGGCCCCCATCATCATCCCGAGAAGCTCATCCCACTGTTCATCACGAACGCCCTCGACGACCGTCCGTTGCCGATGTACGGCGACGGCCTCCAGCGGCGCGATTGGCTGTTCGTCAGCGACCACGCGGCGGGCATCGACCACGTCCTGCACCACGGCGAGCGGGGTGAGACCTACAACATCGCCGGCGGCGTGGAGATGGCCAACGTCGACACGGTCCGGCTCCTCCTCGCGCGCCTCGACAAGCCGTGGTCGCTCGTGCGCCACGTCGAGGACCGGCCCGGCCACGATCGACGCTACGCCATGGACGGCGCGAAGCTCGCAGCCCTCGGCTGGTCACCGCGTATCTCGTTCGAGGCCGGGCTTGCGGCGACCGTCGACTGGTATGTCGCGAACG
>DASPHN010000014.1:0-4694 GCA_035629655.1 Saccharimonadales bacterium (SeqCode) | reverse complement strand
CCGACGCCGGTGCCCACGCCGACCCCCGTCCCCACCCCGACCCCCACGCCCACGCCGACGCCGACCCCGCCGCCTGTCCCCGCCCCGCTGACCGGCGAGCTGGTCCGCCCGGGGGTGGCCAAGCGCCATCCCATCGCGGTGATGATCGACGACCTGTCACCCGCCCGGCCGCAATCCGGTCTGCACCTCGCCGACGTGGTCTGGCACGCCCCCGCGGAGGGTGGCATCCCCCGCTACATGGCCGTCTTCCAGAGCCAGCTGCCCAAGGAGATCGGCCCGGTCCGCAGCGCTCGCTCGTACTACATCGCGTGGGCGACCGAGCTCAAGGCGGTCTACGCCCACGCCGGGGGCTCGCCCCAGGCGATGGCGACCCTTCGCTCGAAGGGCCGAGGTCAGTACGTCTACAACGCCGAGGTCTTCCGCTGGGAGGGGCGCTATTTCCATCGGACGCGGGAGCGCTACGCGCCACACAACGTCTATACGAGCGGCAAGCTCCTGCGCGACCTGTCGAAACGGCTGAAGGCCAAGGACGAGGCCATCACGTGGCCGTGGATCTTCGCACCGGACGCGCCCCTCGACGCCAGGCCATATGGCGGCAAGATCACCGCCGTCTATCCAGCCAACACGATCACCTACCGGTACGACCGCAAGTCGAACACCTACAAACGCTCGGTGAGCCGTGAGGGCAAGCAGTTCGACGCATCGGACGGCGAGCGCATCGCGCCAAAGAACGTGGTCCTGATGTTCGTCGACTTCACGCCGACCGGCGACAGCAAGAATCGCCTCGAGGCGGACCTGATCGGTAGCGGCCGCGCGTTCATCTCGACGAATGGCCGCACGATGGAGGGCACCTGGACGAAGACCGGCATCACGAAGCCGACGCGCTTCTCCGATGGCGATGGCAACGCGGTCACGCTCACGGTCGGGCAGACGTTCGTGCAGGTCCTGGATCGCGGCTCGCGCTACTCGATCGAGGACGGGACGGATGCACCGCCGGCCACGGCGGCGCCGTCAGCCTCGCCGTCCGCGTCGCCGAGCCCCACGCCGACGCCGTAGTCCGCCGCCGGTACGAGGCGATGGGTCAGACGGGCCACCGATGCAGCCCCTTGCCGCCGACCGCCGCGTAGACGGCGCGGGTCTCGCGAGCGACGTCGGCCCAGGTCCGGCGGTCCGCGAGGGCTCGACGGCGTGCTTCGTCAGCGACCCGGCCGTGGACCCGATCATCGAGCCAGATGGTCCGGAGGGCGACCGCCAATCGATCCGGGTCGCGCGGTTCGACGAGCAGGCCGGCCGCCCCGAGGAGCTCCGGCAACGCCCCGACCGCCGAGGCCACGACCGGCGTCCCCGAAGCGATGGCCTCGATGGCGGCCAGACCAGCCGCCTCTGACCGCACCGGGAGGAGCGCGGCCCGGGCCCCACGGACCAGGGCGGCAAGTCGGTCCACCGGCAGGATGGGCGTGTAGGCCAGCGACTCTCCGACCCCCTGGCGATTGGCGGCCCGGGCGAGCGATGCCCGGTCGTCGGGGCTCGCGCCCACCAGCAGGACCCGCGGCGGCCAGGCGATCCCCTCCGGCAGGTCCCCCGGCCGACCGGCAGCCGCCAGCGCCGCCAGGGCCCGCAGGAGCGTGGCCAGATCCTGGCGGGCGTCGTAGCGCCCCGGATAGACCAGGTATCGATCGCCCAGCCCGATCCGTTCGGCGTCGGCCGCCCAGGCCTCGCCGCCCGCGGCGACATCGTTCGCCGCGTCAGCGACGCCCGCCACGTCGACAGGCCGAAACGCGTCCCGCGCCGCGAGCGGTACGACATGGACCCGCTCGGGACGCAGATGGAGGAGCCGGCATGCTGACGCGGCCACGCCATCGGTCCCCACGATGACCGCCGCCGCTCGACGCAGGAGCTGCGCCCGCAGGCGCTGGCCGAAGTGCGCGGCGGGCGTCCGGTCGAACGTCCCCGGCAGCTCCCACGGGGCCAGGTCGAGAAGCGTGACGACGAGCGGCAACCGTGAGCCGATGGGCAAGGTGCCGGCTCCGACCGCGTGATACACGGCACCGCCGGCCCCACCCCGATCGGCGCGCCAGGCCGCGCCGAGAGACGCTCCGCGAAGCAGGAACGGATCGATCGTCTGTGCCGCCGAGCCCAGCCAGCCGGTGGGCGGGACGAGACGCCGCCCGATCACGTCGAGCCGGTCGTGCCGGATCGTCGGATCGTCGAGATCCGATCGGAGCAGGAAGGCGAACGACTCGCCACCCGCGGGCGTCGTGTCGTAGGCGGCCAGCAGCTCGTCGAGATAGGTCGCGGTCAGCGGTGCGCGCTCGGGATCCTGGAGCGGCCGGAGATCGAGGACGACGCGGACGCCCGGCGCGCCCGTCACGGGCGGGGCGTGTCGCCTGCCGACCGCCGGCGGCGCAGACGTCCAGCAAGCTCCTCGGCCCGGAGCTGGACCACGACGACGAGGGCTTCGACCACGATCCGCCGCGACATCTTGCTCGCGCCGACGCGCCGATCGCGGAAGGTGATCGGGATCTCGCGGATGCGGGCCCCAGAGCGCGCAGCCCGGAAGGTCATCTCGATCTGGAAGACGTAGCCCCCGGCATGGACACCGTCGAACGGGATCCCGGCGAGGGTCGTCGCTCGCCACGCCTTGAAGCCGCCGGTCAGGTCGTTGACCGACAGGCCGAGCACGGTCCGCGCGAACAGGGAGCCGCCGCGCGAGATGATCCGCCGGCCGATCCCCCAGTCGACCACGCCGCCGCCGGCCGTGTAGCGCGAGCCGATGACGAGATCGGCCGTCCCGTCGACGAGCGGGGCGAGGAGGGACGGGAGCGCCGCCGGGTCATGGCTGAAGTCGGCGTCCATCTGGATGATCCACGTCGCCCCGCCGTCGAGGGCCACCCCGAAGCCGTCGAGGTAGGCCCGCCCAAGTCCCTGCTTGGCCGGGCGATGCCGGACGCGGACCCGTGGATCCGTGGCAGCCAGCCCGTCCGCGAGGTCACCGGTGCCGTCGGGCGAGCCGTCGTCCACCACGAGCAGCGTCGCGGTCGGGACCGCCTCGAGGACGGCCTCCGTGATCGGCCCGATGTTGTCGGCCTCGTCGTAGGTCGGCAGCACGACCCAGGCTCCGGGCACGGTCGCCGCCTCGTCGGTCATGCCCGGCAGTGTAGGCGCGCGCCGTGGCTCAGTGGACCTGGATCCTGACGCTCTTGGTCCAGCGCGTGGTGCCGTATGTGCTCGTGGCAAGCACCACGACCCGATAGGTGCCGGCCTTGACGTACGTGCCGCCGCTGGTCTTGCCATTCCAGGTCCAGCCGTGACTCCCCGCGGCCAACGCCTTGTCGGTCCAGATGCGGCGGATCCTGGTCGAGCCCAGGTAGATCGTCACGGTGACCCTGGCCGAGCGGCGGAGGCTGACCGTCATCCGGCTCGTCTGGCCGTCGCGCGGGTCGAAGGAGTAGTCCGACCACTTGTGCAGCTTGATCGTCCGGTCGATGAGGATCGACTTGTCGACGATCTTCAGGTTGCCGGCACGATCGCGACCGTTCACCCGGAAGGTGTATCGGCCATCGGGCAGGATCGTGCCTGCGTCGTTGCGCCCGGTCCAGGTCGTCGCCCACGAGCTGCGCTCATCGAAGGTCCAGAGCCGGCGCGACGTCCCGGACCGATCGAGGATGCGGACGGTGCCGTGGAGGCCCTGGGACGAGGTCCAGGCGAGCCTGGTCGTGTCGTTGTGTCCGTTGCCGTCGGGCGAGAAGAAGCCGAGGCCCCGCGAGGTGGTCACCGTGGGCGCCTTGGTGTCGACGGTGACGGTCCAGGCGCGAGAGCTGCGGTTGTCGGAGGCATCGGCGACCCACAGGCTCAGCCGGTAGCGGCCGTTGGCGGCGCGCGTGCCGTCGGACTTGCGCCCATTCCACGTGAAGCTGGGACTCTTGCCCGTCTGGCTGCCGCTGCGGATGGACGAGCCGAGGCTCGAGCCGATCAGCGGCTGGACCTTGTAGCCCCACTTGACGAGCCCGCTCGCGGTGAGCTTCGCGGTCGTCGTGTCGAGTCGACCATCGCCGTTCGGGGAGATCACGCTCGTGGAGAGCGATGACGCGGAGATCGTCGGCGCCCCCGAGTCGGTGATGAACTTGTCCTTGATCGCCTGGTAGAGCTCGGTGCGGGTCCCGTCATAGCCGAGGGCCCAGATGCCGATGCCGCGCAGACCGGCCGAGTTGACCAGGTCGTACTTCTTCTTGAGGGCCGCCGCGTCGTCGTAGTAGAGCTGGCGATAGGCCGTGACGCAGCCATAGGTCTTCGTGCACGTCTGGCGCTTGTAGGCCGTCCAAGCCACGGCTTCGGCGGTGTCGTAGTGGCGGCCGTGGTCCGCGGCGAACTGGCGTGCGACGTCGTAATTGGCCGTGGCCGACGAGCCGTACTTCGTGCCCGAGACGTTCTTGGCATGGAGGTCGTCCGTGAGGGTCGACCAGGCACGGCCGTAGTACGGGACGCCAAGGATCAGCTTCGAGGCGGGGACGCGCGCCTTGTAGGCCGCGATGGTGTCGGTGATGTCGTACATCGAGCTTCGCATCGGCGCGATCGAGCCGGCCACACCGGAGGTCGCCGAGCGGTAGTCGTAGCCCATGATCACGATCGCGTCCGCGCCACCCGACGCCGTCGCCTTCTCGATCGGGTAGTTGCCGATCCAGCCCAGCGTGTCG
>DASPHN010000013.1:0-12055 GCA_035629655.1 Saccharimonadales bacterium (SeqCode) | reverse complement strand
GGATTCGACCCGTCCCGACCCTCCAGGGCGAGGAGACCATCCGTCGAGCCGGCGTCGGCCGGCCTGGCATCGACGAGCGCGAGGTCGATCGCGATACGTTCGGGCTCCGACGTCCCCAGGCTCGCGATGAGCTCCACCGGCTCCTGACCGGCCTCGTACTCCGCGCGGATCTCGGCATCGGCTTGCCAGGTCGGCTGGCGCAGGAGGATCGCCCGCCAGGCCTGGGCGATCGCGGCCGTGACCCGGCCGTTGCCAGCGGCCGTGGCACCGTCCCCGTCGCCGGCGACATCCACGCCGCGGGCCCAGCGGGCAGCCTGGTGGAGGAGCGCGTACTCGTCCAGGTCGGCGAACGCCGCGAGCCGGTCCGCCGGTGAGCCGTCCCCGAAGATCGCCCGGACCGACGGCCCGAACACCCCGGCGAGGTCGAGGTCGATGGCCCGCACCGTCCGGTGGAAGTAGACCTGCTGGTACATGAACCGCCGCGCCGACAGGAACATCTCGAGCGCCCCGAGGCCCGGCTCGTACAGCGTCAGGCCCCTGTCCCCGATGAACGTGTAGCGGCGCAACCGTTCGACGTCGATGGGCCCGGTCGCGACCCCGGTCAGGTACGCGTCCCGACGGACGAAGTCGAGGTTGTCGACCGTGAAGACGCCCGACAGCAAGGGCGCCAGCCAGCGGACCCAACGCGGCATCGACGGGTCGGCCAGGGCGGGCTTGGCGATGAGGAACGCGACCCAGGCCGGATCGATCGATTCAGCATCGCCGAACGCGTCCCGTTCCGCTACGGCGCCCGGCGCCCGGCGCAGTCCGCGAAGGAGCGTCCCCAGCTCGTCCTCGATGATCCGCCCGCTCAGGTCCTCGTGGGTGAGTGCCTTTCGACCGGGCCGGCGCGGGTCCGCCGGTGCATCGAACGCGGCGAGGATGTGGTCGTCGAAGAAGTGGGCGAACGGACCATGCCCGACGTCGTGGAGCAGGCCGGCCATGCGCAGGGTCTCGACCACCAGTCCCTCGGACGGGATGGTCGTGCCGGGTTCCACGGACGCGAGCGCCGTCCGGAGACTCGGGTAGAGCGAGCGTGCCCACAGGCCGGCCTCGTGCATGACTCCCAGTCCGTGGGTGAAGCGCGAATGCTCGGCGGTCGGGAAGACCCAGCGCGCGCTCTGGAGCTGGCTGATCCGCCGGAGCCGCTGCAGCCAGGCCGTGTCGAGCAGATCCTCCTCGGCGACGTCTTCCGCCGGCAGGCCGACCGCCGCTGATTCGACCGGCGCCAGCCGTTTGGTCAGCTCGATGTAGCCATGGATGGGGTCGCTGATCAGGTTGACTGCGGCGAACGGGTGCCGCCTGGTCCCCGTCACGACGCGGCCCCGCCCCGGTCGGCGTATCGCTCGGCCGCGCGCCGGTGGGTGGCGGCCACGTCGTCACGCAGGGCGACCGGCTCGAGCACCGTGACGTCGTCGCCCCAGGACAGGATCCAGAGCCGGATCTCGATCGGGCCAGCGACGGTCGCCCGCCAGATGAGCGAGCCGTCGTCGGCGGTCTCCGTGCGCTGGGTCGGATGCCAGGTCGTCTCCAGCACGCGCGTCGCGACGCCCTCGCGGAAGCGCAGCACGACGTCGGTGGGCTCCTGGTCCGCGATGATGTCCCACGCTCGGCGGAGGCTCGTCTCGAGCGTCCCAGCCTCGGGCGGATCGAAGGTCCGGGCCGTCAGGGCGACCTCTCGGATGCGCTCGATCTTGAACGTCCGCAGCCCGCCGCGAGTCTCGTCGAAGCCGATGAGATAGAGCGCGTGCGTCTGGAGCGACGGCTCGATGAGGTAGGGGTGCACGATGGCCCGGCGGGCGGCTGCCTCGGGCGCGTAGTTGGCCGGCTCGTACGCGAGCTCGACGACGCGCCGTTCTGCCCACGCCTTGGTGAGCCGCCGGACGTGGTCGCTGAAGACCTCGTCACGGGGCGCCTTCGACATGACGTCGAGCGTCCGCTCCACATGCTCGGCCAGGGCCGGCGGCAGGCCCTGCTCGAGCTTCTCGAACGCGGCGGCCAGGTCGGGGTCGTACTTGTCCGCGTACCGGACCATCAGGCGTGCCGCGAGGACGACGGCCATCGCCTCGGACTGGGTGAGCCGGAGCGGCGGCAGGAAGGCCTTCTCCTGGTCCACCCCCCAGCGCCCATCCTCGGCCCACAACGGCACGCCGAGCTCGCCCTCGATGGCCTTGAGGTCGCGATAGACGGTCCGGACGGACATGCCCACCCGCTCCGCGACCTCGGCCGTCTTGATGCCCTCCGGATGGGCGTGCAGGATCGCGACGAGGCGCATCAGCCGGGCGGTCCGGTCGCGCTTCGTCGGGTAGCGGTCGTCCTCCCCGTCCCGGCTCATGGGGCCGGAGGATAGATGACGATGTCGCGTCCGCGCTCCGTGGCGGTCAGGAAGACCTCGATCGTGCCCTGCAGGGCATCGGTCTCGAGCCCCGCTGCCTCGCCGTTCACGCTGCCGGCGAGCTGGCCGAGCTGCCCATCGAGGAAGATCCAGTAGTCGAGCTGGCCGCGCCAGCGCCCGAGGTCCGCGTCGCCGACGAGCCACGCCAGTTGCGGGAACGCGGCCCGGAAGGTCGCACCGTCGAGACCGATCCGGCAATGACGCGCCCGGGCACCTTCGATCACCTCGATGCCGTGCTCCTCGGCCGTGACCCGGTAGTCGCGGATGAGGGCCACGTCGAGGGCATGCAGGTCGACCGTCGCGTCCCTGGCGGCGGCCGGGTCGGCGCTCGTCCAGCCGCGGTCGGGGTCCCGCGTCCAGCTCCGATCGCCGGACCGCGCGACGCCGTACTGGCCGAGCTGGCGATCGGTGGCGACGTACGCCAGCCAGCGCACGTCCTCGCCACGCCGGATGCCCACGAGGTCGACCGAGCCCGTCGGGCGGCCGTCGATCGCCGCGGTGAACCGCGCGGCCAGCCGGGCGGTCGCGCCGACGCCGAGGCCTGCGTCGCAATCCGGCGGGTCGCCGGACGCGGTCGTCGGTCCGAATCGCGAGCCCGACGGCGCGACGTCGTCGCGCTGGAGCGCCACCTCGTTGGCGATCGCCGCACCGGCGAACAACGAGCCCGCGCCAAGGGTCAGCAGCACCGCCAGCGCCGTGCCGGCCAACAGCCGTCGGCGGCGGAGCGCCGAGCCGCCCTGCAGCCGCCGAGCGATGCCGAACCCGCTGAACAGGGACGTGCCAAGGAGGGCGAGGAGCCACGGATAGGCGGCCTCCGGGGACGGCATCAGCGTCTGCGTTCCGAGCGCCATGAGCTGGTTCAGGATGCCGCCGATGGATGGCACCAGGAGGAGCAGCACGCCGACCCCGAGCGTGACCATCAGCGGGAACGCGCCGCGGCCGCGTGCGAGCGGTGGCCAGATCACGCCGGCGATCGCGATCGCCAGGGGCGCGAGCATCGTGACCCCGACCACGACGTCGAGCGGGCCGCCGGGCCGATAGGCAAGCAGGACGAGGGCTGCGGCCACCGCCCACGCCGCGACGAGGCCGCCACCCAACAGACGCAACTCGAAACGGCGGGCTCGCACGTCGGGAGTCTAGCGATGCGCGAGCGGGTGCCCTCCGCAAGTACCAAGACGCATGGGACCGCCGGGTCATCGCGACCGCTCGGGGCCGGGGCCAACATGCGCCCACTGCACCGGAGTCACCGGGGAAAGGACCAGGGCACGCGGGACATGGCCGGACAAGCGCAGCGAGGTTCACGGGGACGCGGGCGATCATCTCGCCGCGGCTCGTCGGTGGCATCGCGCGCAGCGGCCTACGTGGGCGGAGCCGGCCCTGGACACGCCTCGGGAGCGGCCAGCGCGGCCTCCACGGCCACGGACCAGGCGGTCCAGCTGGCGACCAGGGCCACCTACCGACACCTGATCCTCAAGGGGATGGCGCCTGACGAGGCGGCCAACCTGACCGCCTTCATGTGCGGCATCCCGGTGGCCGACGTCCACTGGTCGCTGCGCCAGGTCAATCAACTGCTCTTCCTGCGCGAGCTCGCACGGACCGGCCGATTCGGACCGGGCGACGGGGACGGGGGACCACCCCGGCCGCACTGACCCACGACCCTTCCCCTGATCGGGTCGGTGGATCCTCCTCCCCACCGACCCGATCGACCCCTTTCGTCCGAAGCGGCGCCGCTCCCTCCTCCCGGCGCCGCTTCGGCGCGTCGGGCCTGTGGTGCGAAGTCCTACCAGACACCTCGGGCTTCGGGCCGGTACACTCTCGGCCGTCCTGCCCCACCCCACGGAGATCCCCATGCGCAGCATCCCCACCGTCGCGATCCTTGCCGTCCTGACGGTCGTGGCCGCCGCGTGCACCGGTACCGGAGCCGGCCCGTCCGCGAGCAGCGCCCCGTCTGCCGCCGCCAGCAGCGCGCCATCCGCGGCCGCGAGCGCGGCCCCGAGCGTCGCCGCCAGCGAGGCCGCCGATGCGTGCGCCAAGGACGCGCTGGCCGTCGTCACGCCCGGCACGTTCACGATCGGCACCGACAACCCGGCCTACCCGCCCTACTTCCTCGAGAACGAGGACGGCCACAAGACCGAACCGTGGGAGCTCGGCGACCCGACCAACAACACCGGGTTCGAGAGCGCGGTGGGGTACGCGATCGCCAAGGAGCTCGGCTTCGCGCCGACCGAGGTCACCTGGACCGTGGTGCCGTTCGCGAACGCCTTCGCGCCGGGCGTCAAGACCTTCGACATCGACCTCAACCAGGTCTCGTACAAGCCCGAGCGGACCGAGACCGCCGACCTGAGCGACGGCTACTACTTCGGCAACCAGTCGCTCGTCGTCCTCAAGACGAGCCCGCTCGCGAGCGCAACGACCATCGCGGAGCTCAAGGACGGCACGTTCGGTGCCCAGGTGGGCACGACGAGCTATGACGCCATCACGTCGGTCATCGCCCCCACGAACGAGCCACGCGTCTACGACACGAACGATGCGGCCATCCAGGCGCTGGGCCAGGGGCAGATCGACGGCGTCGTCGTCGACCTGCCGACCGCCGACTTCATCACCAACGTCCAGGTCGACGACTCGGTCATCGTGGGCCAGTTCGAGGGCGGCACCCCGGAGTACTTCGCCGCCGTCCTCACCAAGGACAGTCCGCTGACCGACTGCGTCAACAACGCGATCTCGACGTTGACCGAGTCTGGCGCGCTCGATGCCCTGGCCAGCGAGTGGCTGCCGTTCCAGGACACGGTCCCGGTCATCACGCCCTAGGCGAGCGCCGGCTCGCCGGTCATCCCGACTCCCATGACGCACGCCGGTCGCGCCCGCGGACGCGGGTTCGACCGGCGGGCCGTGCGCTCCTCGGTCATCGCCCTCGTCAGCACGGTCGTCGTCTTCGGCGCGCTGATCTGGATCGTCACGAACGCCCCGGGCTGGCCCGACGTCCAGGCGTCCTTCCTCGATCCGGAGGTCTTCGCCGACGCGCTGCCGGCCCTCATCCGGGCGTTCGCGGTCAACATCCAGCTCTTCGTCACGGCCGAGATCCTCGTCCTGATCTTCGGCCTCCTGCTCGCCATCCTCCGGAGCCTCGAGGGGCCGGTCTTCTTCCCGCTGCGGGTCCTCGCCACGGTCTACACCGACGTGTTCCGGGCGCTCCCCGGCGTGCTCGTGATCTTCGTCCTGGGCTTCGGCATCCCGGGCCTCGGTCTCGTCGATCCGACGACCTCGCCCGTCGTCTTCGGGGTGCTGGGCCTCACCCTCATCTACTCGGCCTACGTCTCCGAGGTCTATCGGGCCGGGATCGAATCGATCCACCCGAGCCAGGATGCCGCGGCCCGCTCGCTCGGGCTCAGTCGCTGGCAGAGCCTTCGTCACGTGATCATCCCGCAGGCCGTGCGCCGCGTCGTGCCGCCCATCCTCAACGACTTCATCGGGCTCCAGAAGGACACCGTCCTCGTCTCGTTCATCGGTGCTGTGGAGATCTTCCGGACGGCCCAGATCAAGCAGGCCGCCTCCTTCAACTTCACGCCGTACCTGGCGGTCGGGCTGGTCTTCATCGTCGTCACGATCCCGCTCACCCGGTTGACCGACTGGCTGATCGCTCGCGACCGCCGGCGGGCCGCGGCCGGCGGCTCGCGGTGAGCGGCCCCGCCCTGGCCATCGAGGGCCTCCACAAGTCGTTCGGATCGACGGCGGTCCTGCGCGGCATCGACCTCGAGGTGGCCGAGCACGAGGTCGTCTGCCTGATCGGCGCGTCGGGGTCGGGCAAGTCGACGCTGCTGCGCTGTGTGAACCTGCTGGAGCCGATCGATTCGGGCCGGATCGTCATCGAGGGCGACGAGATCACGGCCCGCGGCGTCGACGTCGACCGCATCCGGCGGCGGATCGGCATCGTGTTCCAGGCCTACAACCTCTTTCCGCACATGTCGGTACTCGACAATGTGACCCTGGCGCCGCGCCGGGTCCTTCGCACACCGCGCGCGCAGGCGGAGTCCGAGGCGACCGTGCTCCTGGAGCGCTTCGGCCTCGCCGATCGACGCCACGACTTCCCGGACCGGC
Organism: Saccharimonadales bacterium (SeqCode); assembly: GCA_035629655.1. Lineage (GTDB taxonomy): Bacteria > Chloroflexota > Limnocylindria > Limnocylindrales > CSP1-4 > SPCO01. Next base: position 5,526 of record DASPHN010000013.1, on the reverse strand, counting down.
TCTCGGGTGGCCAGCAGCAGCGCGTGGCGATCATCCGGGCGCTCGCGATGCAGCCCGACGTGCTGTTGCTCGACGAGGTCACCAGCGCCCTCGATCCCGAGCTCGTGGCCGAGGTCCTGAGCGCGATCCGCGAGCTCGCCGCGAGCGGGATGACGATGCTCATCGCGACCCACGAGATGGGCTTCGCTCGGGACCTTGCCGATCGGGTCTGTTTCCTCGATGCCGGGGTCATCCTCGAGAGCGGACCACCGGCCCAGCTGTTCGAGGAGCCGCGCGAAGCCCGGACCCGCCAGTTCCTGCAGCGGATCATCGACGCGAAGCGGCTCTAGTCGGCGAAGAGCTCGTCGAGCGTCACCGGGCGCAGACCCTTGGCTTCCAGGCCATCGAGGATGGCCGGCAGGGCGTCCAGGGTGTTGAAGCCGCCAAGGTGCATCAGGACGATCGAGCCGCCCTCGACACGATCGAGCACGGTATCGACGAGGTCGTCCGTCGTCGGCCCGCCGTCGGACTCGGGCCGCCAATCGATCGTGTCGATGTCCCAGAGCACCGTGTAGCCCCAGCCCGCCGCCCCGACCGTGGCCGGCACCTGGTCGTCGAGGGCGCCGTAGGGCGGACGGAACCAGGGCTTCGTCGAGACGTTGACGAGGCCCAGGATGGCAGCCTCGGTCCGGTCGAGCTGATCGCGGATCGCGACGTCGTCGAGCTCGCGGAAGTCGGGGTGCGACCACGAGTGATTGCCCATCGCGAACTGGTCTCGATGATCCGCGACGAGCTCCAGGGCCGCGATGCCAAGCTCGGTCTCGGTGCCGGTCTTGCCGGTCGGGAAGATCGTGGCGTGGGTCCCGCGGTCGAGGAGCAGGTCGAGGATGTCGATCGCAGGGTCGAGGCGACCGCCCATGTCGAAGGTCAGGGCCACGTCGCGCGACGCGCGATCGCCATGCCGGACGACGACGCTCGCCTCGCCGGCGGGTGGCTGCGTGGCCGCGCCCGACGCGCCGGCCGTCGGGGCGCTGGTCGGTGCCACGCTCGCGGTGGGCTCCGGGATCTCCTCTTCGTCGATGGTGACGTTGGGGATCAGCTGCAGGACCCATCCGATGGCGATCCGATCGGGCTCGTAGCCCTCCGACTCGGGGTCCAGCGACGGATAGCTCGATCGATTCCAGTAGGCCAGCGAGCGGGCGTCGGTCCCGAATCGGCGGGCGATGGACGACAGCGTGTCGCCCGACGCGACCGTGTAGACGACGAAGCTCGGCAGCGGCGTGGGCGTGGGGCGGACGAACGACGGGACCGGTGTCGGCCCGGATGCGCTCGGGAGCGGGGTGATCGCGACCGAGGGCCCGACCGACGTGCCTGGATCCGCGGTGCCTCGACCGACGGGTGTGGGCACGCAGGCGGCGAGCGTCGTCAGGAGAAGGACCAGGACGACGAGCGTCGCGGGGCCTCGTTCACGGGGGCGTGGATGCGCGGTCATCGCGCCATGCTGACGGCTGCGGGGGATCCCGGGTGACGCGTCATCAGTGCCTCAGAGGCTGGCTGTGGCCTCGGAGTCGACCGGGGTGGGTTCCTGCAGGGCGATCTCGGCCGCCAGCGCGCGACCCTCGGCCCCCGTGACCACGCGGTCGCGGCCGGCGCGCTTGGCGACGAAGCAGGCCCGGTCCGCCGCCAGCAGGACCTCGTTCGCCGTGCTGCCGTCGGCCGGGAAGGTGGCGACGCCGATCGACGCGGTCACCGGGCCACCGAGACCCTTGACCGCTGCCCGCGCCCGCTCGGCCACGTGCATGACCCCGGCCGCATCGCCGTGGGGCAGCAGGAACGCGAACTCGTCGCCACCGTAGCGGAAGACGAGATCGCTCTCCCGGCCGGCGGCCACGAGCGCCTCGGCGATGCGCCGCAGGAAGTCGTCGCCGGCCTGGTGGCCGAGCGTGTTGTTGACCTCTCGGAAGAGGTCCAGGTCGACCATGATCAGCCCGAATGCGGCTCCGTCCCGGACATGACGCTCGAGGTACTCCTCGAACGTCCCGTGGTTCAGGAGCCCGGTCAGGTCGTCGGTCTGTGCCCGGATCTCGACGGCGCGGAAGACCTCGGCGTTCTGGAGGGCGATCGAGACCTGGGCGGCGAACAGCTTGACCAGGTCGAACTCCTCGGGCGCGAAGGTGTTGTCGGCCCCGAGCCGTTCGATGGTCAGGACGCCGATCGCGCCGGCCCGGCCGCGCAGGGGCACGACGATGAGGCTGCCGTCGAGCGCATCCATGTCGCGGAACTGGTTGACCCGGGGGTCGCTCCGCTCGTCGTGGATGTAGATCGGCTCGTTGTGCTCCACGACCCAGGTGGCGATGCCCGTCTCACCTGGCCCCCATGGCTCCAGGTAGTAGTCGGCGTGCACGCCTCGGGCCATGAGCGGCGTCAGCAGACCGGTGGCGGGGTCGAGCACCTCGATCGCCACGTTGTCGCAGGCGATCAGGCTGTTGAGCCGATCGGTGATGCTCTCGAGCACCTGGCGGCGATCGAGCGTGGTCAGGATCGACTCGGTGATCTGGATGAGCTCGCGCTGGCTGCGCAGCTGGCGCTCGAGCCTGGCCGACTGCTCGCGCAGCCGTTCGGTCGTGTCGGCATTGGCCATCGCCTGCGCGGCGAAGCTCGCGTAGATCACGAGCAGGCGGAGGTCGTCGTCGGTGAACTGGTGCAGGCCGAGCTTGGCCAGCACCATGACGCCCAGGACGTCGTCCTCGAAGAGCATCGGCGCGAGGAGCATCGACTCGTCGAGGTCCTCCTCGGTCCCCGGGATGGTGTCGGCACGCGGGTCGTTCGCGGCGTCGGGCAGGTTCTGGGCGATGCGGTGCTCGGCCACCCAGCCGGTGATGCCCTCGCCGACCGCGACCCGCAGCTGGTCCGGTGTCTCGTCGACGTACTCACCGACCTGTCCACGCATGGCCACCGGGATGAGGTCCGTGCCCACGACCCGGTAGACCCGGGCGTTGTGGTAATCGATGAGCTGTCGCAGCTCGCTGACGATGGCCAGCCCGATGTCCTGGACGCTCGAGAGGTGGTTGAGCCGGGCGCCGAGCTGTTGGATCGATTGGAGCTGGGCCGTCCAGGTCGCCATCTGCTGGAAGTTCTGGGCGGTCCGGATGGCGACGCTCGCCTGGGTCGCGAGGGCGGCGATGGTGTCCAGCTCGTCCGCGCTCCAGGCATGGGCGGCGTCGTGGTAGACGTTGAGCAGGCCGAGGACCTCCGTGCCGTCCATGAGCGGCGCCGTGCAGATCGTGTCGAAGCCTTCCTGGACCACGGCGGCCCGCACGTCCGCCCCTCGCGGATCGTCGCGGTAGGCCACCGAGAAGAGCGGGCGGCGCGCGGCGACGGCAAGCGATGGCAGGGACCGCACCGGGTACTCCCGGATGGCGCCGAGATAGCCCGCCGACAGCCCACGGCTCACCTCGACCGTGGCCGTGCCGTCGGGTCGCTGGAGGAAGACGGCCGCGCGGTCACCCTCGAAGAGCACCATCGCGTGGTCCACGAGCCCGGAGAGGATCCGGTCGAGATCGAGGCGGCTGCCGATGTCGCCGGCGACCCGGCGGAGCGCCTCGGCCCGGTGGAGGAGATGGGCGACCTCGTCCTGGCGTCGGCTGACGTCGACGATCGCGCCGAGGGCGTCGGCGAGGACACCGGCCAGATCGAGGTCCAGCGAGCCGAGCGCGTCGGCCCCATCGGCGACGATGAGCAGCACGCCCCACGGGCCGGCGGGACCCGGGATGGCGACCGCGAGCTCCGATCGGGCGCCGGGCAGGATGGCGAGGGTGACCCGGTCCGACGGCGCGGCCAGCACCGGGACAGGCGGCAGGCTGTCGGTGATGCCCCGCCCGGGCCGGTTGGCCGGCATCGCATCGATGGCCCGGCCGAGGATCCCGAAGCCGCGCGGGAGGTCAAGCAGGCGCGGAGCCGGCGCGCCCGGCGGCACGACGGCAGCCCGGGCGATCAGGCGATCGCCGCGTCCCTCCCAGACCGCCACGAGGGCGTGATCGAAGGCGTCGCGGACCTTGTTGACGATCTGGGCGAGGTCCTCGTCGAGATCCTCGCCGGACAGCGCGGTGCGCGCGATGGCGTCGAGGAGGGCGAGGTCGCGCCGGTGGCGCTCGACGGCGACCGGATCGCCACCGTCCTGGACGAAGCGCGTCGTCGGGCGGGGATCGGCGGGCTTCGTGTCAGCGCCCACGGCCGCGGCCACGACGGCCGGATCGAGCGAGCGGCGCGATCCGATCGGCATCCCGGCGTTGGGGTCGACCGGAGCGCTTTCGGCAGCGGCGAGGAAGCGCTGGAGGTCGCCGAGCCGGTAGCGTCGATCGCCCCGCGGGTTGATCCGGTAGTAGCGCAGGCGGCCGGCGTCACTCCATGCCCGGACCGTGTTCGGGTGCACGCCGAGGAGCCGGGCGGCCTTGGTCACGGACAGGGTCGCATCCGTCGGCCGTTGGGGAAGCGCGCTCATGATCTCGGTGGTGGAGGAACTGTGAAGTCCACGGCGGGAGGCTACCATCTTCACAGTTCTTTCCAATAGTTCGATGGTCCCGGTGCGCGCAACGTCGGTGAGGCGATCGGCCCTTCCTGGGTCAGGCCCGTCGACCCCCGGTCAGGCGGACGTAGCCCAGCGTTGCCAGCATCGCGACGACCCCGATGAGCACGACCAGGCCGATCGCGAGCAGCGGATCGCCGACCAGCCCCGGACCTTGGCCGCTGCTGCGCGGATCGCCGCCCCCGCCGCTGGTCGGGGTGGGCGAGGCGGCCAGGGCGGTCGCGGTCACGGCACCGAGCGCTGCCCAGGCCAGGCCGACGACGAGCAGCAAGAGACCCGCGCCGAGCGCGACCGCAGCCGCGAGCGGTCGCCCGGTGTCGCCGCCCGTCAGGACGCGCATCGCCTCGTCGTGCTCGAGGGTCGTGAGGATGAGCGGTCGGCCCAGTCCGGCGGTCAACCGCACGCTCCCGTCGGGCTCGGCGACCGGGACACCGAGGGCGATCGCATGCTCGACGGACGAGACCTGCTCGACGCGCAACCGCAGCGGCCGGTCGGGCATCGTCCCGGCGGGCAGCCGATCCATGGCGTCGGCCGCGGTGCCCACGGACTCGCGCGGGACCACCACGAGCCCCTCCTTGAGCGATGGGACGTCGATGGCGAGCGTGTCAAGTCCCTCGTGCAACTCGAACGGGACGGATTCGACGTGCTCGTCGACCGTCTCCCAGACTCGGCCGCGACGCAGTTGCAGTCGGGCGCGACGCAGGACGAGCGGTCGGTGGGCGTCGTCCTCGAAGTCCTCCTCGGCGTCGATCCGGCCGCGGACCGCGACGTAGCGCGGAGGCCCGGCGGCGTACGCGATGGCCTCCGCGAGGGTGACGGTGGGCGTCGCCGACAGCAGCCGGCCCACCCGATAGCTCGGCCCGTAGGTGCGCAGCACGAGGACGCCGATGCCGAGCGCGAGGGCGCCTGCCGCGACGAGGAACAGGGGAGTCACGGCGGCGATGATACGCGCCGGGCACGGA
>DASPHN010000012.1:0-11390 GCA_035629655.1 Saccharimonadales bacterium (SeqCode) | reverse complement strand
CGGCGGATCGCAAGGGGGTTTCCGAGCCGACCGCAGCTCCCCGGTCGGCACCGATGGCGCATCGTACCGCATGGCCACGGTCTTGGGCATACTCGTTCGATGACCGGCCCACCGTATCAGCCGGCCGGCGACAGCGTGGTCGACGACCCGCTGCGTTATGTCGCGCTGGGCGACTCGTACACCATCGGCACGGCCATCGACCCGAGTGGCCGGTGGCCGGATGGGCTCGTCGCGGCGCTCGCCGGTGACCGGCCGCGCCTCGAGCTGGTCGCCAACCTCGGGGTGAACGGCTACACCTCGCGACAACTCATCCAGGACGAGCTGCCGGCGCTCGATGCCCTCGCGCCCGACTTCGTGACGGTGCTCATCGGCGTCAATGACGTCGTCCAGGGCGTGCCGCCCGAGACCTACGAGGCGAACGTGGTCGAGATGCTCGACAGGCTGCTCGCGCGGCTGTCCGCGTCCCGCATCGTGACCGTGTCGATACCCGACTACACCGTCACGCCGGCCGGTGGGGACTACGGCGACCCGCAGCAGCAGCGCGCGGGGATCGTCGATCACAACTCGACGATGGCGCGCCTGTCCACGGAACGCGAGATCGCGTTCGTCGACATCGTCGACATCTCGCTCGAGGCGTCGACCGACCGGTCGCTCGTCGCGGACGACGGCCTGCACCCGAGTGCGGCGCAATATGCCCGCTGGACCGAGCGGATCCTGCCGGTCGTCCGGGAGCGGCTTCGGGCGCCCTAGGCGGGCGTCAGCGGGGCGGATCCTCGGGGCCGGGCGCGTCCGGCAGCTCCCACGCCTTGGGTCGAGCGAGGGCCAGCCACTCGTCCCGGAGCAGCGCCATGCGGATGTCGTCGGTATGGACGCCGTCCTGGAACCAGACGTGGCGCAGCCGACCCTCGACCGTGAAGCCTGCCTTCGTGTACGCCGCCTGGGCGCGGAGGTTGTCGGCGTCGGTGTCGAGCCAGACGCGCTCCATCCGCAACTCGCCGAACGCGAAGTCGACCACGGCGTTGACGCCGTCCGTGCCGAGCCCCTGGCCCCACAGGTCCGGGTCTCCGATCGTGATGCCGAACGCGCAGTGCCCGTTGGTCCGGTCGATGTCGAAGAGATCCACGCGCCCGACGGCCGCGTCGTCATCCAGCCTGCAGATCATGAATCGGAAGACCGCGTCGCCGTCGCCGGTGACCGCGTCGGTGTAGCGCTGGCGGCGTCGTGCCCGGCTGATCGGCGGATCACCCATGAGCTTGCGGACGCGGTCGTCCGCGTACCACTCGGACACGAGGTCGGCGTCCTCGGGTTCGAGTGGCCGGAGGTAGACGCGTTCGCCGCGAAGGCCGCGCACAGGTCGGCTGGTCATCGCCGACAGGGTACGGGAGGCGCGCTCACGGGTGCGCGCGCAGCTCCACCAGGCGGCGGTCGCTGATCCCGAAGTGGTGGGCGATCTCGTGATAGACCGTGTCCGTCACCCCGGCCGCGAAGGCCGTCGGCGTCCGGTAGGAACGCGTCAGCGGGCCCCGGAAGAGCGTGATCTTGTTCGGGATCGCCACCTGATCCGCGCCGTATGCCGTTCTGGGCACGCCCTGGTAGAGGCCGTACAGGCCGCGCGCGCCGACCGACGCCAGCTGGGCAGCGGATGGCTCGTCCTCGATGACGATCGCCACCGACCCGAGCCGGTCGCGGAATTCGCTGGGCAGCGCCTCCAACGCGTCGATGACGAGGCCCTCGAGTGCGTCGTCGTCGGGCGCGACGAACTCGTCCGCCGACTGCGTCACGGCGTCGGTGAGGCGGCCGGGCTGGGCACGAGGTTCTGGAGGTCGAGGATCAACCCACCCGAATCGGACGGGACGAGCATCACGTTGATGTCGTCGGCCAGCTTCTCGATGTAGCGGTTCTGGAGGATCTCGTCGGTCAGCGACGCTGCGACGAGCCGGTTGGACTCCGCCTCGCCACGGGCTCGTTCGATCTGGGCCTCGGCCTCGCCCCGGGCGGTCGCGACGCGCTGCTGGGCGATGATCTCCTGCTGGGCCAGCCGCTGCCGCTCGGTCTCGACCTGCTGCTGTGCCGCCTGCTTCTCCTCGATGGCCTGGTTGTATGCCTCGGAGTAGCTGAAGTTCTCGAAGCTGATGCCGTCGACGATGATGCCGCGCGGCTCGAGCTGTGCTCGGAGGAGCTCGGTGGCCTTGGTGCGGATCTCGTCGCGGCTGTTGAGGACCACGGCGGTCGGGTAGTCGTCGGTGACCGACTTCGGGATGTCGAGGAAGCGCGGCTTGATGATCGTCTCCTCGAAGTCCAGCCCGAGGTCCTGGACGATGCGCGGCGCCTGCCGCGGATCGACGTGGTAGTTCAGCGTGGCGTCGAGGAAGAGGTCCTGCTGCTCCTTGCTGGCCGCCGTGTAGCCCTCGACCCGGATCGCCTTGACCCGTGTGTCGAGCTGGTCGACCGAGTTGATGATCGGCGTCACGAAGTGGAGGCCCGGGTCGAGTGTCGAGCCCGTGACGGCGCCGAACTGGCGGACGACGCCGATATAGCCGGCCGGGATCTGGATGAACGCGGACAGCACGATCCCGATCGCGAACGTCAGGACCCCGACGATGATCAAGGCGCTGGACGGCAGCCGGCCATCGGTGACGACGACCTTGTCGCCGCGTCCCACGGTCGTCGGCCCGGCCCGGTTGACCGCCGCGGCCCCGATGCCGATGACGATGAGGGCGATCCCGCCCAGGAATAGCAGTGCGCCGAGCAGGCCCATGGAGGTCTGTCTCCCCTTCGTCGGTCGCGCGCCGTCCTCTGACGGGACACCGCGGCCGCCGGGTGAGCGTAGCGGCTCCCTGCCATCGGTGCGTGGACGCCGTCAGGTTCGTCGCTCAGGGGGTTCCCAGCCGCACCACGGCCCTCGTAGACTGCGCGCGACCGCGGCGCCAGGACCGACGCCGCCGATCCAGGAGGGGAGACCGGATGCGCGCCCGACTCGCTGTCGTCGTGGCCCTGACCGCCATGGTGCTGGCGATGCTGCCCACCGGCGCCGTGGGTGCGGCCGTCCCCAGCGTGGACCTCGCCGACATGATCGTCACCGAGCCGTCGGGCCGCTCCGGCAGCGCGGCGGTGGCGCTGCCGATCGCCCTGAGCACGGCTCCCTCGACGCCCGTGGTCGTCGGCTGGCGGACCGTCGCCGGCAGCGCGGGTACGGCCGATTTCGTGACCTCGAGCGGGTCGTTCACCATCAACGCCGGCTCGCAGGGCGGCGGGATCCCGATCGACATCCGCGCGGACAAGGCTGCCGAGGCGACCGAGTCCTTCACCGTGGAGCTCACCAGCATCAGCGGCGCGACCATCGCCGACGGCGTGGGGCGGATCGAGATCCGCGATGCGGCCAGCGGCCTGGCGATCTCCGACGTCACGATCATGGAGCCGGACGCCGGCGGCGTCGATGTCACGGTCCCGGTCACGGTGCCGAGTGCGCCGAACAAGCCGGTGACGTTCGGCTGGCAGCTTCGGTCCGGGACCGCCACCGTCGGCAGCGACGTCGTCGCGGCGTCCGGCTCGGGGGTGATCCCGAAGGGCGCGCTCTCCACGATCGTCTTCGTGCGCATCCCAGGCGACATGGCCGTCGAGGGCAGCGAGTGGTTCGAGGTCGTCGTCGATTCGGTGAAGAACGTGGCGCTGGCGGACGGCATCGGCCGGATCACGCTCTTGAACGACGACGTGCCACCACCCACCCCGACGCCGACCCCGACGCCGACGCCGACGCCCATCCCGACGCCCATCCCGACGCCGACCGCCACGCCCATCCCGACGCCGACGCCGACCCCGGCGCCCACGCTCCCGCCGGGACTCGACAGCTGGCAGCCGCCGGCCGGGGCCATCCCGGCCTCGGGCACGGCCGTCTACCTGCAGAGCGCCACCGGCGACGCCATCGGGCAGGGTCGCACGCACGCGTACACGCTCGCGTCGGCCGTCATCGCGATCGATCATGCCGGCGACCGATTCTCCGTCCACGTCCGCGGCGACGAGCGGTGGGACGGGTGGTTCGCCCCGCAGGCGGCCGGCTCGAGCCTCGCCACGGGCAGCTGGACCGGCCTCCAGCGATACCCGTTCTTCGTCCCCGGCCTTTCCTGGTCCGGCGAGGGCCGCGGCTGCAACACGCTCCTTGGCTCGATGATCATCGATGACCTGGTGCGGGAAGCGGACGTCGTCATCCGCATGACCGCGCGATTCGAGCAGCGCTGCGACAACAGCACGGGCACGTTGCGGGGTTTCATCCGGTACGACCACGCTGACACGACGGTCCCGCCGCCCCCCGGCGACGTGGCCGACTTCGCCTGGACGCCGCCGGCCGGATCCGTGCCAGCGACGGGCGATTACCTCTACTTCGAGTCCGCCGCGGGTGACTTCATCGGCCAGGGCCGGACCGACCTGTACACGGCGCCGACGGCGACGTTCAGCGGCACGGACGCGAGCGGGGTCGTGCGACTTCGCGTCGACCGCGCCTCGAGCTGGTGGGACCTCCACGTCACCGGACCCGATGCCCAGACGCAGCTGCTGCCGGGGCTGTACGACGAGCTCGGTCGATGGCCGTTCCACAACCCGACCGAGGGCGGCCTCGACATGTCGGGCGAGGGACGCGGCTGCAACCGCCTTGCCGGCGCGTTCGCGGTCGACCAGATCGACTACGACGCCCAGGGTCTGCGGTCCTTCTCGATCCGTTTCGTGCAACGATGCGAGCTCACGAACCCGCCCCTGTACGGCGCCATGCGCTGGACCCGCCCCGGGAGCTGACCACCGGCCGGGGCCGGGCGCGGGCGGCTACCATTGCTCCCCGTGACCCTGGCTCCCAATGACTTCACTCACCTGCACGTCCACTCCGAGTTCAGCCTGCTCGACGGCCTCGGACGGATCACGGAGCTGGTGGATGCCGCCGCCCAGCACGGCATGGATTCGATGGCCATCACGGACCACGGCGCGCTCTACGGCGCCGTCGCGTTCTACCAGGCCGCGAAGAACAAGGGCATCAAGCCGATCATCGGGGTGGAGACCTACGTCGCCCGCCGGTCGATGACCGACAAGGAGGGCAAGGCCGACAGCCAACCCTTCCACCTCATCCTCCTGGCCAAGGACTACGGCGGCTACCAGAACCTGTGCCGCCTCGTCACGGATGCGCACATCGACGGCTACTACTACAAGCCGCGCATCGACCGAGACCATCTCGCGAAGTACAGCGAGGGGCTGATCGGGCTCAGCGCCTGTCTCGGCGGCGAGGTGGCGAAGGCGCTCGAGGTCGAGGACTGGGAGCTCGCCCGTCACGTCGCCGGCGAGTACGGCGACATCCTCGGCAAGGACAACTTCTTCCTGGAGCTGCAGGATCACGGCCTCCCCGAGCAGACCCGGCTGAACGGCCAGCTCCTGCGCCTGGCCCCGGAGGTCGGGTTGCCCCTGGTCGTCACCAATGACCTGCACTACGTCCGCGAGGACCAGTCAGAGGCGCATGACGTGCTGCTGTGCGTCGGGACGGGCAACAACCTCGACACCCCCGGCCGGCTGAAGTTCGACACCCACGAGTTCTACGTGAAGTCGGCGGCGCAGATGGCCGCCCGATTCCCGGACCAGCTGGAGGCGATCCGCAATAGCCGGCGCATCGCCGAGATGACGGACCTGAGCCTGCCGCTGGGAAACCTGCGGATCCCCCACTTCCCGGTCCCCGACGGCCATACGGTCGAGAGCTGGCTGCGCGAGGAGTGCCAGCGCGGCCTCGAGCGCCGCTACGGGTCGGTCACGCCGGCCCTCCAGCAGCGCCTGGACTACGAGCTCGGCGTGATCCTCTCCATGGGCTACGCCGGCTACTTCCTCATCGTGGCCGACTTCATCCGCTTCGCCCGCGAGCAGGGGATCCAGACGACCTGCCGCGGGTCCGCGCCGGGCTCGATCGTCACCTACACGCTGGGCATCACGCCGGTGGACCCGATCCTCTACCAGCTGCCGTTCGAGCGCTTCCTCAACCCCGACCGCGTGACGATGCCGGACATCGACGTGGACTTCGAGGACGGCCGCCGGGACGAGGTCATCGCCTACGTCGGGCGCAAGTACGGCCAGGACCACGTGGCCCAGATCATCACGTTCGGCACGATGCTGGCCCGCGCCGCGATCCGGGACGTCGGTCGCGTGCTGGGTCACAGCTACGGCGAGATGGACCGCCTCTCCAAGGCCATCCCGAACCAGCTGGGCATCAAGCTCGATGAGGCGCTCGAGATCGCGCCGGCGCTCCGTGAGCAGGTCGATGCCGACCCCGCGGTCAAGCGCGTCATCGACTTCGCCCGCCATCTCGAGGGCGTCGCTCGCAACGCGAGCACGCACGCCGCCGGTGTCGTGATCAGCCGCGAGCCGCTCACCGAGCTCATGCCCCTCCAGAAGGCGACGAACTCGGATTCGCTGATGACCCAGTACGAGATGCACGCCATCGAGGCGCTGGGCCTGCTGAAGTTCGACTTCCTGGGCCTCTCGAACCTGACCATCCTTCGACAGGCGGTCGACCTCGTCCGCGACAACCGGGCCATCACCATCGACCTGGACACGATCCCGCTCGACGACGCCAAGACCTTCGAGCTGCTGGCCAGCGGCGAGACGACGGGCATCTTCCAGCTCGAGTCGGCGGGCATGCGTCGGTACATCCGGGAGTTGCGGCCGACCTCGGTCTACGACCTGGCGGCGATGGTCGCCCTCTATCGACCGGGTCCGATGGACAACATCCCCGCCTACATCCGGCGCAAGCACGGCCAGGAGGCGGTGACGTACCTGCATCCGCTGCTCGAGCCGTACCTCGAGAAGACCTACGGGATCTTCGTCTACCAGGAGGACATCATGTCCGCCGCGGTGGCGCTCGGGGGGTTCAGCGGCCCGGAGGCGGACACCCTCGGCTACGCGATCCGCAAGAAGAAGTCGAGCGTCCTTCGGGCCCAGAAGGAGAAGTTCGTCAGCCAGGCGGCCGAGCGCGGCGTCGAGCCCAAGGTCATCGACGCCGTGTTCAAGGCGTTCGAGCCGTTCGAGCGCTATGGCTTCAACAAGGCGCACGCCACGTGCTACGGCCTCATCGCCTATCAGACCGCCTACCTCAAGGCGAACCACACCGTCGACTACATGGCCGCCGTGCTGACCGCGTTCCGGGCGAACGAGGAGAAGGTCGCGGCCGCCGTCGCCGAGTGCCGCCGGATGGGCATCGAGGTCCGGCCACCGGACGTCCACCACAGCCACCTCGAGTTCACCGTCGAGGGTCAGGCGATCCGGTTCGGGCTGCTCGCGGTGAAGAACGTCGGCCAGGGCGCCATCGAATCGATCATCGCCGCGCGCGAGGCGGGCGGGGACTTCCGGTCGCTGACCGACTTCTGCACCCGGATCGACCTGCGGCTCGCCAACCGCAAGGTGCTCGAGGCGCTCATCAAGGTCGGCGCGCTCGGCGCGTTCGGGCATCCCGCCCAGCTGTTGCTCGGCCTCGAGGACGCGATGGCGTCGGCGCAGGCCACCCAGCGCGATCGGATCAGCGGCCAGACGTCGCTCTTCGACCTCGGAGCGGCCGATGCCGAAGTCTTCGAGCGCCCGCTGCCGGCCGCCACGGAGGTGCCGGTCCGCGAGCGCCTCCGCTGGGAGAAGGAGCTGCTCGGGCTCTACCTGTCCGAGCACCCAATGGGCGAGGTGGCCGAGCAGGTCGGCCGCTACGCGAATGCCTACTCCGGCGACCTGCGCGACGAGTCGCTCGATGGCCAGCGCGTCGTCGTCGGCGGCATCGTGACCGGGATCCGCACCGTCATCACGAAGCGCCAGGAGACGATGGCGATCGCGACGATCGAAGATCTCCAGGGCTCCATCGAGGTGGTCGTCTTCCCGCGCCTCTACGAGACGACCCGACCGACCTGGCGCGACGGCGCGATCCTGCTCGTGGCCGGGCGCGTCGACCACAAGGGCGAGGAGGTCTCGCTCCTGGCCGATCTTGCGGCCGATTGGGACGAGGCCGCCGCCCGCGGGCCCGAGGCGTTCGCCCGGGACGTGGCCGCCGGCGATCGGGGCCGCGGTGGCAACGGTCGACGGCCGCCCGTGGCCGTGGGTCCGGGCGTCGACAACGGCGGCGGTGGAGCGCTGCGACCGACGATCGCCGACCGCGTTGCGGTGCCGGCCGGCGAGCCTGCCGTGCCGCTGACGTCACCGCTACGAGCCGGGGACCACGCGACGAGCGTGGCCGCCTTGCCGCCGATCCAGCCTGCCGTCCCGATCCGGACGTACGTCGACGGCCCGGGCATGGGTCCAGTGGATCCCGACGACGCCGACGAGGAACCGGCCGTCCCGGACGAGGTCCGCGCCCGGATCGTGGCCGACGCCTCGTCCGATGCGCCCGTCGCTGCCGGGCCGGACACCGTGCTCCATGTCCGCTTTGCCGGTGCTGCCGCTCCCGATCGACTGGTCAACGCGATGGAAGCCTTCAAGGCGCTGCTGCGCGACCGGCCCGGCGCGACCCGCGTCGTGATCCACGTGCCGGGGCCGGGCGGCGGGGCGGCCCTCCCGATGGAGCTCCGTCGCGGAGTGGCCTATGACGCCGAGCTGTTGGCCGAGGTCCGCCGGCGGTTGGGGGAGGGCCTCGTCGACCTGCAGCTCGCGGGATCGTGACCGGCGATCGGTCGCTCGGGGGCGAGCCACCGACCGGCGTGGTCTCCCCGGATGGCTCGCCGGTCGACATCTACCGAGCGCTTCCCCGGCCGGACGACGCGGACACGATCCACGCCGCGATCCCGGCCGGCTCCTCGATCCTGGATCTCGGTGCCGGAACGGGACGATTCGCTCGGGCGTTGGCCTCCCTGGGTCATCCCGTGATCGCGGTGGACCAGGAGCCGGCGATGCTGGACGGCCTCGATGCCGAACCCGGCATCAGCACCGTGGTCGGCTCGATCGAGACCCTGCGCCTGGACGAGACGGTCGACGTCGCGCTCCTCGCCAGTCACCTGCTCAATGACGACGCGTTGGGTCGTGCCGCGCTGGCCACGGCCGCCCACCACCTCGCGCCCGACGGCTGGCTCGTCGCCGAGGTCTACGCGCCGAACATCGATTGGGCCACGGCCGTCGGTCACCGATCCATCCTGGGACCGGTCGGCGTGACGCTCATGCGTGCCGTGGTGGACGGCGACGTGCTCGACGCGGCCGTGCGCTACGACCTCGGCGAGCGGGTCTGGGACCAGCCGTTCGTGGCCGTGCTGCTGGATCGGCGGGCGCTCGACACGCGGCTGCTCGAGGCGGGGTTCGTCCTGGAGCGTTGGCTCGATGCCGGACGCCGATGGTTCCTGGCGAGGCGCGTTCCTCAGTCGGTCTGATCGGCGATCCGGCGGACCGCCTGGACCGCAGACAGCTGCTCGTGATACTCGGCGCGCAGCGCGTTCAGCTCGGCCGATTCGATGTCGAGCTCGTTCGCGATCTGATTGACGACGGCGGACTCTTCGGCCGAGATCGAGCCGCTCGCCGCGCCGACCGCGAAGCACGCCCGGAGCAGGCCCACGCGCTGCTCATGCGTGCTGAGCGCCTTGAACTCGCGGGTGACGACGTAGTCTTCCGTGCCGCCGACGGTCTTCGCCTGGAGCCGAGCCATCTCGGTCACGAGGACCGCTGTCGGCTCGTCCAGCCCCGCGCGGTCCTGGAGCTCTCGCTCGATGATGTCCGCTTCGTCATCCGTGATGACGAGATCCGCGTACGCGGCGCGGGCGACCGTGTATGCCGCCGAGGCCGCGAGCCGGGCGCGCTCGGGCGGCATGGCCTCGAGCTTGGCGACGATGCGCCGGACCGTGGCCGTGTCGCCGTTCGGGTCGACGGCCTTGGTGAGGGCCGCCTCGGCCTGGTCGGCGGCGGGTTCGTGGTCCTTGCCGAAGATGCGACGGAACATGGGTCTCCTCGGGGGCGCCACGCGGTCGATCGATGACCGGACCGTCGCGCGCTGCATGCAGGGTGTGGGCGGAGTCTACGGCCCCGTGGCATCCGTCGTGTCGTCGACCCTGGCGACGGCTACCCTGCGTCGATGGCCATCCGATTCGTCGACGTCCGCGTCATCGACGGCGTCAGTGACCAGGCGCTCGAGCACCGCGATGTCATCGTCGAGGGCGAGCGCATCGTCGCCGTCCAGCCGCACGACCCGTCATGGACGCTGCCGGCCTGGGACGAGGCACCGATCCGCATCGATGGCGTGGGTCGCACGCTGCTGCCCGGCCTGATCGACGCACACGCCCACTACACGTTCGACCCGACCGAGGGTTCGATCGCGGCGATCGCCCGACGGTCCGATGCGGAGATCGTCCTGACCGCCGCCGGCCATGCGGCCCGCGCCCTCCGAGCCGGCATCACCAGTGCCCGCGGGGCCGGGTCGATCCGCAACCTCGAGGTGGCGCTACGCGATGCGATCGCCGCTGGCCTCGTCCCGGGCCCTCGCCTCGTGGTTGCGGGCACGGCCGTCGGGATCACTGGGGGCCACGGCTATCAGTTCGGGCTCGAGGCGGACGGACCGGTCGCGCTGGTGAGCGCGACCCGACGGGTCATCCGCGACGGCGCCGATGTCGTGAAGGTCGTGGCGTCCGAGGCGGCGATGCTCACGACCACCGGCCTGGCCCCGGGTCGTATGGTGCACGGCGCCCCCGAGCTGACGGAGGAGGAGCTCCGGGCCATCGTCGAGACCGCCGCGGAGCTCCGGCTCGGCGTGATGAGCCACGCCCAGGACAGCGAGTCGGTCATCCGGTCGGCGCGCGCCGGCGTGGCCAGCGTCGAGCATGCCTGGCTCGCGGACGAGCGGGCGATCGAAGCTCTCCTGGAGTCCGGCGCGACCCTCGTCCCGACGCTCGTGGTGACCGACGTGAACCGAACGCTCCCCGGCCTGACCCCACTCCAGCGGGAGCGTCAGGACCTGATCGAGCGGACGCACCGCGCCTCGACCGAGGCCGCCATCCGATCGGGCGTTCCCATCGTGACCGGGACCGATACGGGCGAGGTCGGCGTGACCGCGGACATGGTCTGGCGAGAGATCGGCCTCCTGGTCGATCACGGCGCCACGCCGATGGCCGCGATCCAGGCGGCGACCAGCGTCGCCGCGCGCCTGCTCGGCATCGAGGACGAGACCGGGACGATCCAGCCGGGCCGGCTGGCCGACCTCGTGCTCGTCAGCGGCGATCCGCTCGTGGATCTCGGGCGCCTGGCGGAACCGGCGCTCGTCGTGCAGGCCGGTCGCCCGCTCAGCGCCGCATGAGGCTCGGGATGTCCGGCTCCGGGCCGCGCCAGCGCTCGAGCTCCTCGGTGGCGAACCGCCCGTAGTAGTTGATGAAGTGTCCGCCGTGGCGGCGCAGGATCGCGAGGGCATCGGCCTTGGCCGCGTC
>DASPHN010000011.1:0-17105 GCA_035629655.1 Saccharimonadales bacterium (SeqCode) | reverse complement strand
ACCGCGACCAAGAGCGACGCCGACGGCGATCCGGTCGGCCTGACCTTCGTGTGGAAGGTCAACGGCACGACGGTGCGCACGTTCTCGAGCGCCAGCGTGCTGGTCGACACGCTCGACCTGTCGGTCGCCGGCAACGGCGATCCGGGCGACGCCGTGCGGGTCGAGGTGACCCCCTCGGACGGCACCCTCAACGGGACCACGGTCGATGCCACGGTGACCGTGGCCGCCAGCGGCCCGACCACCTACGCCAACGATCCGTTCACCCGGACCCTGGTCAACCAGTGGGGCTCGGCCACGACCGGCGGCGCCTACACCCTGTCGGGCACCGCGGCCGACTTCGACACGACCGGCACGACGGGCACGATCGCGGTCGCCGCCGGCGGCACCCGCTCGGCCTCCCTGGCCACCGTGTCGGCCAGCGACGTCGAGCTGAGCTTCCGCTTCGCGACCAACAAGACCCCGGTCGGTGGGGCCCACTACGTGTACGGCATCGCCCGTCGCGTGTCGGCCACCAACGCCTACCGGATCAAGGTTCGGATCGCCACCACCGGTGCCCTGTTCATCCAGGCCACGGCGCTCGTCAACAACGTCGAGACGTCCATCGGCAGCGAGGTCCAGGTCCCCGGCCTGACCCACGCACCGAACACGTTCGTCCGGGTCCGGGCCCAGCTCAGCGGGTCCAACCCGACGACCATCCGCATCCGCGCCTGGGCCCAGACCGGGACCGAGCCGACGACCTGGCAGTACACCGCCACCAACAGCGCCGCGGCCCTCCAGGCACCGGGCGGCGTGGGCGTCCAGACCTACCTCTCGTCGGCCACCACCAATGCCCCCATCCTGGTCACCTACGACGACTTCCTGGTGACCTCGATCCCATAGGCCACGGGCCGGGCGACCCGCACGGCCCTTACCGGGCCGGTGGCTGCGCCGGCTGCAGGGCGGCCAGCGCGGCGGCGATCACGTCATCCGGGGTCGCGCCCCCGCCGCGCAGCTCCCTGACCCCCGTATCGCCCGCGGACTTGCTGAGCTTGCGACCGTCCGGACGGCGGATCAGCGGGTGATGCAGGAAGGCCGGTGGCGCCGGGCGACCGAGGATCCGGGCCAACCGCAGCTGTGCAGGCGTCGCACCAGCGAGGTCCTCGCCCCGGACGACGAGCTCGACGCCCTGGCGCAGATCATCGACGACCACGCAGAAGCCATACGTCCAGTTCCCGCGGCGATCCCGGATGGGGAGGTCACCCCCAACGGCCACCGGTCCCGAGCTGGGTCCGACCTGGAGGTCCGTCCACGCCTCCGAGCCGCCGCCGAGCGCGACTCGGACGACCGGCCCCCGCAGCTCGCGCTCGCGGCAACCGCCGGGGCAACCCGGACCTGACCAGCGTGCTTCCGCGAGCGTCGACCGGGTGCAGTCGCAGCCGTAGGCGAGCCCGTCCTCGCGCAGGGCCCGCAAGGCGGCCGTGTAGGCCTCGATCGCGTCGGCATCGGACTGGCGCACCGGCCCGGCGTCGGCCGCGAACCCCAGCCAGGCCAGGTCCTCGAGCAGGGCCGCGTCGTACTCGGGACGCGACCGCTCGCGATCGTGGTCCTCGATCCGCAACAGCACCCGCCCGCCGCTCGCCCGGGCCGCGCCCCAGACCCAGACCGCATTCGCGACGTGCCCGAGGTGCAGCAGACCCGTCGGGGCCGGCGCAAACCGGGTCAGCGCCCCGACGGGCAGCGTCGACCCGTCAGGGACGGTCGTCGCCGGTCCCTCCGCCGCGGCGGTCCTCGGCCCGGGCGCGCTCCCGGTCGCGGGTCTCGAGCGCCCGCGTGGCGACGAACAAGCGTCGATAGAGGGCCAGCAGGTCGGCCTGGGGCAGCGGACCCTCGTTGGCCATCGAGACTCGCAGCAGCACTTCGCGCTCGCGATCCGGGTCCTTGATCGCGCGGCGGCCGGCCTCGACCTTCGCTCGACCCGCCTCGCGCGCCAGCGTCGCTCGCTCGTTCAGGAGCGCCACGATCCGCTTGTCGAGCAGATCGATGCGCCGCCGAAGCCGCCGCAGCTCGGCGGTCTCGATCGGGTCGCGCCGGCGGTCAACCACCCTCCGCCCCGAATCGGCGCGCGATCGACTCGAGCGCGAGGTGGTAGCCGCGGGCTCCCTGCCCGACGATGGACTCGAGCGCCACGTCGTGCAGGAAGTTGACGTGCCGGAACGACTCACGCGTCGAGGGGTCGGACAGGTGGACCTCGATGAACGGTCGCTGCACGCCCACCAGTGCATCGCGCAACGACACGCTCGTGTGCGTCAGGCCGCCCGCGTTGACGACGGCCACATCGAAATCGCGCTCGTGGAGGCGGTCGATGAGGGCCCCCTCGTGGTTCGACTGGAAGAAGTCGATGGTGAGGCCGAGCGCAGCGGCTCGGTCCACGATCCCGGCATGGATCTCCTCGAGCGTGTCGTAGCCGTAGATCTCGGGCTCGCGCGTCCCGACGAGGTTGAGGTTCGGGCCCTCGAGGACCAGCACGTTCGTCATCGCGGCGTGCCCGCCGCGAGCAGCGCATCGGCCGCGGCCTCGACGACATCAGCGGGCACGTCCGATCGGACCACGACGCCATCGGCGGTCGGAAGGACCCAGCGGAGCGCGCCATCGACGTGTTTCTTGTCCGTGGCCAGGTGGGCGAGGACGCGCTCGATGGGGAAGGGGAGTGGCGCGCGGCCGAGCTCCAGCGCGTCGAGGAGACGGCCGATCCGCTCGGCGCGCGCCGGCGGCGTGACGCCGCACGCGACGCCGATCCGGGTGGCCGCCCGAAGGCCGTAGGCCACAGCCTCGCCGTGCAGCAGGCCGTCGTAGCCGGCGGCCGCCTCGACAGCGTGACCGAGCGAGTGACCGAGGTTCAGCGTGATCCGGCCGCCGTCGACCCCGCGTTCTCGTTCGTCCGCGGTCACGACCTCGACCTTGGCCCACGCACACCGCTCGACGAGCTCGGCCACGACGCCGCGGTCATGCGTGGACGTGTCTCCGCGGGCGATCGCTGGTCCCTCGCGCTCGAGCAGGTCGAACAGGCGAGCGTCGCCGAGGACGGCCATCTTCACGGCCTCGCCGAGCGCCGCGCGGGTCTGCCGCTCGGGCAGGGTGCGCAGGGTCGCGACGTCGATGACGACGGCGGCCGGTTGATGGAACGCCCCCACGAGGTTCTTGCCCTCGGGCAGGTCCACGGCGGTCTTTCCGCCGATCGACGAGTCGATCTGGGCGACGAGGGTCGTCGGGACCTGGACGACCGGGATGCCGCGCAGATAGGTCGCGGCGAGGAAGCCGGCGGCGTCCCCGAGCGCCCCGCCCCCGATCGCCACCAGGGGCTCGGAGCGCTCGACGTGCCGGCGGGCGAGGTCGCTGGCGGCGTCCTCGATGACGGTCAGTCGCTTGGCCGCCTCGCCGGACGGCAGCTGCAGCGTCTCGACCGGCCAGCCACGCGCGGCGAGGGCCTCAGCGATGGACGAGCCGACCGCGTCCCACGCTCCGGGCTCGGAGACCAGGATCGCCCGGCGCGCTTCTAGCCGACGGAGCGCGGCGTCGATCGCGTGTGCTGCGATCCGGTCGCCGAGCACGATCCGCCCGATCGCCGTCCCCGTCTCGAGCAGGACGGCCCCCGCCGCGGGCCGCGCGGCATCCGGTCCGGTCGCGTCGTCACGGAGGCGCCCTTCGATGGACTCGACCACCTGGTTGACCTCGGCAACGCCGGCCAGCCGGAGTCCGGCCGCCGCGTAGAAGCGCTCGCGTCGGGCGGCGAGGTCACGCATCGCCCCGATCGGGTCGCGACCCACCATGAGCGGCCGGACATGGGGCGAACGTCGCAACCGTTGGGCCAGGATCTCCGGTCGGCCATCCAGCCACACGCTCTGGCGACCGCGGTAGAGCGCCCACCGATTGCGCGGATCGACGACCGCCCCGCCACCGGTGGCGATGATCCGTCGGAGCTCGGGCTCTGGATCCGGCGGACCGAGCTCCCCGACGGCCCGTCGCTCGAGCGTTCGGAACGCCGCCTCGCCGTCCTCCGCGAAGATGTCCGGGATGGGCCGGCCGTCGGCGCGTTCGATCCGCTCGTCGAGGTCGATGAACTCGGCGCCATGCCGGTGCGCGAGGCGCTTGCCGACGACGCTCTTGCCGCTGCCCGGCAGTCCGACGAGCACGATGTCCATCGCCGCCTCAGTCGTCGCCGCCGGAGCCGGCCTCGTCGGTGCCGGTCAGTCCGTGCGCTGCCGCGGCCACCGCGGTCGCGCGTGCGCCGCCGGCGATCGGTGCCTCGGGTGCCTGGGCGATCCGTGCCCGGTAGGCGGCCAGGTTCGCGCGCACGTCGTCCATCGTGTCGCCGCCCAGCTTCTCCATGACGAACGCGGCCAGGGTCAGCATCACCATCGCCTCGCCCACCACCCCGGCTGCGGGCACGACGCTGATGTCGCTTCGCTCGTAGTGGGCCTTCTCGACCGCCTCGCCGGTGATCAGGTCGGCCGACGGCAGTGGCCGGGCGAGCGTGGAGATCGGCTTGACAGCGCCACGGACCACCAGCGGCTCGCCGTTCGTGACGCCGCCCGTCAGGCCCCCGGCGTTGTTCGAGCGGTGGACCCAGCGGCCGGCCTCGGAGCGGCCCTCGATGACGTCGTGGACGCCCGAGCCGAAGCGTCGGGTCTGCTCGAAGCCGAGCCCGAATTCCACGCCCTTGACGATGTTGATGCTCATGACCGCGCCGGCCAACGCGGCGTCGAGCCGGCGGTCCCAGTGGACGTACGAGCCAAGCCCGATCGGCAGCCCGTGGACGACGACCTCGAACACGCCGCCGACCGTGTCGCCGTTGGAGCGTGCGTCGTCGATGCGGGCGATCATCGCGGTCTCGGCCTCCGGGTCGGGACAGCGCAGGGGCGATGCGTCGGCGTCCTCTCGGGAGCGGGTCGCTCGAGCGGGATCGAGCGCCACGCCGCCCACCTCGGCCGTGAACGACCAGACCTCGATGCCGAGTTCGCGCAGGAACGCGCGGGCGATCCCGCCCGCCGCGACGCGCGCCGTCGTCTCGCGCGCGGACGCGCGTTCGAGCACGTTCCGAACGTCGTTGAAGCCGTACTTCAAGGCCCCCGCAAGGTCGGCGTGGCCAGGGCGGACGCGAGTGACGGGCGTGGCCCGCTTGTTGCCGCCTTCGGCCGCTGCGGCCAGCCCCGCCGCCGCCTCGTCGCCCAGCGGCTCGACGGACATGACCTCGGTCCAGTTCTCCCAGTCGCGGTTCGCGACGAGCAGGAGGATCGGCGAGCCGAGCGTCGTGCCGTGTCGGACCCCGCCGAGGATCCGGGCGCGGTCCTGTTCGATCGCCTGCCGCGCACCGCGGCCGTACCCGCGCTGGCGGCGGGCAAGGTCGACGGCGAGGCCGTCTTCGGTGACGGTCAGGCCCGCCGGGACACCCTCGACGATCGCTCCGAGCGTCGGCCCGTGCGATTCCCCTGCGGTCAGGAACCGGAACGCGGTCACTCGGCCGCGGCCGCCGCCGGCTCGCCGGTGGGCTCGCCCTCGGCCGAACGCAGGCCACCGGCCCGTGCCTCGGCGAGCTTGGCCTGCATGAGATCGAGCGGCGCAGGCTGGCCGGTCCACAACGTGAACGCGGCCGCGCCCTGGTGCAGCAGCATCAGCTCGCCGTCCGCGGTCGTGGCACCGGCTGCGGCCGCATCGCGCAGGAGCCGCGTGTTCGAGTAGATGAGGTCGAGGACAAGCAGGTCGCCATGCAGCGCCTCGGCCGGCACCGGGGTCACGTCCGACGTCAGCCCGATCGATGTCGCGTTGATGAGGATCTTCGTCTTCGCGAGCTCGGCCTCGATGATCGAGTCGTGCCAGGGCATCGCCCGAAGCTCCATGTGCGCCGCGCTGCGACCGAAATGCTTGACCAGGCCCTCGGCGCGGTGGAGATGGCGGTTGAAGATGATCACCCGCTGGAATCCCTCGCGGATGAGCCCGTACACGACCGCCCGGGCGCCGCCGCCGGCGCCGAGCACCACGGCCTGGCGGGGCATCTTCTGGCGCCCCACGATCCGATCCAGCGCGATCTTGAAGCCGGCCACGTCTGTGTTGTGGCCGATCAGTCGCTTCCCCTCGCGCGTGATCGTGTTGACCGCCCCCGTGGCCTGTGCTTCCTCGGTCAGCCGGTCGACCATCGGCACGACCCGCTCCTTGTGCGGGATCGTCACGTTGGCGCCAAGGAACTCGTCGCCCCGAAGCTCCACGATCGAGTCGCCGAGCGCGATCGGCGCGCGGTCCCAGAGCTCATAGCGCGCGTCGATCTTCAGCTCGTCAAAGGCGGCCTGCTGCATCGCGCCGGACAGGGAGTGGGCGACCGGATGGCCGATGAGGACGACGCGCTTGGTCATGCTCGTACCCTTTCGAGGTCGTCGAAGAACCCGGGATAGGAGATCGCGGCCGAGCCCGGCCGATCGATCGTGGTCGTGTCGGATGCGATGAGGCCGGCCACCGCGAAGGTCATGGCGAGGCGGTGGTCGTCGAGGCTGTCGGTCGGGGCGCCATGCAGGTGCGCATCACCGTGAACGCGCAGGTCGTCGCCGTCCACCTCGATCCGGACGCCGAACGCGGTCAGGCCGTCCGCGATGCCGGCGATCCGGTCGGACTCCTTGTGACGGAGCTCACCGGCGCCGCGGATGGTGGTGGTGCCCCGAGCCCGGCTGGCGGCCAGACACAGGACCGGGATCTCGTCGATGGCCTCGGCCACCTGGACCGGCGAGACGTCGATCGCGCGAAGGTCGGCGGATCGGACGGTGAGATCGGCCCTGGGCTCACCCACGTCGGGGTCGCCGGCGTCACCGACGGGGCGCTCCTCGATGTCCGCGCCCATCGCGCGCAGCAGATCGATGATGCCGCGTCGGGTCGGATTGATGCCCACATCGCGGATGGTCAGCTCGGCATCGGCATGGATCGAGCCCGCCACGAGCCAGAAGGCGGCGGCCGAGACGTCGCCCGGCACCTGCTCGTCGATCGCCTGCACCGCCAGCCCTCCTTCGAGCGTCCAGGCGACCCCGCCCGACTCGTCGTCCATCCGTCCAACCGGGATCCCGCGTGCCCGCAGCATGCGCTCCGTGTGATCGCGGGTCGCGACTCGTTCCCGGACCGTGGTCTGGCCATCGGCCTGCAGGGCGGCGAGGAGGATCGCCGACTTGACCTGGGCCGAGGGCACCGCGGTCGTCACGTCCACGGCCATGAGCGGGGAATGCCCGACCACGGTCAGGGGAGGGAGGGAGTCGTGGCGTCGTCCGTGGAGCACCGCGCCCATCGAGCGCAGTGGCTCGATGATACGAGCGACCGGACGGCGGCGCAATGAAGCGTCGCCATCGAGGATGGCCGTCATCGGCAGGCCGGCGAGCATCCCCGTGATGAGCCGCAGGCTCGTGCCTGAATTGCCGCAATCGAGGATCCCGGCTGGCTCGGTCAGGCCGCCGGCACCGGGCGACGACATCCGATAGTCCACCGTCCGGCCGTCCTCGGCCACGCGCTCCACCTCGGCCCCGAGGGCGCGCATGACCGCAGCGGTCGACCGCACGTCCGCCCCATCGCCAGCGCCGCGGATCGTGCTCGACCCGGCCGCCAGCGTTGCCAGGATCAACGCTCGATGGCTGATCGACTTGTCGCCGGGCAGCCGGAGCTCGCCGCGCAAGCGCGTGGCGGGCCGGACCGTGGCGACGTCGGTGGCGAGCATGCGGTCAGTGCTTCGCCAGCCCGCCGCCGATGCCCAGCGCGGAGCTGCCCACGAGCGGCCGTGCGGCCAACCCGCTCACGGCCTCATGGACTGGCACGATGTCGGCCATCAGGTCGCGGAACTGGTCCAGCGTGAGCTGCTGCTCGGCATCGGACAGGGCCTGGTCGGGGTCCGGGTGGACCTCGACCATCACGCCGTCGGCCCCGACCGCGATGCCCCCGATCGCCAGTGGCTTCACGAGCCATCGCTTGCCCGTCGCATGGCTCGGGTCGACGATGACCGGCAGGTGGGTCAGGTGGTGGAGCAGCGGTACGGCTGCGAGGTCCATCGTGTTGCGGGTGTACGTCTCGAACGTGCGGATGCCGCGTTCGCACAGGATCACGTTGGGGTTGCCGGAACTCACGATGTACTCGGCGGCCATCAGCCACTCCTCGACCGTGGCGCCGTAGCCGCGCTTCAGCATCACGGGCCGCGCGACCCGACCGACGTCGCGCAGGAGCGAGTAGTTCTGCATGTTGCGGGTGCCGATCTGCAGGATGTCGGCGTATTCGGCGACGATGTCGACCTGGGACGGCTCCATGACCTCGGTGATGATCGGCAGGCCGGTCCGCTCCCGCGCCTCGGCGAGGTAGCGCAGCGCCTCGACACCCAGGCCCTGGAAGGCGTACGGGCTGGTCCGCGGCTTGAAGGCGCCGCCGCGCAGCACTGTGGCGCCGGCCGCCTTGACCGCATCGGCCGTCTCGAACAGCTGCTCACGGCTCTCGACCGAGCAGGGTCCGGCCATCATCGTCAGGCTGCCGTCTCCGATGACCGCATCGAGCACGCGGACCACGGTGTCCTCCGGGTGGAACTCCCGCGAGGTCAGCTTGAACGGTCGGCTGATGGGCGTGACGGCCTCGACCCCGGGCAGCGCCGCGAGACGGTCGACGAGCACGGGCTTGCGCGCCCCGATCTCACCGACGACGGCGATGACGACGCGCTCGGCACCGGCGTGCTCGAACGGATTCATCCCCTCGGCCAGGATCTGACCCTTCACGTTCAGGATCTCGGCCTCGGTGGCGCCGACGGTCATCACGACGAACATCGCGGTGGGGTCTCCTCGTCGGTCGGTCGGGCCAAACAAAAAAGCAGAGGTCTCACCTCTGCTTCGTTCGCCCGGCACGACCCGTGCCCCTGGTCAGTGACCAGGAACCATCATGCCGGGCATCGAAAGTAGAAGGCGTGGCTCATGCGTGTCCGGAGTGTGCCGAGCGCCGGGTCGGCTGTCAACGCGAGGCACCCGCGTCACCCCGGATCGTCCTCGCCGGACGCGCGCCGGAGGATGCCCTCGATCACCTCGCTCTTCGCGTCGGCATACTGCTGGACGAACTCCCAGTCGCGCGAAGCGAGCTCACGTTTCGCCGCAAGATACCTCGCGAGCTCGTCGGGATGCGACCGCAGCCGATCGCGGAAGCCGACCATCCGCCCGATCTCCGCGCAGCCGACCGAGAAGATGTGCAGGTTGATGTTCGTGTCCGGACCCTTGCACACGCGGTGCTGGTACCAGTCGGGCTCGCGGATCCGCAGCGTGTACCCAGCGGCTTCCAGGCGCGGCAGGTAGCTCGACTCGTCGCCCGAGTCCTCGACGATGAGCAGGATGTCGATGATCGGCTTGGCCGGCAGACCGGGGACCGAGGTGGACCCGACATGCTCGAGCCGTCGGATGTCGTCGCCCAGGACCGCGCGAAGCCGCCCGGCCTCGCGCTCGAAGAGGGCGGGCCAGCCGGGATCCGGTTCGGCGAGCTCGATCCTCCCGGTCAGGCGCTGGACCGGCCCGACGGTGATGGCCGACAGGTCGGCTTCGCTCGTCGGAGCGCGTGGCTCGCCCACGACGCAGCGGCCTACTCGAACTCGCCGAGCAGGGGTTCCGCCTGGAACAGGTTGATGCCGCTGTCGATGAGGTCGACGATCGCTTGGAGCTTCGCCTCTTCCTCGACCTGTTCCTCGATGAACCACTGGAGGAACTGGTGGCCACGGTGATCGCCCACCGATAGCGCGCGCGCCGCCATGCGGTCGAACTGCGCCGCCACGTCACGCTCGGACTGGAGCGCCCGCTGGGCCGCCGCCAGGGCCGACGGATAGCGGGTGGAGACCGCCTTGAGTGCCGGCAGGTCGAACTCGATCTCGTTGTCGGTGAGGAAGTCCATGATCCGCTGGGCGTGCTGGGCCTCCTCGATCGACTGGTCGCGGAAGAGCTTTCCCCAGCGCTTCAGGCTCTGGCGATCGAAGTAGACGGAGATGCCCATGTACAGGCCATGGGCCGCCAATTCGTTGCCGATCTGGGCGATGAGCAGCTTGCGCAGGTCGCCATCGAGCATGTCCGGACTCCCTCGTTCGTGGCCCATCCAGGCGGTCGGTGCCGGGGTCCGGCCTCCGTGTCGGCCCATGATAGGATGGCGCCCGCCGCGGCGACGGAGAGGTCGCATAGAGGTCTAGTGCAGCGGTTTGCTAAACCGCCATGTGGGGTAACCTGCATCGAGGGTTCGAATCCCTCCCTCTCCGCCACGACCTCTCCGGTCCGCGATGGCGACACATGTGCGCCCGTAGCTCAGTGGATAGAGCACCAGCTTGCGGAGCTGGGGGTCGTGGGTTCGAATCCCGCCGGGCGCGCCAATCGAACCAGCGGACCGTCGATCATGCCCCTCATCGCCCAGGTCCTGGCCCTCGTCGCCGCAGCCATCCACGTCCTGTTCTTCTATCTCGAAAGCGTGACCTTCACGCGGCCCGCGACGTGGGCGCGCTTCGGGCTGCGATCGCAGGAACAGGCCGACATCGTCCGGCCGATGGCCTTCAACCAGGGCTTCTACAACCTGTTCCTGGCCGGCGGCGTCATCCTCGGCCTGGCCCTCGTCGCGGCCGGGTCGGTCGAGGCCGGGAGAGCGATCGTGCTGTTCGCGTGCGCCTGCATGGTCCTGGCCGGGACCGTGCTGCTTGCCACGAGCCGCGCGCTCGCTCGCTCGGCGGTCATCCAGCTCGTGCCGCCCGCTCTCGCGATCCTCGCGGCGCTCATCTTCTGACGCGGCCGCGTCCGTCCGCGATGGCATGATTGCCTGGTCGCGAGCGGACGGCGGAAGACAAGGAGCATCGATGGCGCTGGGGACCGTGGCCTTTCTCGGTCTGGGCACGATGGGGGCTGCGATGTCCGCCAACCTGGCCCGGGCCGGGTTCACGGTCACGGCCTGGAATCGGACGGCCGGCCGGGCCTCGGAGCTCGCCGAGCTCGGCGTCGAGATGGCGGCATCGGCGGCGGAGGCCGCGTCCGCGAGCGACACCATCGTCATCTGCGTGTCGGACACGCCGGACGTCGAGGCCGTGTTGTTCGGACCGGGTGGCGTCGTGGAGGGGGCACGCCCAGGCAGCCTGATCATCGATTGTTCGACCATCGCCCCGTCGGGCAGCTGGGACTTTGCCGCACGCCTCCGCGAGCACGACCTCCGGATGGTCGATGCCCCGGTCTCGGGCGGCAGCGAGGGTGCCCGGAATGCGACGCTTACCATCTTCGTCGGTGGTGAGGCGACCGATGTGGAACACGCTCGTCCGGTCCTGCATGCGCTGGGCCGGACCATCACCCATGTCGGACCCATCGGGGCGGGCCAGGCGGTCAAGGCCGTCAACCAGGTCATCCTGGCAGGCACCTACCTGGGAGTCGCGGAGGGCATCGTGCTGGCCATGAAGGCCGGCCTAGATGTCGAGCAGGTCGTCGAGGCGCTCGGCGGCGGTGCGGCCCAGAGCTGGGTCCTGGCCAATCGGAGCGGCCGGATGCTCGACAACGACTACCCGCTCGGGTTCAAGGTCGCGCTCCATCGCAAGGACCTCGGCATCGCCCTGGACCTCGCTGAACGGGTGGGCGCGTCGCTGCCGGTGAGCGCGCTGGCGGCGCAGCTCGAGACGGGCCTGATGGCCCGCGGCCACGGGGAGGACGACATGTCAGCCCTCGCGCGCGCGATCCGCGGCTTGTCAGGTCTGGACGACTAGCAACTGCGCTCCGCGTATCAGTTCCCGAGCTAGTCGAGTCCGACCAGCAGCAGCGGGTCTCCGAGCTTGCCCTCGTAGCGGGGCCGGAAGCGCTCGGCGTTGTACATGACCGGGACGTCCACCTTGCGCGGGCCCAACGCCGGGTCCGGCAAGGCGGTGTGCGCGTACTTGCCGTCCTGGATGGCGACCATCCGGCCGGTGATGCCGCCCTGGACCAGGTCCATCGCGACGTTGGCGAACGTCGTCGCCACCATCGAGTCCAGCGAGTCCGGCTCGCCCGAGCGCAGGTCGTAGGTGAGCTCCGAGGCGAGCGTCTCGATGCCCGTGCGCTGACGCAGCTCTTCCGCCAGGGCATCGCCGACGTTGGCCTTGTGCCGATGACCGAAGGCATCGGCCGCGCCGACGTCGGCCATCTGGGCGCCTTGCCAGATCGCGCCCTCGGCCGTGATCACGAAGGCGTAGTGGCTCGGGTTTGCGGCGTGGTCGGCGGCAAGGAGGCGGGCCAGCGCATCGAGGTCGTAGGGCGCCTCGGGGATCACGCAGCGCGCCGAGGTGACGTAGGCCGTGTACAGCGCGGAGAACCCGGCGTCGCGCCCGAAGATCCGGAACACGCCGATCCGCTCGTGTGAGCCGAGCGTCGTGCGTTGGCGGTTGATGGCCTCCTTCGCGCGCGTCATCGCGGTCGAGAACCCGATGCAGTACTCGGTCCCCTGGACGTCGTTGTCCATCGTCTTGGGGATGGCCATGAGCGCGACCCCGGCATCGGCCAGGACCTGCGAATAGGAGAGCGTGTCGTCGCCGCCGATCGTGATGAGCACGTCGATGTCCAACGCCTGGAGATGGTCCAGCACGAGCGGCGTCAGGTCATGGATGCCGTCGGCCACCTCGAGCCGCGCCCGATCCGCCTCGGCCAGCCAGGGCGGCAGGGCCGCGGCCCGCATCTTGCGCGGGTTCGTCCGGGACGTATGCAGGATCGTCCCGCCGGTCCGGTCGATCGTCCGGGTGTTGAACCGATCGAGCGGGCGCAGATAGCCGGTCCCACCGCCATCCGGAAGCTCGGGCTGGACGTGGGTCAGGCCCTCCCAGCCGCGGCGGATGCCGATGACGTCGTAACCGGCCTCGATCGCCCGGTAGACGACACTCTTGATGACGGCGTTCAGGCCCGGGACGTCGCCGCCGCCGGTGAGGATCGCGATGCGCTTGGTCTTCGTCATGGCGTCGGCCATGCTAGTCCTTCCGACCGGTCTTGGGCCGGTTGCGATTCGGTCGCAGTCGCGCCGTCGACGCAGACGGAGATGTCGGGACCGTCTGCTAGCATCGACCCATGAATTACGAGCTGTTCATGGGTGAGGCGCTCGCCGAGGCTGGCCTGGCGTCCGCTCGGGGTGAGCGCCCGATCGCGGCCGTGGCCGTGGTCGATGAGGCGATGGTCGCCCGGGCCCATGACCGCGTCGAGGCGACCAATGACCCGACCGCGCATGCCGTCGTCGTCGCGCTGCGAGAAGCCGCGAGGCGGCTCGGTCGCGTCCGGCTGGCCGACGCCACGATCTTCACGACGCTGGAGCCCTGCGCGATGTGTGTCGGGGCCCTCCTCGAGAGCGACGTCGACGCGCTGGTCTACGCGGTCCCGAACGATCGGGACGGAGCGGCGGGCACCGTCCTGCAGCTCGCCCAGCATCCGGGGCTCGCGCGGCGGATCAAGATCGTCAGCGGCATCCGCCGCGATGAGGCCGAGGCGCTGCTCGTCGGGCTCTCCACCGCCTGATCGGCACCGCCCGGGACCATCGCCTGGTGGCCGGCCGTCGAGGGTTTGGTATCCTCTCCCGCGGAGAGGTGTCCGAGTGGTTGATGGTGCCGCTCTCGAAAAGCGGTGTGCGAAAGCACCGCGGGTTCGAATCCCGCCCTCTCCGCCATCACCTTGACCGCCGATGGACCGGCCGGCTTCCGGCCGGTCCAGACGTGTCCGGGGAGAGGTCGCCTAGTGGACTATGGCGCCGCACTGGAAATGCGGTTTGGGGCAACCCATCGCGGGTTCGAATCCCGCCCTCTCCGCCACCCCGCCTGCCGAGCGGACGCCGATGCGTGCGTTGGCTCCTGCGGTCCTCGCTCACATACCTGCGGGTATGCTCGCTCCGGTCCTCGTCGCCGCCTTCGCCTCGACGCCCGCTCGGCAGGCTGACGGCCGTGTCGAGTCCCGGGCGACCAGCGGGTCGCTCTGGCCGTGTGGAGCCCGACCGGCGATCGCGGGGGTCCTGCTATCCTTCCGGGGCCGTGCTAGGCGGGGAACTAGCGGTGCCCTGTAGCCTGCAATCCGCTCCAGCAGGGCTGAATCCCCTCTCGAGGTCTCCGTCCTCGGATGCCGCCCGATGGTGCGACGTTGAGGACCGGGTCCCGCGCAGCGGCGAACCGCGAACCGTGTCAGGTCCGGAAGGAAGCAGCACTAAGCGATCCTCGTCGGGTGCCGCGGAACGGCCTGGTCCGAGCCGCCCATCACGGTGGGCCCGAGTGACGGTCGGTCGACGGAGGGTGCACGGCATTTCGTTCCCGCTCGCCCTCGACCGGAGGAGGTCGTGACCTCGACCGTCCCGCACCAAGCGCTGTATCGACGCTGGCGCGCCCAGACCTTCAGCCAGATCGTCGGCCAGGAAGCGGTCGTCGAGACGCTGCGAAACGCCGTCCGGACGGACCGGGTCGCGCACGCCATGCTGTTCGTCGGGCCGCGCGGGACGGGCAAGACCTCGCTGGCCCGCATCCTCGCCAAGGCCGTCAACTGCACGGACCTCCGCGACGGTGATCCATGCGATGCCTGCGACGCCTGCGTGGCCATCCGCGAAGGCACCACGCTCGACGTCCTCGAGATCGATGCGGCGTCCAATCGCGGCATCAACGAGGTCCGCGATCTGCGCGATCGCCTGGCCTATCCGCCGGGCCACCTCAAGCGCAAGGTGTACATCCTCGACGAGGCACACCAGATCACGAAGGACGCCTGGAACGCCCTGCTCAAGTCGCTCGAGGAGCCGCCCGACTTCGTCGTGTTCATGTTCGCCTCCACCGAGCCGTCCGGCTTCCCGCCGGCCATCCTGTCGCGCCTCCAGCGCTACGACGTCCGGCGTCTCACGGTGCCCGAGATCGAGGGCAAGCTCGTCCGGATCCTCGAGGCCGACGGACGGACGGCCGACCCCGACGCCCTCGCCCTCATCGCGCGCCTGGCGGCCGGTGGGATGCGCGATGCCGAATCGATCCTCGACCAGCTGCTCGGCTCCTCGGCCGAGACGATCACCGAGGCGGAGGTACGGGAGCTGCTCGGCCTGGCCGACGCGGCCGCGGTCGAGGGCTTCATCGACGCCTTGCGCACCGGCGACGTGGCGGCTGGGGTGGGCATCCTCGATCGACTCGACGAGCGCGGCCGCGACCCGCGCGCGCTGCTCGACCAGGTCGTCGATGCGATCCGCGGCCGATTGGTCGCGGCATCGACCGGCCCGGAGGGACCCGAGCTCGCCGAGGTCGCACGTCGGCTCGTCGCCATCGACCCGGATCGAGCCGGCATCGGCGGCCTGCGCCTCCAGCTCGAGCTGGCCCTGTTCTCCTCGGCCGGTCGGGTCGGACAGGCGACGGCCGTGGCGGCTGCCACAGCGATCGCGACCCCTGCCGTCGAACCACCTGGTCCAGACTCCGCCACGCCGACACGGACGACCGAGTCTCCGACCGACGACGGCGTTCGGCCCACCGGAGCCACCGTTCGGCCGACCCCGCCGTCGAGGATCGTGGGCTCCGCGGCGAAGCCGGCCCCACCGGAGCCGCGAGCCCTTGAGACGCCGTCGGCGACCTCACCCGCGCCCGTTGCGCAAGAGACTCAGCCGCCGACCGCGGCCGCGTCGCCAGCGCTTGATCCGCCAGCGGCCACCAGCCCTGCCGACCCGAGCCCCGCCGCCGTCCCGGACCAGCCGATGCCCGCCCCAGCCGCCGCCCTCGCCCAGCCGTCTCCGATCGATGGGATGTCGCCGGCGCCCCCACCACCGGCAGCCCCGCGCGACCTCTCCCTCGACGGACTGTCGGCCGCGTGGCCGAGCGTCGTCGCGCTGCTGAGCCGCCAGCCGGCCGTCAAGCAGCTCATCCTGACGTGCCGGCCCGTCGCGCTGGACGGCGCGATCGTCACCCTCGGCTTCCCGGAGGAGCAGGGCTTCCTGCGCGACATCGCGGAGCGGAAGCGATCGGCGATCGAGGCCGGGATCGGCGAGATCATCGGGCGCGAGGTGACCGTTCGGTGCGTCGTCGCCAACATCGAGGTGGCCCCGCTCGAGGACGCCAGCGACCTGGTCGCCGAGGCGCGTCGCATCTTCGGTGAGGACCTGGTCGACGTCGGCGAGGTCAGCTGACCCACGGCTCCGACGCCGCATCGATGTGGCTGGCAGACTTGCCGACGAGACCCACCAGGAGGACACGACATGGGGATGGCCAACCTGCAGCGGATGGCCCAGCAGATGCAGGCGGAGATGCTGCGCGTCCAGACCGAGCTCGAGACCGTCACCGTCGACGGTTCGGCCGGCGGCGGCGTCGTCAGCGCGACCGTCACCGGCAAGCAGGAGCTCGTGAGCATCACGATCGATCCGTCGGCGGTCGACCCCGAGGACGTCGACATGCTCCAGGACCTCGTCGTGGCCGCGGTGAACGACGCCCTGCGCGCGTCGCGCGAGGTCGCGGAGCAGAAGATGGCGGCCGTGACCGGCGGCCTGCGCCTGCCGGGGATGTGATCGAGGCGTGGCCACCCCGCTCATCGAACCCGTCGCCCGGCTGATCGAGTCGTTCGCCCGCCTGCCGGGCATCGGGCCCAAGACCGCCCAGCGCCTGACCTACCACCTCTTGCGCGCCCCTGATGCCGAGGCACGGGCCCTGGCCGCCGCGCTCGTGGACGTGCGTGACCGCGTGGTCTTCTGCGATCGCTGCTTCAACATCAGCGATCAGCCTCTGTGCGCGATCTGCCGCGATCCGGGCCGAGATCAGCGCCGCCTGTGCGTCGTCGAGGAGCCGCTCGACGTCCTGGCCCTGGAGCGGACGGCCGAGTTCAAGGGCCTTTACCACGTCCTCCATGGTGCGATCTCGCCGATCGACGGGATCGGCCCCGACCGGCTGCACATCCGCGAGCTGTTCGAGCGGGCCGACGACGCACGCCGTGAGGGTGAGCCGTTCGAGGAGGTCATCCTCGCCACCAACCCGACCCTCGAGGGCGAGGCCACGGCGATGTACCTCGCGGAGCGCCTCGAGGACACGGTCGGCGTCGTCAGCCGGATCGCCCGCGGCCTGCCGGTCGGCGGCGACCTGGAGTACGCCGACGAGGTCACCCTGATCCGCGCCCTCCAGGGCCGGCGCGCCA
>DASPHN010000010.1:0-39453 GCA_035629655.1 Saccharimonadales bacterium (SeqCode) | reverse complement strand
GCGATCGTCGGGCTCGGCGGGCACGTCTTCATGCGGAAGAACAGCCAGGACGCCATCCGCGAATTCCGACCGTACTTCGACCACGCGCCGGTCTACGGGGGGTCGATGTCACTCGAGGCCTACATGGAGATGACGCCGATGACGATCGGCAGCCCGCAGCAGGTCATCGATCGCACGCTCGGCTTCCGCGAGTTCGTCGGCGACTACCAGCGACAGCTCTTCATCGCCGACCATGGCGGCCTCCCACTGCCGATCGTGCTCGAGCAGATGGAGATCCTCGCCTCGGAGGTCCTGCCGGTCCTGCGTCGCGAGTTCGAGGCCCGGCGGGCGGCGGGCGTGCCGTCCGATCCGCCGCTGCACCCGCGGGTCCTCGCGGCACGCGAGGAGGCTGCCCCGGGCGCCGCGACCCTCGCGTCCGGATCCCGACCGGAGCCCGAGGGCGCGCGCCCGTGATCGCCGTCGAGACACGCACGCTCGTCGTGGTCTCAGCGGGGGTCAGCGAACCATCGTCGACCCGGCTGCTCGCGGACCGGATCGCGGTCTCGGTGGACCGCCACCTGCGCGACGCAGGTCAGGAGTCGCGCATCGAGACGATCGAGATCCGGCCACTCGCCCAGGACCTCGCGAGTCACGTCCTGGCCGGCTTCGCGCCGCCGGCCCTGCAGACGGCGCTCGACACCGTGCTGGCAGCGGATGGTGTCGTCGCGGTCACGCCGATCTTCAGCGCCTCGTACAGCGGACTGTTCAAGCTGTTCTTCGATCTGGTCGATCGGGACGCGTTCGAGGGCAAGCCCGTCCTCCTGGCCGCGACCGGGGGGACGGCACGGCACTCGCTCGCCATCGAGCACGCGATGCGACCGCTGTTCGCGTACCTCAAGGCCGATTCGATGCCGACCGGTGTCTACGCCGCGACCGAGGACTGGGCGACCGGCACGGTGGCGATGGAGGGAGGTCTGGTCGGCCGGATCGATCGGGCGGCGGCACAGCTCGCGAGGGCGATGGCCGCCCGGCCCAAGGGCGTTCCACGAGACGAGTTCGCCGACCCGGTGCCATTCGAGGACCTGCTCCCCCGCCGCTCCTAGCCTCTCCCGACGGCGAACATCGAGACGGCGTTGGGGTTGTAGGTCTGCGTGCAGTCATGCTCGGCCGCAAGCCACGCCGCCACCGGGACGACCTGGACATCGCGGAACTCGCGTTCGAGCCGTGATCGGATGCGCCTGGAGCTGAGCAGGTTCCAGAAATACAGGCCTCGCGGTCGGCTGTCGTGCTCGGGGACGTCTCGCATGTTGAAGAAGGTGAGCGCGACACCCTGTCGGGCCAGCCGAAGCGTCTCGTCCAGCGCCCGCTCCATCGCGTCCAACGACAGATGTTCGTAGATGTCGGACGCGATCACGTAGTCGGCGGCACGGTCGGCTTGGGCGACAGCCGTGATGTCACCGACCGCGAATGACACCTCCGGGAACCTGCGCCGTGCGTTCTCGATGTTCTTCGGCGTGAGGTCGATCCCGAGGTAGTCGAGGTACGGTGCGATGCCGTAGTCGGCGAAGGCGCGGTAGTCGTTGGCCGATCCGCACGCCAGCTCGATCACCGAGATGTGCGTCAGGTCCTCGTCGCGGAGAGCCTCGGTCCAGCGCCGCTGGAACACGTCGCGTCGATCGGTGATGGCCGCGTCGACGCGACGAACGTCGGCCGCCTTGGCGGGATCGAGGTACGTGCGCATCGTCACGCCCAGTGCCGCCGCGGTGGTTCGCAGCTCCTCGTTGAGCCCGATCGCGAACGCGATCTCCTCGCGCATCAACGGATCGAGTCGGTCGCCGACGAGGCGGTGGACGAGGAAGTGGCGCAGCAGGATGCTCTGCATGTTGATGCTCGGGTCCTGGAAGCCGGACACCAAATACGTGTCCAGCATCTCCGCCGGAGCACCGGACCAGATCCGTTCGAGCAGGAAGCGCTCGGCGCGACGGCCCAGCGCGAAACGGCCGAGGCGCGTGCCCAACGTGGTGGCGCGGCGCCTCAGGGGCGGCATCGGCGTGCGAAGCGGTCGGTCGGCACGTCACTCCTTGCCGGGTCGCGACCACGCTACGGTCCGCGCGTCCCTGGGCCGTTGCGTCACCGCTTCCGTGCCAGCAGCAGTCGCTCCGCCAGGTCGGTGACGACCCACTCCTCGGCGATCAGGCCATCGACGAAGCGACTCGTCACCGCATCGCGCCACACGATCGGCCGTCCCGTCGCCGGGAAGCCCTTGAACGCGCCCGTCTGGGTGCCTCGGACGGTCCGCACCCACGCGACCCGGTCGCTCGTCTCGGCCAGGATCTCGACGTTGACCTGGAGATCCGGCACGGCCCGTCGATACTGCCCGAGCACCCCTCGGATCGCATCGTGGCCGCCGGTCATGTCCACGTCGGTCAGATGGGCCACGTAGTCCGCGGCGAAGAACTTGCCGACCGCGTCGAGACGGCCATCGGCGACGAGCGTCGCATTGGCTGCACGGATCCGCGATCCAAGGCTCTCGGTCATCGCGTTGCGTCTCCTCCTCCCCAGGGCTTGACATCCATCTCGTACGGTTGCGGCATGACCGATCCAACCCGGCCGACCGGCCCCGATCCAGAGGCGATCATCACCTACCTGACCAGGACGTATCCCGCCACCGATGTCGTGACGATCCCCGGCGCGTGGTTCTTCTCACTCGATGCCGAGAAGCACTGGCCGAACTACGCGACGATCGTCACGAACGATGAGCACGATCAGGCGTCCGATCTCGGGCGACCGGGCGTGTTCCGCCTGAACCTCGGCGTCGACAAGGCGACGTTCCAGCGATACGCCGCCGAGACCTCCCCTGACTACACGGCCCTCGACACGGTCCTCCCCCACCCCGTCTACGCGGCGCAGCACTGGATCTCCATCCTCAACCCCTCGTGGGAGACCTGGCGCCAGACCGTCGTCTCGCTGATCGCCCGCGCGCACGACAGACTCGCCGCCCAGCGCGCACGGCACGCAGGCGGCTGAGAGGCCCCGACTCAGGACAGCGCGGTTGACGCGAGCGGCGATCCCGGCAAGCATGTCGCGATGCATCGCGTCCTCGCCGCCTTCGTAGCCATCACTCTCGCCGCGTTCGTCCTCGTCACGCCGGCGACGGTCGAGGCAAAGCCTGATGGAGCGAAACCGCGTCCCACGCCCACCGCAAAGCCCACACCGACGCCGACGCCGACCTTGCTCGCTGGGATCGATGTCAGCTACCACCAGGGGACGATCCGATGGCCGCAGGTGGCAGCTGCCGGGAAGCGCTTCGCGTTCATCCGGGCCACGGCCGGCACGCTGACTGCCGACACCGCGTACGGGTCGAACCGGGCGGGTGCCCGAGCTGCGGGCCTCACGGTGGGCGCATATCACTACGCCAACCCCGATAGCGCCCCGAGTGACGCGGTCAACGAAGCGCGCTGGTTCCTCCAGCACGCGGCGATCTCCTCGGGCGACCTGCGCCCGGTGCTGGACCTCGAGGTGTCGAACGGCCTTGCCCCGAGCTCCCTGACGACGTGGGCCCAGACCTGGCTCGCCGAGGTCACCTCCGCGACCGGCGTCCGGCCGATCATCTACACCAACGC
This sequence comes from Saccharimonadales bacterium (SeqCode), assembly GCA_035629655.1. Lineage (GTDB taxonomy): Bacteria > Chloroflexota > Limnocylindria > Limnocylindrales > CSP1-4 > SPCO01. Next base: position 35,851 of record DASPHN010000010.1, on the reverse strand, counting down.
GAGCTTCTGGTCGACCTCGATGGCGAACACCGACTGGTTCGCCAGGAACGGCTACACGGTCCTGTGGATCGCGCATTGGACCACCGCGAGCCAGCCCAACGTGCCGGCGGGCGGCTGGGGCGGGAAGGGCTGGACGTTCTGGCAGTACTCGAGCACGGGCACCGTGCCGGGCATCGATGGCCCAGTGGATCTCGACCGCTTCAACGGCGCGTCCCTGACGTCGTCCGTCCTGGTCCCCTGACCCGGACCGGTCAGCCGCGCTTGGCCAGCGACGCGAGCCAGGCCTCGCGATCGAGAGCGCTGGGGCGCGAGCGCGGCTTGGTCGGCGGGTCCTCACCGATGGGCTGGTAACCACCGAAGCGCGTCTCGAGGATGCCCTCGCCCATCGACAGCCCCGGCAGCTGATGCTGGAGCGAGCGAACGCGCGCGACCGGAAGCACCGCCGACGCATGCGTCAGCCCGTTCGCCGAGTATTGCCCGGTCACGCGCCCGTTCAGTCGTCCGACCGCGGCCAGAACGCCCGACGCCGTGGCCGTCGGGGTCTCGAGCGAGAGCTCGGCGAGCGGCTCGCAGACCCAGGTCCCTGCGCGACGGAGTGCCGTGGCCAGGACGAGCTCGGTCAGCCGACGGTAGTCCGCCGCTGACGTGACGGGGGACGCGTAGCCGCAGTCGACCACGATCACCCGGCAGTCGGTCACCTGCCAACCGGCGAGCCCCTCGCTGAGCGCCTCCTGGATGTACGCGGTCAGCTGCGTCGTGAAGACCTCAGGCGTCTTGAACAGGTAAAGGGGTACGAGCCGTGGCTCGATGTCGACACGGACCTCCACGCCCGATCCGAACGCCGCCGGCTCGATCCGCAATCCCAACGTGGCCATGAACGGATTCGTGCTGTCCGGTGAGCTCCGGCCGGTGATGTTGGTCTTCGTCTTGGCCCGGATGACCTCCTCGGCCTGGCCGGCTCGTGCGGGCCGCTCGATGCACACCGTCGTCGTCTCGTGGAAGTCGGCGGCGATCCCGTAGTCGCGCTCGAGGGTCGCCTGGATGACCTCCTTCTGGACCTCGCCGTACAGCGAGACGGAGATCTCGTGACGCAGGTCGTCCTGGCGAACGTCGATGAGCGGATCTTGCTCCGCGAGTTGGTTGAGGGCGGCGCGCAGCGAGCCCTGCTCGTTCGTGTCCACCGCGAAGACGACGGCCTCGAGGGTCGGGCGCGGAAAGCGCGCCGTGATGTCGTGGCCCGGCGCCGGGTCGCCGATGGCGTCACCCACCCGGACCGCGCCCAGACCGCGGACGGTCGCCATCTCTCCGGCGACCGCGTGGTCGCGACGAGGCGCGCCGGTCGGCGCGAAGACCCGGATCGACGTCGGCTTGGTCTCGTCCCGTCCGCCGACTCGCACGCGCTGCCGCGGCCGAAGCGTCCCTGCGAACAGCCGCACGTACGCGACGCGCTCGCCGGACGTGGTCCGCTCGATCTTGAAGACGCGGCCGGAGACGTCGGCGTCGGGATCGCCCAGGGCGCCGCCGAAGAGTTCGTCGACGCCCGCGAGGAGGCTGGTGATGCCGATGCCACGGGCCGCCGACCCGAAGAAGACCGGGTGGAGGACGCCCGCGCGGGTCTGGACGCCCGACTGCTCGCGTAGGCGGTCCGCGGTGAGCGCCCCCGGGTCCGTGACGTAGGCATCGAGGATGGAGCTGTCGTGCTCGGCGAGGGCCTCGATCAGGCGCTGCCGGTGGATGTCGTCGGCCGGGGTGAACGGCACGACCGTGGTCTCACGTCGACCGGGGTCGATGGCCCGGCCCATCGGCAGGACGCCGGGAGCCAGGCGTCGACGCATCGCTGCGACGACCCCGTCCGGGTCCGCGCCGGACCGGTCGAGCTTGTTGACGAAGATCAAGGTCGGGACGTGCAGGCGTTGCAGCGCCCGGAAGAGCAACGGGGTCTGGGGCTGGACGCCTTCGACCGCGGAGACGACGAGGACCGCGCCATCGAGGACGCCGAGGACGCGCTCGACCTCGGCGATGAAATCGGGGTGGCCGGGCGTGTCGACGAGATTGACCGCCAGGTCGCCCAGGAGGAACGAGGCGACCGCGGATCGGATGGTGATGCCGCGTTCGCGCTCGAGGTCGAGTGAGTCGGTCTGGGTGGTGCCGGCGTCGACGCTGCCGACGTGGTCGATCGCGCCGGCGGTGTAGAGGAGGCGTTCGGTGAGGGTGGTCTTACCGGCGTCGACGTGAGCGAGGATGCCGAGGTTGAGCGTGCGCATGGGACCTCATGTCGGGCAAGGAGGTATGGACCTTCTGGCTGGACATGGGTGTTCCCATCTCGCTCCCTTCTCGCGTGACGTGCGATTGCCTGAACAGGGTCGCACGACGGTCAAGTCGGGCTGATGGATGAGGGCGATCAGTCGGCCGGCGGTCGCCACCCGAGCTCGAACAGCGTGACTGGCTCGTCGAAGCCCTTGAGTGTCGCTCGGCCACGACGTTCGAACGCGAATCGCTTGCCCACGGCGAGATCTCGAACGGTGCTGGAGACGAGGATGGCGCCCGAGCCGGCCCGGTCGCACAGGCGGGCGGCGAGCTGGACTGCCGCCCCGAACAGGTCACCGCCCTCCATGACCGGCTCACCGGCGGCGAGGCCGATGCGCACGGCCAACGGTGCTCGGCGTCACGGTTCCGGTCCGCCAGATCACGCTGGATGGCGATGGCCGCCTCGAGCGCGGCGGTCACCGAGGCGAACGACACCATCAGGCCGTCGCCGGTGTGCTTGACCACCGTCCCGCCACGATCGTCCACGACGCGCCGGACGACCCGGTCGTGGTCGCGCAGGATGGCCATGGCGGCACTGTCGCCCAGGTCCTGCGTGAGCCGGGTCGAGCCGACCATGTCGGTGAAGAGGATCGTCCGGAACGCGGTCTCGACGTATGCCTCCCCCGGAGGCCGCTCGCGGAGCGGGCCGAGGAAACGTTCGACCTCTTGGCCATCGACGGCGATCACGTCGCTTGGGATCCCGCCATGTCCCGCTCGATGCACGGCGATCACTGCGTCCGCATCGGGAGCGTTCGCGAGGCAGAACGCTCGCTGGCGGTCGTAGTCGAACCAGTAGGTCAGATAGCGGACGCCGTACTCGTCCTGGATCGAGATGTCCTCGACGTGGGCAGCCGCCAGATCCTGGGCGCTGGCGCCCGTGAGATCGTGGCGGTCGAGGAAGAGGGGCATGGTCGGAGCATGGGCCAGCGGGTGGAGTGCCGGCAACCCGGGAGCCCCATCGACGTCGAACGCTCGCCCCGTGAGCACTAGGCGCCGGATCGGAGCAGTCGAGGGCGGATCCGGCCTGGATCCGCGACAGATGTCGCCTGTGGTGAGCGTTAGACGCGGTTCGGCGCCTCGGGACGGGGTTGCGGCCGCCTCACGCTCAGTCAGCGGAGTTCGATGCGGCCGCCGCTTGACACGAGCCTTCATACAACCGTATGGTTGTATCAATGGACGCCACCTTCAACCCCGACCAGATCTTCGCGGCCCTGGCCGATGCCACCCGGCGTGACATCGTCCTCCGCGCGCTGAGCGGTCGGGAAGGCGTCGCGGAGCTGGCCGAGCACTACCCCATGAGCTTCGCGGCCGTCCAGAAGCACGTCGCGGTCCTCGAGCGGGCCGGCCTGGTCACCAAGCAGCGCAGCGGCCGTCGGAAGGTCGTGCGCACCGATATCGAGGGCCTCCGCCTGGCGCGTGGCCTCCTCGATCAGTACGAGGCGCTGTGGCGCGGTCGCATCGATCGCATGACGGACCTCATCAGCAGCAAGGAGCCGCGAGCATGACTGTCACCGCTGTCCAGAAGGACCCCGAAGCCCTGACCATGGTGCTGACCGCCGAATTCGAGGCGACCCCCGAGCGCGTCTGGGAGCTGTGGGCCGATCCGCGCCAGCTCGAGCGCTGGTGGGGCCCGCCGACCTACCCCGCGACCTTCACGTCCCACGACCTCGCGGTCGGCAGCCACGTCGAGTACCACATGACCGGGCCGACCGGCGACCAGCCTCGCGGCTTCTGGGACGTCGTCGAAGTCGATCCGCCCCGCAAGCTCGTCTTCATCGACGGGTTCGCGAACGATGACGGCTCGCCCAACGACGCCTTCCCGCGCAACGAGGGCCGCGTGACGATCGAGCCGATCGATGACGGCCACACCCGGATGTCGATCGAAAGCCGCTTCCCCAGCACCGAGGCCATGGAGCAGGTTCTCGCCATGGGCATGGAAGAGGGACTGACCCAGGCGGTCGGCCAGATCGATGCGATCCTCGCCGAGGATCCCGCGCGGTCCGCCTGATCGACCGGCGGCCGATGAGAAACGCTCGCATCAGCCGTCTTCACAAGCACGCAGACCACACCATGTCGAGGAGATCCCGATGACGACGATGACCGAGCCGACGACGCGAACCCTGGATGCGCCGGGCGCCGTCCTGACCTACGACGTCCGGCACGTCGATGGCAGCGACTCCCCTGCCCTGTTGCTGATCGGGTCCCCGATGGGCGCGGGTGGGTTCGGGACGCTGGCCCGCCACTTCACCGATCGCACGGTGATCACCTACGACCCGCGCGGCGTCGAGCGCAGCACGAAGGCCGACCCGAGCACGCAGTCGACGCCAGAGCAGCATGCCGACGACCTGCACCGGATCATCCAGGAGGTGGGAGTCGGGCCGGTCGAGCTGTTCGCCAGCAGCGGCGGGGCGGTCAACGCGCTCGCCCTGGTCGCGAAGCACCCGGAGGACGTCCGTACCCTCGTCGCGCACGAGCCACCGCTCGCCGCGATCCTGCCCGATCGCGAGGGCGCGATGGCCTTTACCCAGGCCATCGCCGACACGTACCAGCAGCAGGGCTTCGGCCCCGCCATGGGCCAGTTCATCGTCGCGGTCAGCTATGAGGGCGAGATCACGCCCGAGGTCGCCGCCCAGCCGGCCCCGGATCCGGCGCAGTTCGGGATGCCGGCCGAGGACGACGGCAACCGCACGGACGCCCTCCTGTTCCAGAACATCGTGACCTGCACGCACTATCAGCCCGACTTCGATGCCCTCAAGGCAGCGTCGACCCGGATCGTCCTGGCGGCGGGCAAGGAATCCGAGGGCCAGATGGCGCACCGCGGGGCGGTCGCAGCGGCCAAGCGACTCGGCACGGACCTCGTGACCTTCCCAAGCGACCACGGCGGATTCCTCGGCGGCGAGTACGGCCAGGCCGGCGATCCGGACGCCTTCGCCGCGAAGCTGCGCGAGGTCCTCGACGAGGCCTGACGCCAACGTCAGGGCAGACCGACGCCCGCTCAGCCGACCTCCCGACGGATATCCGGCAGGCCCGCGGAGCGGGCGTTCGCATACCCCTGGGCTGTTCCGACCCAGCTCTGGCCAAGACAACGCGGCGCCGCTACCCTTCCGGCATCCGACCCGGGGGCACGTCACGAGGGGTGACCGTGGACCAGCGGGAATTGGTCGAGCGAGCGAGCCGAGGCGACCACGAGGCCTTCGGCGTGCTTGTCGGCGCGTCCGTCGCTCGGCTCACGACCGCCGCTCGGCTGATCGTCCGAGATCCGGAGCTTGCCCGTGACGTGGTCCAGGACGCGTACATCCGGGCGTGGCGCGACTTGCCGGGGCTGCGCGATCCCGACCGGTTCGACGCGTGGTTGCACCGGCTGACCGTCAACGCCTGCCTCGATGCCATGCGGCGGCGGCGGAGACGACCGATGGAGGTCGATATCGAGCCGATCGTGCTTGCGTCCGCTGGCGACGAGATGAGCGGCGTCGCGAACCGCGACATGATCAAGCGCGGACTCGATCGCCTGCCGGCCGACCAGCGCGCCGTGCTGGTGCTCCACTACTACGTCGGGATGACGGTCCCCGTCCTCGCTGACACGCTCGACATCCCGCTGGGGACGGCGCAGTCGCGCCTGGCCCGCGCCCTGGCCGGGCTCCGCATGGCACTCGCCGCGGACGACGACACCCGCCCCGTCGTCATCCACCAAGGGCAGGCCGTATGATCGCGCCCGAGCGGCTCGAACGCGACCTCACGGCGTGGTTCGGAGGGATCGCCTCCACCCCGACGCCCGACGAGATCGAAGACATCCTCGTCGCGACGGCGCGCGTCCGACAGCGACCGAGTTGGACCTTCCTGCCGCTCGCCCCGCGTCCCATGGGCCACACGGCGATGGGCGGACGGCATCGAGTCCCGGCGCCGCGCCGCGTCGCGATCCTGTTGGCCGTGCTCGGACTGCTGCTCGCGCTCGGGACTGCATGGGTCGGAAGCCGGCCGCGGCTGGCGCCGCCCTTCGGCCTCGCCGCCAACGGGTTGATGGCGTACGAGCAGGGTGGCGACATCTTCGTCGTCGATCCCGAGAGCGGCGCTCGTCAAGCGATCACGGTCGGACCGGAGTCGGATCACGATCCGCACTGGTCACTCGACGGGACACGGATCGCATTCCTGCGCGAGGCAGGTCCGGCGAACCACGTGGTCGTCGCGACCCGGGACGGCACCGTCGTGTCCGTCTCGGCGGGCGCCCCGTTCATCGACGCCGATCCGGACAGCATCGCCTGGTCTCCCGATGGCCGGACGATCGCGCTGGGGAGCGGAGGTCCGGAGGATCGGTCGATCAAGCTGATCGACGCCGACGACGGCCGCGTGACGACGCTGCCGCTCCCGTACCAGATGCTCGAGATGTTCTGGCGTCCCCCGGACGGGCGTCAGTTCGCGTGGGTGCGCCCGACGGTCCAGGGGGCGGAGCTCGCCTTGTACTCGCTGGACGACGGCACGAGCCTGGCCATCCCGCTCACCGCGGGCGATGCGACCCTCCGGCCCGTGGGCTGGACACCGGAAGGGACCCGCTTCGTCTACAACCGCGACACACCCCATCCGCGTGGCGCCTCGACCTACGTCGTGGACGTTTCCACCGGCGATCACGTCGTGCTCGATGCTGCGTACGCTCGGCTCTCGAACGACGGCACGCGGATCGTCGGCTTCGACTCCGAAGGCCAGGATGACCATCTATGCGTGGCACGGCTTGATGATGGCCCCTGCGATCCGATCGACTCGGACGACCGGCCCGTCGCCGCGTCCACGTTCACCTCGATCCAGTGGTCGCCGGATGATCGTTGGATCGTCATCCGGCCCCTGACCGGACCGGCCCTCCTCCTCGATCCAGACGGTGGCGCGCCTGACCAGCCGTCATGGATCGAGGAAGGCGCCGGGAGCTGGCAGCGCCTGGCGGAGTAGTCACGGGAAGGGGCGGTAGGCTGTCCGGTATGGCAGAACGGCTCTCCGTGATCCTCGAGATCGGCAAGAAGCGGAGGGTCGTGGCTGGTGCCATGGAGTGGCCCGGCCTCGATCGCTGGGGCACGTCCGAGGATGACGCGCTCGCGACGCTCTTGGCGTACCTGCCCCGATATGCGGGGGTCGCTGACCGGGCCGGCTTCGGTGCCGCGTTCGGTCGAGCACGGGACATCGAGGTCATCGAGCGCGTCCCAGGATCGAGCTCGACCGACTTCTGGGGCATCGCGCATGTGCCGTCGGAGATCGAGCGGGAGATCCTCACCTCGGCCGAGCTGGATCGGCGTCTCGAGCTGCTTCAGGCCTGCTGGGCGTCCTTCGACGACGTCGCGAGACGCGTCTCCCCTGCGTTACGGCCAGGCTCACGAAGCGCTGGGCGCAGTCGGGACGCCATCATCCGCCACGTCTACGGCTCCGAGCCCGAGCAGATGTCGCGCAAGGTCGAGGTCCGGACGCCGATCGAGGTCGTCCTCACACCGAACGGCCTAACGGCACACCGGGAGGCCTACCTCGACGCCATTCGCGCCTACAACGGCGAGGGCAAGCCAGCCCGGACCTGGCCGATCCAGTTCCTTATCCGGCGAACTGCCTACCACGTGATGGATCACGCCTGGGAGATGGAGGACCGCGACCTCGGGTCGTGAGACACATCGGATCGAGCGCCCCGGTCCGGCCAGAACGATGGATACTCGAGCGGAACGCGACGAACCCCCGGCCCTCCCCCATGAGGACCGGGGGTCGCGCGTCAGGTGTCGAAGTCGATGCTCAGTCGATGGCGGCGAAGTAGTGGCTGTCCAGCCACTTGGCGACCTTCATGCCGAGCCAGGCTCCCTGCTCGTCCGCTCGTCGGAAGTGCAGGCCGACATAGACGCGACCGTCGATCGCGTCCTTGATCGGGCCGCTGAACTGCTTGTAGTGACGAGTGACGGGGGCCGCGCCGATGCTCGTCAGGTCGAACGTCATCCGGTTCGTCCCGAAGTAGGCACGGGCGCCGTTCATCGTGCCTGACACGAGGCAGTTGAACCCGGACGGCGGGTCCGGATAGCCGGGGCTCGGGATCAGCGACGTCCAACCGGGATCCGCCACCGTCGCCGGGTTCCCATCGGACCCCGCGAGTTGGATCGCCGTCTGGGGGCGCCAGAAGTTCCAATGATCCTTGTTCTCCCAGCAGGCGATCGCCGAATCGGCTGCTGACATGGTGGTCATCACGAAAAGGCGAGCCTGCTGGCTGACCGAGAGCCCGCGCGCGGCGGCGATCTCCCGCAGTCCGCGGTTGACCATCGGGAAGGGGTTGACCGAGCTGAAGCTGGCGAGTTCCGCCTGCGCCGGGGTCCGAGTCGAGGTCGCGCCGCCGAGCGACTTGACCTCGTTGAACTCAGCGGCGTACTCGGGGCTGCTCAGGGGGAACGGGGCTCCGATCCGGTACTGGTCCGGACGCTCAAGGGTGAAGGGCCTGACATCGCCGACCCAGTGGAAGGAGTTTGCGTTCAGCGGCGGCACGAGACGCCACTCGCCCGGGTCGTCGCCGACGTCGAAGGTGGTCGTCCCGAAGCGGCCGTCTCCCGCCCGATCGGCGAGCATCGCGGCAGCAGCAGCGGCGCCGACCGCGACGCCGGCGGTCTCGGCTGCGCCATCCGGGATCTCGAGCAGGGACGCGTCGTAGAGGGCGTTCACGCTATCCGTCACGGTCGGAGACGCCGTTGCGAGGCCGACGAGCACGCCCCGCGCGGCAGCGGCGACCGCAGCTGCCTTCGAGGCGGACGATGGGGCGTCGAGGCCACCGAGATACGGTTCGTGGGTCTCGACGATCGCCTGGACCGCGTCATAGATCGCACCGTGGACCATCGCGAGGTGGATCGGCGCCAGCGGTGGAGGCTGGCCGAGACCGGGCGGTGTGGCGGTCGGGAGATTGCCGATCGCCGCGATGGCGTTGCTGTTCCACCGGAGGACCATGTCGCTCGGCTCCGCGGCGACGACCGATGCCGCCGGGGCCAGGATCGTGCCGGCGACCAGCGCGATCGCCATCGTCGTGGAGCGCCAGCGCGTGGCTCTCGATTGCTGCGTGGACAGGTGCATGACGTCCCTCATCGGATCGAGCCTGCCTGGTCGGCGCATGGCGCCGTGCGTGGCGAGTGGTCGGAACCGGCCCACACCGGCTGACTGGGTTCGTGCATCGCATCCCTCATGCGTCATGCCACAGCGGTGACCCCGTCCGCGGGCCGATCCCCCGCCCGGCTGCAGAAGCCCTACAGACAGCGGCGTCGCGCAGGTCGATTCCATTCCCGCGGTACCAAACGCGGTTAGAGTTCGTGCGGTGCCCGCTTGCCGGGTCGCTCCCTCAGCGATCCTCCGGCGCGTCGGCCGTCTCGATGGCACCGAGCATCGCGTGCCAATCGGTGCGCGCCGCGGCCCTCCCCGGCTCGTCCCAGGTGTCGTTCGCCTCGCCCAGGTAGCCGGCTCGCGCCAGGCGCAGGGCCTCCCCGGTCCCGTCCGGCAGTCGCTCGAGCGCCCACGTCGCGGCGACGTCCTTCGCCTCGATCCTGCCCGTTGACAGCGTGAACCAGATCCGGGCGAGGGTCAGCAGCGAGTTCCGGGTGTCGTGGTCCTCGAGGCCGGGCAACAGTTCCGGGATGACATCGCGAACGGCCCGGATGAGGTCGTCCCTCGAGACGGGAGCGATGACGTCGGCTGCCGGCGGCCCGAAGAGCGGCACGCCCTCCTCGCGGACCGATGTCAACAGCACCGCGAGGTCCGGGTTCGGCGAGGTCCACGGGGCGAAGTGGCCGGCCTGGAACTCGGTCCGCCACCAGTCGCCGTACTGGAGCTCCATCGGCGGCGGGTAGACCCACGGCTGGAGGTCGGGCATCACGACGGCGGTCACCTCGAGATGCCGGCGGTCGGGGTGCTTCCGCGAGCGCGACCGCTCGAGCAGGCCTCCGATGAGCGCGCGCCGCTCGGCATCGGTCGTCCGCCGCTCGAGGACGAGCAGGATGTCGAGGTCGCTGTCCGGCTTGAGGCCCCCGCGGACCGCCGAGCCATACAGGTATGCCGCGTGTGCCGCGTCACCGAAGACGGCACGAGCGAGCTCGACGACCGTGTCGATCTGTGCGCGCGTGCCGGGCGAGAGGTCGGGCACGCGCGGGGCTGGCCCTACGCCGGGTACTGCGACGACGCGATCTTCTGGAGCGACTCGATCAGGGTCCGTGCCTGTTGGCGATCCTTCTCGTTCGGGTGCTGATGGTCGGCGACGATCCCGCAATAGACGTCGTGGATGGCCTGGCTCATCGTCCCCTCGTCGGCGATCGCCAGCCCGCCGTCGTGCAGCTGCTTGACCGTCGCGCTGTCGTCGGGGAGGCGCATCGCCTGGGCAAGGGCTGCCCTGATCGTCGTCATGGATCGTTCCTCCTGCGTTCGGTCGAGTCCGGAGCGTACGTCCTTCGGGCTCCCGATGGAACCCGGTCGCCGCGCATCCGTCTCCCCGTGGTGCGCGTATCGTGTCGTGATGGCGACCACGGCAGCGCGCGCTCGATCGTCGGTCGTCGCCGTCATCGCCGCCGCGGTCGTGATCGCGGTGGGATGCGCCCCGGCGCCAGCGCCCTCGGCCGTCGAGGCCTTCCGGACGCTCGGTCCACTCCTTCCTTCCCCGAGTGTCGGCGCGAGCGCGACCCCGAGCGCCCCGACCGCGAGCAGCGCCCCGGCGCCATCCTCCACGCTCGCACCGGTCGGTCGGCTTGCGTCGGAGGGGACGGTCGCCCTCCTGAGCCGCGGGAGCGACACGCTGTCCTTGATCGATGCCTCGGGCGAGACGGTCTTCGCGTCGACCGCCGGGATCGCCTCGCTCGGCTTCCCGGCCTGGTCGCCGGACGGGGCGCATGTCGCGCTCACGCGCGACGTCCAGGAGGGCCGTGAGATCGTGGTCATCGATCCGACCCTGCAGGCGCTCGCCCCCGCGTCGCACACGGTCGTCTTCCAGAGCGCGACGGTCGTGCCGTTCTACCTGTCATGGCGTCCCGACTCGGAGGCCGTGTCCTTCCTGGCACAGGCGGGCGAGGCCCTGACTCTCCGCCTGGCGCCGTCGGACGGGAGTGCGCCGCTCGATGGGTCGGGGCCGGGCAGCATCGTCCGGCAGGGCAACCCGTTCTACTACGGCTGGGTCGGGTCGGACCGCCTGATCGCCCACATCGGGACCGGCCCCGAGGCGTTCCTCGGCGAGATCGGGCTCGACGGCGAGGGACCCGAGGGCACCCTCGGGGCCGCAGGTGTGTTCCGCTCGCCGGCGATCAGCGCCGATGGCATGTACGAAGCGGTCGTCCGAGCGGGGGCGACGGCCGCCGACGGGTCGACCGGCCCCGGGTCGATCGTCCTCCTGGAGCGTGGCGGCGAGGACGTCGGGTCGATGCCCGTGATCGGTGCCGCGGCGATGGCTTTCGACCCCAGCGGCACCACGCTGGCGGCCGTGGGGGCGACCGAGCCCACCGACGTCGTCGGGGTCACGCTCGGTCCCATCCGGCTGCTGGACCCCGGCACGGACACACCGCGGGTGCTGCTGGACGGCTCGGTCGTGAGCTTCTGGTGGTCGCCCGACGGAACCATGATCGCGGCGATCAGGGTCGAGACCGTCGACGGCGCTCCGGAAGTGCGGCTGGTCTTCGTCGACGTCGCGAGCGGCGACATCCTGGCCGACCCCGTGATCCAGCCCTCGCAGGTGTTCATCGAACAGGTGATCACGTACTTCGACCAATACGCGCTCAGTCATCGGCTGTGGGCGCCCGACAGCTCCTCGTTCCTCATCCCCGTCCTCAACGAGGACGGCGCCCGGGTCCTCGCGATGACGCCCGAGGGCGAGGTGCTGGCCAGCATGGACGGCCTCGTCGCGTTCTGGAGCCCCTGACGCTCGGTCCCCTCCCCTAGACTGGCCGGGTGACGACGCGGCGCGTGGCCTGGCGGCGATCGGACGAGGTCCTGGCGGACGAGCACTGCACGCTTGCCGTCCGTGATAGCGGCCTGTCGCTCATCGGGACGGTGCTCGGATCCGAGGGCGGCGTACCCGTCCGCGACGAATACCGTGTCCTGGCTGACGGCGCGGGTGTGACCACCGCGGTCCATGTCCGGGACCTGCGCGGCTTCGACCAGCGGGTCCTCACCGCCGAGCGCTCGGCGAAGGGTGCCTGGACGGTGGATGGTTCGCCGGCGAAGAAGCTCAAGGGCTGCTCCGATATCGATCTGGGCTGCAGCCCGTCCACGAACACGCTGCCGATCCGGCGCCTGCGGCTGGCCGTCGGCGCCTCGTCGACGATCCAGGTCGCGCTCGTCAGGTTCCCCGAGCTCGAGGTCGTGAAGGTCGCTCAGACCTACAGCCGTCTCGACGAATACACGTACCGCTTCTCGAGCGGTGGCTTCTCGGCCGAGCTGACGGTCGATGACGATGGCCTGGTGGCGGCCTACGCCGATTGGCAGCGGACGGGCGTCGCGTTCGGTCCCGAGGACTCCGAGGCGCTCGACAGCCGCTGATCGTACCTAGACGGTCGCGATCACCCCGAGGGAGATGCCGAAACCGGCCCGACGCTGCAGGGGCGGCATGATCGTGCATTGGCCCATCGGCGGGTCGCCGGGGAACCAGCGGTTCCACTCCTCGTTGAACTCATCGAAGTCCGCCGCGTCGCGCAGCGACCAGTTGGCCCAGACGACATTGTCGAGCGAGCTCCCGGCTCGTTCGAGCCGTTCGCGCAGGCTCGACATCGCCTGGCGGGTCTGGTCCTTGATCGTCCCGCCGATCACGGCGCCCGTCTCGGGATCGACCGGGCCGATGGACGAGATGTAGACCATCCCACCGGCCACGACCGTCCGGCCATCGCCGACCGGCACGGCGGCGAGCTCGATCTTCGACGAGGTCTTGGCCCCGAATCGGCTCTTGAGCGGCTTGTCCGGCTTCTCCGGATCCTCGGGCGGGATCCCGTACTGGTCGGGCGGTAGCTCGACGCCAGCCCGCTGGAACTGGCTCATGAACGTCGGCCGGACCCCGGTCGGCTGGAGCGACCCCTCGATCTTGCCGTCCTTGAATCCGGTCTGGACGAACGCGAAGATGTCCTGGGTGAGGATCTCGTCGTCCTCGATCCCGTAGACCTCGGTGATGTTGACGATCTTGCGCTGGCCGTCCTTGAGTCGAGCCGTGTGGACGATGACATCGACCGCCGACGAGATCTGCTCCCGGATCGCACGCAGGGGCATCCGGTAGCCGGTCATCAGGACCATGGTCTCGAGACGCCGAAGCATGTCCTTCGGGGTGTTGGCGTGTCCGGTCGAGAGCGAGCCATCGTGGCCGGTCGTCATCGCCTGGAGCATGTCGAGCGCCTCGCCCGCACGACACTCGCCGACGATGATCCGGTCGGGACGCATGTGCATCGCGTTGCGCAACAGATTCCGGATCGTGATCTCGCCCTCGCCCTCCAGGTTCGGCGGCCGTGCCTCGAGCGTGATGACGTGGTCCTGATTGAGCTGAAGCTCGGCCGCGTCCTCGATCGTGACGATCCGCTCCTCCTCGGGGATGAACGACGACAGGACGTTGAGCGTCGTCGTCTTGCCCGAGCCCGTGCCACCCGAGACGAAGAGGTTGAGTCGCGCCTCGATGCAGGCGCGCAGGAACTCGAACATCTCGGGCGTCGCCGTCCCGAAGCCGATGAGGTCCTTGACCGTGTACGGCGTCTGCGAGAACTTGCGGACGGTGATGACGGGGCCGATGAGCGAGAGCGGCGCGATGATCGCGTTCACGCGCGAGCCGTCGGGCAGGCGCGCATCGACGCGGGGGCTCGACTCGTCGATCCGCCGGCCGAGCGGGGTGATGATCCGCTCGATGACGCGCAGGACGTGCAGATCGTTCAGGAAGACCGAATCGACCCGCTGGATCTTGCCCTTGCGCTCGACGTAGATGTGGTTCGGTCCGTTGACCATGACCTCGGTGATGGACGGATCCGAGAGCAGTGGCTCGAGCGGTCCGAAGCCGGTCACCTCGTGGACCATCTCGTCGATGAGCCTCGCACGCTCCTCGCGCGTGACCGCGAATCCGCCCGAGGCGATCGCGCTGTCGACCAGGGGCTCGATGCGGCCGCGAACCTCGTCGTCCTTGGCGTCGAGCAGCGTCTTGAACGCGCCCACGATCTCCTGCTGCAGGCGGAGGCGGAGCTCGAGGATCATGTCCCCGCGAACGGGGGTGGGCGCGGCCTGCAGGTGGCCGGCGCCAGGGCGCAGGACCGGGACCGCGACCGGCGGGCGATCGCTGACTGCTGCCGCGCTGATCGCCGCGGCCACTGCCTCTGCTGTCGGCTCGGCCTTGGCGGCTGCCGGCGCCCCGCCGTTCAGCGAGGGAGCGTGACCGTCTGCCGCGGCGGCCGCCTCCGCTGACTTGGCCTGCTGCGCCCGTTCCATCCGCTGGATGAGTGACACGTCCGTACCTCGGGGACTGGGGTCCTGCCGGCAATATAGCCCGGAAGTCCCGGTCGAGGGTGCGTCCACGCACCGCCCACGGATTACTGGTGCATCGAGGAAGCTGCCCTATCGCTCCCGGACCGCACTAGACTCGTGCGCATGTCCATCCGTCGCTTCTACGACCGTTGGCCACAGTACGACCGCCGACTCCGCGAGGTGATCGGGACCATGACCGATGCGCAGCTCGCGATCCGGCCGGCTCCCGACCTGATGCCGATCTGGGCCACCGTGGGCCACACCGCTGGCGTCCGCGTCTACTGGTTGTGCGGTGTGCTGGGCGAGCCAGGTGCGGACACCACCCCGTGGCCGCGCGCGGACGGCGACGGATGGGAGGACCACCTCGACCACCCGCGGACGGCCGCCGAGCTGGTCACCGCCCTCCAGACGACCTGGTCGATCGTGGACGGCTGCCTCGATCGATGGACGCCCGAGATGCTCGATGAGACCGTCGAGCGCCGATACGGCGATGAGCGCCAGGTCCATTCCCGGGCCTCGATCCTGCAACGCCTCCTGACCCACGAGGCGTACCACTGCGGCGAGCTCTCGCAGACCCTCGGGATCCACGGTCTGCCCCAGATCGATCCCTGGCGACCTGACTGACCGTCTGACATGGCGATCGCCCCGGTCCTGGGACGTCGGACCGAACTCGACGAGGTCGAGCACTTCCTCGACGACGTCGAGGGTGGGTCTGCGCGAGTGCTGCTGCTGTCCGGCCAGGCCGGGATCGGCAAGACCACGCTCTGGAACGCCGGGGTCGCCGCCGCCAGGGGCCGTGGTTTCCGGGTCGTCACGGCCCAGCCGACAGAGGTCGAGACCGGGTTGGCCTTCGCTGCCCTTGGCGACCTGCTCGGCCCGCTCCTCGAGGCACCGGTCGCCGACCTTCCGGAGCCCCAGCGGGATGCACTCGACGCGGCGCTGCTCCGCGCCTGGTCGCCGACGCCGCCGCATCCGCTCGGTGTCTCGCTGGCCACGCTCCACGTCCTTCGGTCCGCAGCGTCCGAGACGCCCCTCCTCGTAGCCATCGACGATGTCCCCTGGCTGGACGACGCTTCGATCCGTGCGCTCGAGTTCGCGATCCGACGACTCGACGAGGACCGGGTCGGCTTCCTGCTCGCTCGCCGCTCGACGACGGCCGACGATCCGCCGCCGAGCTGGATCGCGACGATGCCCGAGGCTCATGTCGCCGGCCTCGACATCGGGCCGCTCTCGATGGATGCGACCGGCGCCCTCCTTCGCGAGCGTCTGGGCCTGCGGCTTTCGCGACCCGTCCTCGCCCGACTCCATGAGGTCGCCGGCGGGACGCCCTTCTACGCGATCGAGCTCGGGCGTGGGCTGCAGGCGCGCGGGACCTGGGCCACACCGGACGCGCTCGAGGTGCCACGCAGCCTCGATCGGCTGGCCGGCGACCGGGTGTCTGCCCTGGCACCGCCCGCGGACGAGGTCGCCCTGTTCGTGGCGGCCCTGTCGCATCCGACCGTGCAGATCCTGACGGAGGCGATCGGGGCGGAACGCACGGGGGCGGGTGTCGATGCAGCGGTGGCGGCGGGTGTCCTCAAAGTGGACGGCGACGCCCTCCGTTTCGACCATCCACTCCTTGCCGCAGCGGCCTATGACCGGGCCACACCCGTCCGACGACGACACGTCCACGAGCGTCTCGCCGACGTCGTCACCGAACCCGAGGAGCACGCCCGTCACCTCGCGCGGACGGCGGTCGGTCCCGATCCGGCCATCGCGGCGGCGCTCGAGCAGGGCGCCGCGATCGCCGCCCGTCGTGGCGCCTCGCACGTGGCTGCCGACCTGGCCGAGGAGGCTGCCCGGCTCACCATGCCTGACGCGGAGGACGATCGGCACCGCCGTCGCCTGGCGGCGGCCGACTACCTCCTGGCCTCCGGTGACCTTCGCCGTCTCGAGGCGTTGCTCGGATCGATCGCCGCTGACCTCCGACCCGGACCGCTCCTGGCGGATGTCCTCACCCGTCGAGCGCGGGTCGCCCTGTACCTCACGGACCTGAAGTCCGCATCGGCCTTCCTTCGAGCGGCGATGCCGCTGACCGTCGGGGATCCCCGTCGCCGCGTGACGATCCATGCGCTGCTCGCGGGCGTCGGCTACCTGTCCGGTCGCGGTTGGCGGCCTGCACGGCTGGACATGTGGGAGGCGCTTCGGCTGTCACACGAGCTCGGCGACGCGCCGCTCGAGCTCCAGATGCTGGGTCACGCGGCCTCCTGGCGGTTCGGTCTGGGTCGTCCATGGCACGACCTGATCGAGCGCGCTGACGCGCTTGGCGTGCCCACGACGGCCGTTCCGGCGCTCGAGCACCCAGACCTGCAGTTCGCCCGGCTCCTCGCCCGCGAAGGGCGCGTGGACGAGGGGCGTCGGCGGCTGGCGCGGCTGATCGAGAGCGCCCGGTCCGGTGGGGACTACACCAGCGTGCCGCGGCTCCTGGTCTCCCTGGCCGGGATCGAGCTGGATGCGGGTGACTGGGACCGAGCCGAGCGGATCGCGGACGAGGCACAGGCCGGTCTGCTCCAGACCGGAGAGGGCGCCTTCTACCAGGACCTCCTGATGCTCCGACTCGATCTCGCCGCCCTTCGGGGTGACGTGGAGACGGCACGGGCGCTCGGGGCCGCCATCGAGCCGGATGCCCTGGCCTCGCAACAACCGAAGGTCCGGACGGCACCCTCGATGGCGCTCGCGATGCTCGACCTGTCGCTCGGTGACCCGACGGAGGCGCGCGACCGCCTGGCCCCCGTCCTGGCAGAGCCGGGTCTCGGTCGCCTCCTCCCCATCCGCTGGGAGACGACGGTCGCGCTCGACGGCGAGGCCATGATCGCGCTCGGATCCATCGATGCGGCTCGGCCCGGCATCGAGCGGCTGGAACGACGGGCCCGCCGGCGTGGCCCGGCCGCCGCGCTCGCCGAGGCGCTGCGTGTTCGCGCCCTCGTCCTGGCAGCTGATGGCGACCACGACGCGGCCGTCCGTGCCGCGGAGGAGGCGGTCGAGCTCCATGCCGGGCTGCAGTTGCCCTTCCGCGCGGCCAGGGCGTGGTTCGCGCTGGGCGACGTCCGCCGGCGCGCCCGACAGAAGGGCGCCTCGCGGGCGGCGTTCCAGACGGCATACCGGATGTTCACCGAGCTCGGTGCCACGGTCTGGGCGGATCGCGCGGAGGCGGAGCTGGCCCGCGTCGCGAGTCGCCGACCGCCCGGCTCGCCGCTCACCGACACGGAGCGGCGCGTCGCCGAGCTGGCCGCGGCCGGCGAGACCAACCGGGAGATCGCGGACGCGCTGTTCATGAGCGTCCACACCGTCGAGGCCCATCTCACTCGCATCTTCCGCACGGTCGGCGTGCAGTCGCGGACGGAGCTCGCCCGAGCCGATCTCGATGCGATCTCGCCGGGGAGCCCCGCCGAGGGCTGAGGCGCTGCGGTGGGGTGCATGGCCGCCGAACATAGGGATTCCCGTGATTTCGGCAGGGCCGCCAGGGACCGAGGATGAGGTCATCAGGTGCCGCACGACCAGAGAGGCGCGCACCACATGATCGGAGTCCTTTCAGATGACACAGCTCACTCAGACCCAGCGGCGGAACCCCGCCTTCAACCTGGCCGGCGTGACGCTGGCCGCAGCGATGCTCGTGGGCATCGGGGGCCTCGTCGGTGCCCGGGTCCAGACCATCGTCGACGACGCAGCCCGGGCCACGTCGGCCGAGCAGGCCAAGTGGGCCGCCTACGGCGCGGACTGGGAGCGACGCTACCGTGCCCAGCAGGGGGCCGGCTACATCTCGCCCCATGACAAGGTCGTCCTCCAGGCGGCCAAGGAATGGGAGGTCCGCTACCGGGCGATGTACCCGAACTCCTGACCTGCCCCGACACGCAACGACGACCCGCGGCATCCGCCGCGGGTCGTCCCCTGTCCGGCGGACGGCGGCACGGTCTCAGCGCGGATCGGCCCACAGCGTCGGGTTGCCCGGGGCGTCCTCGTTCCCCAGCCACGCGTAGTCCGCGAGCGCTTCGGTGTCTGTCGACCGGCCGCGGATGCCGATGAGGACGTGAGGACCGGGCAGCGTCGCCAGATAGTTCGCGACGCCATCGCCATCCAGGAAGCATCCATGGCGATACGGCGAGGTCCCTTCCGCCGGTGCGTAGGCGGTCTCGCGGGCACCGTCCTGGCACGAGCCCGAGTCCAGGGCCACGTCCCAGGCACCCATCTCGGCGACGTATGCGTCCAGGAGCTGCGCATCGTCCTCGAACAGCGAAAACGTCACGATGGCGGCCGCGGGGTCCGCCGCGACGCACTCGATGACCGCGGTGGGGACCCCTGGGGCGCCGCCGATGCCGGCGGCCGGCTCGCACGCGAGTCCCTCGCGCCGAACGCCGTCGAGGAGAACGCGCTCACCGGTCGTGACGTCGCCAGGGACCGCGGCAGATGCGGATGGCGTCGCCGACGTCGGCGGAGGCGAACCGACGACGGGCGAGCCATCGCGCTGCGCTGACGGTGCGACGGATGGGCCGGCACACGCCGCCACCGTGATCGTCGCCACGAGCATCCCCGCCAGCACGGATCTGGACATCGACACGCTCCGGGTCGTCTCTGGCCGGGTGGTCGCCGCCGGCGTCACGGCGTTTCTGGCCCGAGCCTACACTCCGGGCATGCCCCTGGTCCTGCCCGCGTGAGCCGCCGCGCGCTCGTCCTGTTCGCCCTGATGTCCGTCATCTGGGGGATCCCGTATCTCTTCATCCGTATCGCGGTGGAAGAGATCACGCCCGCCACCCTCGTGCTCGGGCGAACGGCCATCGCCGCCGCGATCCTGCTGCCGATCGCGTTGCTCCGCACCGATCTGCGCCCAGTGTTGGCCCGGTGGCGCTGGGTCGTGGCGTTCGCCGCGATCGAGATCGCCATCCCGTGGGTCGCGCTCGGGTCGGCCGAACAGCACATCTCGAGCTCGCTCGCCGGTCTCCTGATCGCGGGCGTGCCGCTCGTCGGCGCGGCGATCGCGCTGCTGACGGGTGGCGCCGACCGGTTCGGTCCGGCGAGCCTGCTCGGCATGCTCATCGGCCTGGCCGGCGTGGTCGCCATCGTGGGCTCCGACTTCGGCGCGACGGACCCGACGGCCTTGCTCCAGATCGGGGTCGTGGTGGTGGGCTATGCCCTCGGGCCGGCCATCCTCGCGCGTCGCCTCGATGGGCTCCCGACGGTCGGCGTCATGGCCGTGTCGCTGACCCTGGTCGCGATCGTCTTCGCCCCGATCGGGGCGAGCCAGTGGCCGGCGACCACTCCCTCCGCGGAGGCGCTGATCGCGGTCGTCGTGCTGGCGACGGTCTGCACCGCGGCTGCGTTCATCCTGTTCGGCGCCCTGATCGATGCCGTCGGGCCGGTCCGGTCCACGGTGATCACCTATATCAATCCCGCGGTGGCGGCCGTGCTCGGCGTGTTGGTGCTCGACGAGACGTTCACCGTCCCGATGGCCATCGGGTTCGTCCTCGTGATCGCCGGTTCGGTGCTCGCGACGCGACCGGCCCGAGTCGAGGCGCCCGGGCCGACCCCCGCGCCGGCGTAGCGTCCCCGTCGGCCCGCGGCCCCGTCGGCGGCGGGCGACGGGACTCGCCCACGATCCGAAGCCCCGCCACGTGGCGGGGCTTCGTGCGAGGACTGGATCGGTAAGCGAGCCTCAGAAGGCGGCCGCCCATGATGCTGCGGTGTCCGCGTCGTAGTCGAGCGTGTAGCCGCAGGCGTTGATCGTCGAGCCGAACGCCGTGACGAGGTAGCGTCCGCCGACCTCGAACGCCGGCAGCGGGCCGACGAGCGCGGGATCCACCGCGGGCGCGGTCAGCGTGATGCTGCCGTCAGCGCCCTTCCAGCCCTCGTTCACGTCGAACGTGATCTGGTCGCCGTCGACGGCCGTGACCGTGCCGTCGAAGACGATGTCGAAGGTGGGCAGCGTCGCCGGGTCGTAGACGAGGCACGACGCCGCGCCGCCGCCCGCGGCCGGGTTCTCGGTCGGGGTCGGGTTGGCGGCGATGGGGCCAGGCGTCTGACCACCGAGGCCGAAGCCGTTGCTGACCGCGATCGCGAGGGCGAACGCCCCGGCGAGCGCGATGCCGCCGACCAGGGCCAGGGGCCCGCGGCGTGGTCGAAGAGGGGTCGTATCGCGGCTGATGTCGGACATGATGTGCTCCTGGGTCCTCGCCGATACACGGGCGAGACTCGCGTCGGGCACGTCGCTCGCACGGACCGGGTCAGCAGCGCGAAGCCGCTCGATCGGATCGGATCCGCTCGGCATGCTCACTTCCCTGCTCCTTTCCATGCGGCACCGTCAGTGCCCGTCACATCAGCCGATGTCCGGCTCGGGTCCGGATATTTCAGGTCGCTCGGGATTCCCTTGGCGAGGGCATCGGCGAACCGTGCCCGGGCCCGATGCAGGCGGATGGCGACAGCGTTGGCCGTGATCCCGAGCACGGCCGCGATCTGCTGGTTCCCGAGCTCTTCCCACGCCACGAGGCGGAGCACCTCCTGATCGGCCGGGGAGAGCGATGCCAGGGCGGCGAAGGCCGGCCCGTCGAGATCGTCGCCGGCACGCACCGGCGTCGCGACATCGTCGACTCGGAGCAGGGCGGCCAACCGCTCGCGCCGCCCAAGGCCCCGGCGGTGGTTGGCCAGGACCCGCCTGGCGACGGCGTACAGCCACGGCAGGGGCTCGTCAAGCGGGATGGATGCGACCTTGCGCCAGGCGATCGTGAAGGTCTCGGCCGCCACATCTTCCGCGTCAGCCAGGGTCTGGGTCCGGCGCATCGCGTAGGCGAGGACGGGTCGCTGGAACTCGGTGAAGAGCTCGTCGAAGCGGGCGAGCGGGGACACCGCCCTCGTGGTGTCGGTCACCGGCCCGGGACGGCTGGCCGTACCCGCGGGTTCCCGCATCGCGGGCAGGCGCCGGATCGGGTGGTCTCGTGCATCGCCGACGCTCCCCTAGATCCCGCGGACGACCATCCCGAGGAGGAGGAGCACCGTCGCCGCGACGAACGCGACGATGCCGATCGTGTCGGACAGGGCGATCCCCGTCGTCCCGATGAGGCCCACGATGATGAGCAGCAGCGCGACGATGATGGTCGGCGCGGTCGGCGCGAAGTTCGTTCGGTTCATCGGTCAGATCCCCGGGAGCAGCGAGCCGATGACAAGCAGCGTCGGGCAGGCGAACAGCATGAGCTCGGCCAGCTGCCGATCGAGGCTCAGGCCGACCGTCGACAGGATCGACGCGACCGGATCGAGGATCGGCGTGAGGGCGTCGATCGGCCAGGCGTAGACCAGGCCCACGATGCCGAGCGCGAGCGCGATGCCGACGGTGATGAGGCGCGGTGGATTCGGGTGCAGTCGCATGGCGACAGGATACGGAACGGCCGGGGCGGCGACCGGGCGCCTGCGATGATGCCTCCATGGTCACGACGCTCGCGGCGCTCGTCTTCGCGACCCTTGCCCTCGGGGTCATCGCGTTCCAGATCGCGCTTGCCGTCGGCTTGCCGTGGGGTGCGTACGCGATGGGCGGCGCCTTCCCGGGTCGGTACCCGCCGGCGATGCGGGCGGCGGCGCTCGTGCAGGCCGTGGTCATCGGGCTGCTCGCGGTCGTCGTGCTGTCCGCTGCCGGGATCGTGGTCCCCGGCCTGGACAACGCGGTGCCGTGGCTGGTCTGGATGGCGGTCGCGTTCGCCGCGGTCGCCCTCGTGCTCAACGCACTCAGCCGGAGCTCCGGTGAGCGACGGATCTGGGTCCCCGTGGCCGCCGGCATGCTCGTGAGCAGCGTCATCGTCGCGCTGAGCGGCGGGTAGCGGTGCGACCATGACGTCCTGAACCCGCCCGAGGTCACGGATGCTGCGTTCGTCCGCCCGCCATCTCCTCCCCGTCGTGGTCGCCTACCTCCCGGTGCCCGTCATCGGCGCGCTGCTGTCCGCGCGCTGGCAGGTCGGAGCGTCGCCGGAGGGTGGACCCCGCGACATGTTCCTGCGTGGGACCGCCCTGACACCGCCCCTGTTCCTGCCGGTCGTCCTCGTCGTTGCGGCGGCCGCCGCGCGCGAGCCCGGTCGCACCGGTCGGGTCGGGTCCGGGTTCGTGTCGCTGGTCGCGGCGGCCTTCCTCGCGGGGAGCACGGCCAACCTGCCGAACGACGTCGCAGCGGCGGAGTCGGCGGGGACGCCGGTGGCGCTGACGGGTGGCCTGGCCGCGGCCCATCTCGCGTTGGGTCTCACCCTGCTGTACAACGCGGTCCCGACCGTGCTGGGCCGGACCGGGACCAGCGGTTCGATGCGGTGACGGACGTCTAGTCGAGCCGGGGCGACGGGACAGGCCGCCGTCTACCGGCGGATCCGCAGGACCGCGGTCACGGCCGCGGCGAGCAGTGCACCGGCAGCCAGGATGACCGCGGGCGGTGCCGCGCGCCGAAGCCCAGCGACCGGCCCGGTTGCGGCAGGCGGCGTCGATCGCGAGGCTCGCTTCGCGGCCTTTCGAGCCTTCTTCGCCAGCTTCTTCTCGTGCTTGCTGCCGGTCTTGGCCATCGAGCTCTCGACCTCCACCATCGAGCCGAGCGACCTGGGGCCCGACGCGCTGCGAGCGTCGTCGTTCGCCCATCGACTTCGCGTCAAGACCACGCCCCCAAGGTTGCATCGGGCCGACGGCCAGCGCGTCTGTAAGGCGAGTGCCATCGTCATGCCGGCCGGTGTCGCTGCGGGCGTCGGCCGCCGCGTGTAGCCTCGCGCGGTGATCGGCACGGCGCCCGCGGACCTTCGCGCCCTCGTCGAGCGTCTCGAGACGCTCGCGTCGAGACGTCTCGCCCTGCCCGCACGAAGCGAGGCCGCAACGGCGCGGGCGCGCCAACTGGCCGATCATCTCGCCGGCCATGTCCGCGTCCGGGCACGTTCGCTCGACGCCCCGCTCGTCGTCCTGCTCGTGGGACCCACGGGCGCCGGCAAGAGCACCATCTTCAACACCATCGCCGGGCACGCCGCCAGCACGACGGGCGTGCTGCGGCCGACCACACGCGTCGCCGTCGTCCTGGTCCACCCTGGGGACCGGGCGTCGCTCCTCGAGGGTGCGCTGGCCGCGGTGCGACCGGAGTTGCTGCGATTCGTCGAGGACGAGCAGATCGACCGCGGCCTCGCGCTCATCGACGCGCCGGACATCGATTCGGTCGAGCATGCCAATCGGGCGCTCGCGGACCGCCTCGTCGAGGCTGCCGACCTGTGCGTCTTCGTCACGACCGCGACACGCTATGCCGACCAGGTCCCGTGGGCCGTCCTCGAACGGGTCCGGGAACGCGGCCTGCCCCTGCTCGTCGTCGTGAACCGGATGCCGTCGGATCCGGCCGACCAGGTCGACGTTCTCGACGATGTCCGCCGCCTGCTGGCCGACGCCGGCCTGGATGCGCTGCGCACGGCCGAGCACGACACGGCCCCGACCGAGCTGGTGGCGGTCCGGGAGGGCGACCTCGACGCAGGCGGGGAGCAACTCATCCCATCGACGATCGCCACGCTGACCGCCGAGATCGGGCGCCTCCGGGCGGACCGCGAAGCACGCATCGAGCTCGCGACACGAGCCCTGACGGGCTCGCTCCTTGGTCTGGGCGACAGCCTGGACCGCATCGCCGACGACGCCGACCACGAGGCGATCGATGTCGAGGCGTTGCGGCGCCTCGCCGACCGGACGTACGAGTCGAGCCTCGTCGCCCTGCGTCAGGAGATCGCGCAGGGTGCGTTCCTCCGCGAGGAGGCACTGCGCCACTGGCAGTCCTTCGTCGGTGCGGACCAGATGACGCGCTTCTTCTCCGACGGGATCGGCCGGATCCGGGGTGCGATCGCCTCTGTGCTCCGGCCGGCCACGGCCCCGGTCGCCGAGATGCGAGCCGCCACGACCGATGACCTCGTGGCCGTCGCGCGGCTCCAGGCGGCCGAGGCGGCTCGCCGCACGGCCGGCGCATGGTCCGATGTGCCGGCGATGGGACCGGTCATCGCGGCGGACGCCGACCTGTGGCTGCCCTCCCCCGACTTCGACGCGCGGCTTCGAGACCGGCTGGACGGCTGGATCGAGAGCATCGTCACCGACATCCAGTTGCACGGCCAGTCGAAGCGGACACTCGCCAGGGGCGCGTCCGTCGGCGTCAATGTGCTCGGAACGGGCGTGATGCTCGGGACCTTCCTGCACACTGGTGGACTGACCGGCGCCGAGGTCGGCGTCGCGGCGGCGACCGCGTTCCTCAACCAGAAGCTCCTCTCCGCGCTCTTCGGCGAGGCCGCGATGGTCGAGCTCATCGCCGATGCACGGGCGCGGCTCCAGGAGGCGTTGACCACGACCTTCCTCGAAGAGCGCAGTCGCTTCGACCGGCTCCTGCCCGAGGCCGGCGCCTTGAGCGAGCTCGCCGGCGACCTGCGGTCCGCCGCCGGGGCGCTCCGGGCACTGCCGATCGTCACGGGATGACGGTCCCGACGCTCGCGCCCCTCGACGGACCGCCCATGGACGGGACCGACCCGCTCGACGCCTGCCTGCAGCGCCTGCTCGATGCGGCAGACGCCGCAGACCAGATGGGCATCGACACGGCGCGCGTTCGAGAAGCGCACGCGGACGCCGCGCGACGTCTCGGATTCCCGGGCGATGCCTACGTCCTGGCCTTCGTGGGAGGCACCGGCGTCGGGAAGTCGAGCCTGCTCAATGCGCTCGCGGGCTCGACCGTCAGCCCCGCGTCGGTCCGGAGGCCCACCACCTCCGATCCGGTCGCCTGGGTCCCGGCCGTCGAACGTGCGGACCTTGACCCGCTCCTGGCCTGGCTCGGCGTCCGGGACATCCGCGAGCACGCCGCCGATGCGCTGGGACCTGTCGCCATCCTCGACCTTCCGGACATGGACTCGGTCGCGGCCGAGCACCGCAGCCGGGTCGAGGCGATCCTGCCTCGGGTGGACGCCGTCGCCTGGGTGGTGGACCCGGAGAAGTACCACGACGCGGCGCTGCACGACGCCTTCCTGCGCGCCTGGCTGCCGCGTCTCGCTCGACAGGTCGTCGTCGTGAACAAGGCGGACCGGCTCACGTCCAAGGATGCCGAGCGCGTCCGACGGGACCTGGAGCGCGATCTGGGCGCGGCACGTGCATCGGCGGCTCCGCCCGTCCCCATCCTCCTCACCAGTGCCGCGCCGGCTGCCGGGACCGCGGCACCGGCGGCGCCGGACGTCCAACGCTTGCGCGCGTGGTTGTCCGACGGCGTTGCCGCGAAACGGATCGTCCGGGACCGCATCGCCGCGACGGTGCTGGATGGCGGGGCGACGCTCGCGCGGGACGCGGGGATCGATCCCTCCCGACCGAATACGCCGTTCCTCGCCCCTGCCGCGCGGACCGCCGCGATCGACGCCGCGACGGCCGCCGTCCTGCGGACGGTCGACCTGGGCGGTCTGGAGCGACAGGCCGAGGCGGCGACGCGCGCTCGGGCACGCTCGAAGGGCACCGGCCCGATCGGACGGCTGACCGGGCTCATCTATCGGGCCTCCGGCCGGGAGACGCGCGTCGCCGATCCTGCCGGCTACCTCGTCCGTTGGCGTGAGCGCGGCCCCCTGACCCCGGCCGTCGAGGTCCTTCGCGAGGCGCTCGCTGCGCCGCTGCGCGCCGCAAGCCCGAGCGTGCGGGCACGGCTTGCCGCCGCGTTGGAGCCGGCGCCATTGCGCCTCGGCCTGGAACGGGCCGTGGACCGCTCGATCGTCGCACTGGGCCCGCTGGAGGCGCCCGCGAGCCGGTGGTGGCGGCTCTTCGGTCTCCTGCAGACGCTCGCGACCGTGGCCATCGCCCTCTCCGTGGCCTGGGTCGTCATCTGGGTCCTGGGCGGGCCGTCGACCTCGACCGTCGATGTGCCCGTGCTCGGCGAGGTCGCGACGCCGTTCGCGAGCCTGGTCGTGTCGCTGCTCATCGGGTACCTGCTCGCGCGCCTGCTCGGCGCCCATGCCGGATGGGTCGGTCGCCGCTGGGCGCGGACGGTGCGGGATCGCGTGGCCACCGCGGTTCGGTCGGAGATCGCCGAGCGTGGCCTCCGACCGCTCGACGAGACCGAGGATGCCCGGCGGCGGCTGTGGACCGCGGCCTCGACGCTTCGAGCGACCTGCGGGACTCGCTGACGACGCTCGGCTACGCCTCGCCCTGGGGTGTGACCAGGACCTTGCCACGCGCGTGTCCATCGTCGACGTATCGAAGCGCTTCGACGACCTCGGAGAGCGGGAAGCGACGATCGATGATCGGTCTGACCGACCCGTCGCCGATCATCCGGACAAGCGTCGCGATGTCATCGGCCTTGAAGGGCTTCCACCACAGCATCAGGCCCATCCGCTTGCCGTTGGCCAGCCGGACCGCCGGGCCGACCGTCATCGCCTGGAGGAGCCGCGAGCCGTCGCCGCCGAGCGTCACGTAGACCCCCTTCGGCCGCAGCGCGCGACGGATCTCGAGCAACGAGTGATGGGAGTCCGTGTCGACGATCCAGTCATACCGCTCGCCGGTCCTCGTGTAGTCCACGGCGCGATAGTCCAGCACGTGATCGGCGCCGAGCGATCGCACAAGATCGAGCTTGGACGCGCTCGCGACCCCGGTCACCACCGCTCCGAGGGACTTCGCGATCTGGACCGCGAACGGGCCGACGTTGCCGGATGCACCGTCGACGAGGACCCTGTCCCCCGGCCTGGGCGTACGTCCGTCACGGAGGCGAAGGCCCTGGATCGCGAGGATCGCCGAGTGCGGCAGGGTGGCAGCCGTTTCGAACGACAGCTCCGACGGGATCGGCAGGAACGCCTGCTCCCGGGCGGCCACGAAGTCGGCGAACGAGCCCTGGCCATGCGGATACAGGTCGGCGAAGACTCGATCGCCCAGCTGGAACCGGGTCACCTCGGTCCCCACCGCCTCGACGACGCCTGCGACGTCGATGCCGACCCGGCGGACCCGAGGTGCCCGGAGCCCGAGGAACAGCCGAGAGAAGCCAGGATGCGGGTACAGACCGTCGAGATCGGCGCGATTGACGGATGCCGCCTCGACCCGCACGAGGACCTCGTCGCCGGCCGGGACCGGACGCTCGATCTCCCGGACCGAGACGACGTCCGGTGGGCCGTAGCGCTCTCGGATGGCGGCCCGCATGTGCACGCCCTTCCCTACCGTGACGGGACCAGTCGACGGATGTTCGCGACGGCCTCGTCGAAGACGCGCTGGACCTCGGCCGCGTCGGCGTCGTCGCGGGTCCGCAGGCGAACCGTCACGCTCGAGGTATTGGTCGTGCCTTCGCTGACGACGATGGAGCCGCCGTACGGGTCGCCATCCCGGCCCCAGTCGATCCGCCGGGTCGCGCGATCGGCGACGAAGCCAGCCTCGGGCGCGCCGGTCCGGGCCGCGAGATCGGCATCGACGTCGAGCTCACCCTCCACCGCCGTCGAATCCTCGAGCCGGAGGTTGGGGACGTAGGACGGAAGGCGGACGGGGTCCGAGAGGAACTCGAAGGCCGCGTCGGCGCCGGCCAACACCGTGAAGCTGCGCTCGAGCTCGGCCATCGTCGTCCTCCAGTCACGCGAAGCGTAGCCGACGGGCGGCGCGTCGCGAGCGCGCGTCCCAGCGTGGCGAGGGCTCCCGGGCACGTCGGCCCGGTGTCTACCCGGCGGGGCCTGGGTCTCGCGGCACCTCGCGGATCACGGCCCGTGGATCCTTGCCGAGGTCCAGTCCCTTGTAGGCCGCCTGTCGCACGAGACCGTCGCCGGTCCAGCCGGCGAACTCCGCCCGGATCACGATCGTCGGGCGAACCCAGATCGCGCTCTTGGTAACGGCCCGCGGCGGCAGCGGATCGAAGGGGGACGCGTCGACGACGATCGGCTCAAGCGCGGCGAGCAGCTCCGCCCGTCGCCCGTCGTTGAAGCCCGCTCCGATCTTGCCGGCATAGCGCAGCCGTCCCTCCTCGTACACGCCGACGAGGAGCGCGCCGAGATCGACCGCGCTGCCCAGGCCGCGCGCATAGCCGCCCAGCACCAGCTCCTGCTCCGGACGGATCTTGATCTTCTGCCAGGCCATCGAGCGACCGCCGGGCTGGTAGGTGGAACGGCGGTCCTTGGCCATGATCCCTTCGAGCCCACGGATCCTGGCCGCCTCGAAGAAGGCGATCCCCTCGCCGGCGATGTCGTCGCTCAGTCGGACCCGCGGGTCGGCGCGAACGACCTCGGCAAGGAGCCGGCGTCGCTCCTCGAGCGGCTCGTCGAGCAGCGACCGGCCGTCCAGGTACAACAGGTCGAAGACCTCGTAGACGAACGGTGTCGGGACGCCGGCCGTGGCCTTCCCCTTGATGCGGGCCTGAAGCAGCACGAAGTCGGGCTCGCCGCGCTCGTCGAGCGCGATGACCTCTCCGTCGACGATCGCCTGCCGAGCCTCGATCCACGTCCGAGGCTCGAGGAACGGGCCGAAGTAGCGTGCCGCGTCCTGCTCCTTGCGTGTCCGGAGCCGGACGGCGTCGCCGTCGACGATCGCCTCGACCCGAAAGCCGTCCCACTTGACCTCGAAGCTCCAGTCCGGATCGTCGAAGGGCTCGCTGACGAGCGTCGCCAGCATGGGTGGGATGAAGCTCGGCAGGGCTGCCCTCGACCCGCTGGACCGACCCGCCTTCGTCACCTCAGAGCCCGAGCTCGCTCCGGACCGACCAGCTCGGGTCGTCCTCGACATCGACCCGTGGCCCGAAGTGGCGCTCCTGGTCCGCCCATGCCTGGCCGACCGCCCGACCGCGATCGCCGTCGGCACACATGAAGTGGATGCGTCGGCGCTTCCGATCGGTCACATGGCCGAGGTGGATGGACTCCGCCGAGGTCATGGCCTCCACCAGGCGGTCCTCGGCCGCGTCCAGCTCGGGCAGCTCCGTCGAGTGACTGAGCTCCTCCAGGCCGCGGTCGACCGTCACCACGACGTGCCAGTGCTTCCAGGGATGGTCGATCGGCTTGACCGCGAGGTTGACCAGATAGAGCCCGCCGTCGCCCTCGGCGAGGACCCACGACTCGCCACTCGCCTCCGCGCTGCGACGCTCGACCTCGGCGCGCAGCTCGTCCGGCGATCGACCCACGGTCTCCGCCTCGAGCAGGTCGATCGTGCCGACCCACCGCTCGACGCCGTCCTCGCCGAGCAGGTTGTCCAGGAAGAGGTAGGCCGCCCGGATGCTGGCGGCGGCCGGCGCGCTCGACATCGTGGGGTGCCAGAGGCGGACATCGACCCGCTGCCGGTTCTCGTCCCAGCTGGAGATCGCCCGGTAGGCGCTCAAGTCGATCTCGACGCCATCCATGGCCAGATGCCCGAGCGGACCAGCCTGACGTGACGCGTGATACTCCCACGTCCCGTCGGGCTCGGGCGCGGCCGCCCGCCACTCGAGGGCCAACGCGCGGACCGCTGGGTCGCCCTCGGGCGTGACGATCAGCGCGTGCTGCGACGACCGTCCGGCGGACAGCTCCCAGGCAAGCCGACGGTCGATCGCGTCGACGTGACCGGAGAGCTCGCCCACGAGGCTGCCGGCCTGACCCGCGGCGATCGACGCAGCGACGCGATGACGGGCCTCGTCCCACCACGCCCAGAACGAGGCGATCGCCTCGCGACCGCCGGACTTCGGGTCTCGCCGGAAGAAGCGCATCAGGCCGAGCCGTGGACGACGCGGTCCTGCGCCCCGCGGATCGCGAAGTCGTCGGTCATGGTTCCCCCGGGTGGGGCCGCGTGCAGCGGATGTCGTGATGGATGCCGAGTGTACCCGCCGGCGTCAGCCGGCCGTGATCAGGACCGTGTTGCCGTCGGGGTCATCGACCAGGCACATGTACGCATCGAAGTCCGTGCGGAACGGGGCGCGGCGGCTGCGGTAGCCGGCCTCGGTCAGCTCGACGTGCAGGCCATCGACCGCGGCAGGATCGTCGACGAAGAACTCGAGCATGATCCGTGACCCGCCGGCCGGCGGCTGACGATCCGGGACATTGCCGACGAACGTGGTCGTGAAGATCAAGGTTCGGCCGTCGCCGATGTCGACCCCGACGTCCCGGCGGGTTTCGGCATCCGGTGGGAACGCCACGCCGAGGTGCCGATAGAACGCGACGGAACGCGCCAGGTCTTCGACGAGCAGAACGACCATCGTGAAGCGAGGGGTGGCCACGGCGATTCCTTCCTGGGTGGGTCGCGCCGGATGAGTGTCGCGCATCCGCGACCCGTCGCGTCGGTCCCTAGACATCCATGCCCGGCCGGGTCGATACTCCTAGGGATGAGCGACACCGACCGGATCCCACCGCACCGGCTCCGCGTCGGCCAGGCCGCCGAGATGCTGCAGGTCTCCGTGGAGACCCTGCGCCGCTGGGAGGCCAACGGCCGGGTTCGCATGGAGCGATCGGATGGCGGTCAGCGGCTCATCCACATCGACGAGGTGTCGCGCCTGCTCGAGGAACGCCGCAAGGCGGCCAGCGAGCGCCCGATCGTCGCGCAGTCCGCCCGCAACCGCTTCGCGGGGATCGTCACGCGCGTCGAGCGCGACGGCGTCGCGGCCGTCGTCGAGGTGATGGCCGGTCCGCACCGGCTCGTCAGCCTGATGACCGCCGAGGCGGTCGACGAGCTCGACATCAAGGTCGGCGATGAGGCCGTCTGCGTCGTGAAGGCCACCAACGTGATGGTCGAGATCCCCTCACCGAGAGAATCCAGATCGTGAGTCGTGGCGTGTCCTCGCTCGTCGCCCTCCTGGTGGCGATCCTCGCCGCATGCACCGGCAGCGGCGGCGGGACCGGGACGTCGGTGTCCGTCCTCCCAAGCTCGGCAGCCTCCATCGCCGCGTCGGCGGCCAGCGTCGAGGTCGAGCTCACCATCTTCGGTGCGGCATCGCTCAAGGGAGCGCTCGAGCGGGCCGAGGCCGCCTACGAGGCGGCCAACCCTGGGACGACCCTGACCATCTCGACCGACTCCTCGGCGGCGCTCGAGACGCAGATCGAGCAGGGCGCCCCGGCGGATCTCTTCCTGTCGGCCGACACGATCCACCTGCAGAAGCTCGTCGACGCGGGCCTGGCCGCCGGTGCGCCGATCAACGTCGCGACGAACGAGCTGGCCATCATCACGCCGAAGGACGACGTGGCCCACCTGGCCACACCGTTCGACCTCGCCAAGGCGGGCATCCGGGTCATCGCCGCCGGCGACGAGGTGCCGATCACGACGTACGCGACCCAGCTCGTGGACAACCTCGCCGGAGAGCCCGGCGCACCGGCCGACTTCGCGGCCGCCTACGCGCGCAACGTCGTGTCGAAGGAGGACAACGTCGCCGCGGTCCGGGCCAAGATCGAGCTGGGCGAGGGTGACGGCGCGATCGTGTACAGCACCGACGCCAGGGCCTCGGACAAGGTCGCGACCATCGCCCTCCCGGCCGCCGCGAACGTCCCGGCCAGGTACGACGGCGTCGTCGTCAAGGCATCGCCGCACGTCGAGGCGGCAACGCGCTTCCTCGAGTGGTTGGCGGGACCGGATGGCCAGGGCATCCTGGGCGAGCTCGGGTTCCTCCCGCCGTCGTCGTGATGGAGCACGCGATCGACCACCCATCGCCTCGTCCGCGCGGTGGTTGGGGTGAGCGATCGCTGACCGCCCTCGCCGCCCTCTTCGCGCTGTTCCTTGGCCTGCCGGTCATGACCCTCGTCGTTCGGGCGATCCTCGATGGCTCGCTCTCGAATGCGCTTGCCTCGCCGGTCGTGCTCGACGCCCTGGTCCTGAGTCTCGTGACCACCTCGATCAGCCTCGGGATCACGATCGTCTTCGGGCTTCCGCTCGCATTCGTCCTGGCGCGGCGGCAGTTCCGAGGCAAGGGGCTGCTCGAGGCCGTCGTGGACCTGCCGATCGTGCTGCCGCCGGCGGTCGCCGGTCTGGCGCTCCTGCTCGTCTTCGGCCGGCGCGGGCTCGTCGGCCCCTCGCTCGAGGTGCTCGGCGTGTCGATCCCGTTCACGACGGTCGCGGTCATCCTGGCCCAGACGTTCGTCTCGGCACCCTTCTTCATCCGCTCGGCACGAACCGGCATCGCGACCGTGGATCGCGACCTGGAGGACGCGGCCCGCGTCGACGGTGCCACCGAGCCGCAGCTCTTCCGGTCGATCACCGTCCCACTGGCCAGTGCC
The DNA here is from genome assembly GCA_035629655.1 of Saccharimonadales bacterium (SeqCode). Taxonomy (GTDB): domain Bacteria; phylum Chloroflexota; class Limnocylindria; order Limnocylindrales; family CSP1-4; genus SPCO01. The sequence goes on along the minus strand of DASPHN010000010.1, from coordinate 2,945 downwards.
GCGCTTGCCGCGGGACTGGTGATGACCTGGGCGCGCGCGCTCGGCGAGTTCGGAGCGACGATCATGTTCGCGGGAAGCATCGAGGGCCGGACCCAGACGCTCCCGCTCGTCGTCTACAGCGAGTTCCAGGGTGGTGCCCTGGACGCCTCGATCGCGGCCGCCGCCATCCTCGTGCTCGCGGCGTTCGGCGTGCTGGTCGCCGTCCGGGTCTTCCACTGGGGCCGCGTCCTCGATGCACGCGCCATCACGTGACACAGGCCGGCGCCTGCGGCACGATGCCACCGGGAGGGTCCGATGCCTGAGAACGAGCCGCAGGACGCGCTGACGTCCGAGGTCACCTACCGACCCATCGGCGTCATCCGGACGCCATTCGGCGAGGTGGCCGGGATGCCGGTCCAGTCCGCCGGCGCGATCGGCATCGGCGGCCGGATCGAACTCGACCCGGCCCTCGTCGAGGGACTCGCCGACCTCGACGGGATGAGCCACCTCATCCTGCTCTACCACCTCCATCGGGTCGGGCCGGTCAAGCTCACGGTCCACTCGTTCTTCGATGACCGGCCCCACGGACTGTTCGCGACGCGGTCGCCGGCCAGGCCCGTCCCGATCGGACTGTCGGTCGTCCGGCTCGTCGCGATGGACGGCCCGACACTCGAGATCGAGGACGTCGACATGCTCGACGGCACGCCGCTGCTCGACATGAAGCCGTACGTGCCGCCGCTCGACGACCGGCCGGGTGCGCGCATCGGCTGGTATGAGGGCCGGCTCGGCGATCCGTCCGCCGTGCGCTCCGACGACCGGTTCAGCGGCCCGCGCTGATCCGCCCGGGAGGCAACCATCGTCGACTCTCGCCGCGCGTTCGTCCTTCGCCACACGCGCCTGCGGCCTGTCCCCGGCCTGGAGGAGGTGCGACTCCATCTCGCGGACGAGGTGCTCCCGCTGTGGCGGGCGCTCCAGGTCGAGACGGGTGATCCGGACGCCCCCCTGCCCTACTGGGCCTTCGCCTGGGGCGGCGGGCTGGCGATCGGCCGATACCTTCGCGAGCATCCGGAGGTCGTCGCCCACCGACGTGTCCTGGACCTCGGCGCAGGATCCGGCCTCTGTGCCATCGCCGCGATGCGAGCCGGTGCGGCCGAGGCGACCTGCGTCGACATCGATCCATTCGCGGCGGCCGCCATCGAGCGCAATGCGCGGGCGAACGGCGGTCGTGTGTCGGTGATGGTTCGGGACGTCCTCGACGACGCGCCCCCGCCTGGGATCGACGTCATCCTGGCCGGCGACTGCTGGTATGACGAGACCCTTGCGACACGAGTGCTGCCATGGCTGGAGCGAGCAGGCGAGGCCGGGATCGCGATCGTGATCGGGGACCCCGACCGGCGCTACCTTCCGAAGGATGTCCTGCGACCGCTGGCGTCCTACCCGGTCCGGACGACGACCGAGCTGGAGGACCTCGGGCGGATGACGGGGCAGGTCTACGCTCTGCGTCGACCGGAGGCTGACGGGGTCAGCCCGGGCCGGAGCGGCGCGAAATAAAGGCGAATGACCACCCGACATCGGCCGGATGGCCGATGTGCGACCGCTCGAAGGGCCCGAGGCTGCGAGGTGTCCAGCCTTGCACAAGGAGCGCACATGACGGATCTCGCCACACAACCTGACCTGGCCGCGATCAAGCAGAAGCAGCAGGCCACGTGGTCGTCAGGCGACTACCACATGATCGGCACGCAGATCGTGCTCGTGTCCGAGCTGCTCATCGAATCCCTCGACGTCCATTCGACCGAGCGTGTTCTCGACGTCGCGACGGGCAGCGGCAACGCCGCGCTCGCTGCCGCGCGTCGCGGCTGCACGGTCATCGGCCTGGACTACGTTCCGGCCCTGCTCGAGCGGGCCCGCCAGCGAGCCGTCGCCGAAGGTGTCGGGGCCGAGTTCGTCGAAGGCGACGCCGAGGCCCTCCCCTTCGAAGCCGGCGAGTTCGACGTCGTGAGCTCGGTCTTCGGGGCCATGTTCGCCCCGGACCAGGAGCGGACAGCCGCCGAGCTGGCGCGCGTCACCCGGCCGGGAGGCCGGATCGGACTCGTGGCCCATACGCCCGAGGGCTTCATCGGGCAGCTGTTCAAGACGAACGGCAAGCATGTCCCACCACCGGCCGGCCTTCGGTCGCCGATCCTGTGGGGCACCGAGGATCGCCTCCGAGAGCTGTTCGGCGACGCGATCGCCGAACTGCGTGTCGAGAAGAAGCACCTCGTGTTCCGGGATCGTTCGCCGGCCGAGTACATCGCCTATTGGCGCACGTACTACGGCCCGACCCTCAAGTCGTTCGAGGCGGTCGGCGAGGCCGGGTCTGCGGCGTTGGAGCGTGACCTCCTGGACCTGATCGCGCGGTTCAACCGGGCGACGGACGGCACGATGATCGTCGAAAGCGAGTATCTGGAAGCGGTGATCGTCCGGCGCTGACGCCGACGAGCTCCGACACCGAACGGCGCGGGCCCCACTCGGGACCCGCGCCGTTCCGCTGGTGCAGGGACGCCGCGCCGTCGGTCAGGCGGGCACGCCCTCGAACGCGTCGCGCAGCTGTTCGACGTCGAGCTTGCGCATCTTGAGCATGGCCTCCATCGCTCGCTTGGCACCCGCGCGGTCGTCGCTGTCGAGCATCTCTTGGAGCTGACGTGGGACGACCTGCCACGAGACGCCGAACCGATCCTTGAGCCAGCCGCACACGCTGTGCTCCCCACCGCCCTCCACCAGGGCATCCCAGTACCGATCGACCTCGGCCTGGTCCTCGCAATCGATGCTCAGGGACAGCGCTTCGGTGAACGTGAACTCCGGGCCGCCGTCGAGGGCGATGAACGAGCGACCATCAAGCTCGAAGTCGACGGTCAGGACCTCCCCCGCTTCGGTGCTCGGGTTGTCGGCCGGTGCCCGATGCGTCGCGGTGATCCGGCTGTTCGGGA
>DASPHN010000009.1:0-11012 GCA_035629655.1 Saccharimonadales bacterium (SeqCode) | reverse complement strand
GTGCTGACGAACTCGGCGAGGTCGCTCCAGGGCCGCTCGTCGAAGTCGGGCATGACGGAAGGGTACCGGGCCGGGTCCGGCCCGGCGGCGCGCCCGTGGGTCAGGCCGTGGCGTGGACCCGGGCCGGCTCGCGTTCAGGAGCGGTGCCGCCGAGGCGGACCGAGATCGCCGCCGCGGCCTCCCGGGCCTGGGCTGCCAGCTCCGGCACGCGACGTGGGGTGAGCCGGAAGGCCGGGCCCCAGATGTCGACGGCCGCGATCACGTTGCCGCGCGCGTCGTGGATCGGGGCCGCGACCGCATTGAGCCCGAGCTCGTACTCTCCGATCGCCGTCGCGTAGCCGCGCCGCCGGATGCGTGCGAGCTCCTCGAGCAGCGGCTCGAGCTCGACGATCGTCCGCTCGGTGTATGACACGAGGCCTCGACGCACGATGCGCAGGACCTCGCGCTCGGCCAGCGACGACAGGAGGACCTTGCCGGAGGCGACACAGTGGAGGGGGGTCGCGCGACCGGTCCAGTCGCCGACCGCGATGAGGTTCGGGCCGTCCACCTGGGCCACGGTCAGGAGCGTATCGCCCTCGAGGATGCCGACGCCGGTCGTCTCGTGGGTCAGGCGCGCGAGGCGCTCGAGCTCGGGCGTCGCGATGCCGCGCAGGTCGAGCGTGCGCTCGGCGCGTTCGGCCAGGCGGATCACCACCAGACCGAGCCGGTACTTGCCGGTCTCGTCGTCCTGTTCGACGAGCCCGCGCTTCTGGAGGGTCGCGAGCAGGCGCGATGCCGTCGACTTGTGCAGGCCCAGCCGTCGGGCGAGCTCGGTCACGCCGGCCTCGCCCTGGCTGTCGCCGAGGGCCAGGAGGAGGGCTGCCGCTCGGTCGACCGATCGGACCGCGTTGCCGTCAAGGACCATCGATCTCCCTCGTGCTGCTCAGCCGGCGCCGGGCGATGCCATCGCACCGGTCGCTGACGGGGCCATGTCGCCATGGGCGCGCGCCTCGAGGGCCGCGTCGAGCGAATCCTGGAAGGCGGTCAGGACGCGGTCGATGATGTCCGCGTCGGCGTGCGCCTCGCAGACGAACCAGGGTTCGCGCGAATCCGGCTCGGGCATGACGCCGCGGGCATGCATCCCGATGGCGATCGCGTCGTACAGCTCGTGGTCCGTGGTGGCCCAGTCGCGGTACTCGCGCGCCTCCTCCTCGCGGAACATGATCCCGAACATCGACGGGTGACCGGTGAAGTGGTACGGGATCCCGATCGGGTCGAGGATCTCCTTGAGGCCGTCCTGGATGGTGCGGCCCGTCGCGTGGATGGTGTCGAGCGCGTTCGTGTCGCGCAGGATCCGGAGCGTCGCGACGGCGGCGGCGGCGGCGACCCGGTTGCCCGCGTAGGTGCCACCGTGGCTGACCTTGTCGGGCAGGACGGACATGACCTCCTCGCGACCACCGAACGCGGCGGCTGGGTAGCCGTTGCCCATGGCCTTGGCATACGTGGCCAGGTCCGGGGTGATGCCGAAGAACTCGGCCGCGCCGCCCTTGGCGAAGCGGAAGCCGGTCTTGACCTCGTCGAAGATCAACAGGATCCCGAACTCCTCGGTCAGGGCCCGCATCTCCTTGTGGAAGCCCGGCTGGGGCATGATCCCCTGGGCATTGCCGAGGACCGGCTCGACGATGATCGCGGCGATCTCCTCGCCGCGCTCCTCGAACAGCGTCCGCAGGCGGTCGATCCGGTTGTAGCGGGCCGGGATGATGGTGTCCGCGACCGCACCCGGGATCCCCCGACCCCAGGCCAGGGCTACGGGCGCATCCTCGTCGCCCAGCTCGGACATGTCGTCGGGGCCGACGCTGATCAGGGCGTAGTCGTGGACGCCGTGGTACTGGCCCTCGAACTTCACGATCTTCTCGCGGCCGGTGTAGGCCCGCGCCACGCGCATCGCGTGCATCGTGGCCTCCGTGCCCGACACGGTCATCCGGACCTTGTCGACCCAGCCCGTCAGCTCCTTGAGGAGCTCCATCGCCTCGATCTCATCCTCGCTCGTGAGGCTGAAGCTGACGCCGCGACGCATCCGCTCGTTGACGTAGTCATCGACACGGTCGTCGCCGTGGCCGAGGATGACCGGCCCATAGCCCATCCGCAGGTCGACGAACTCGTTGCCGTCCAGGTCCCAGACCATGCCGCCCTTGCCGCGATCGACATAGATCGTCGACTCGCCCCACGCCCGGAAGTTGGAATCCGTGCCGCCGGGCATCGTCTCGAGCGCGCGCCGGTACAGGCCGAGCTGCGTGTCGCGGCGAAGCGAGGGAGTGGTCCTGGCGGCGGGTTCCGTGGCCATGCGGGTCCTCTGAGGTGCGGGCTTGGAAGGCGCCACGACCCGGTCCATGGGACGGGCGTTGCGCGATGCGGGACGGAAGTGCCGGCATCGTGCCATACGCCTGGTGCCGTCGTCAACGCGACATTCGTCCGCACCGGGCAGAGAACCGACGAATCGCGCGCATCCTACGCCTTGACGTGCGAATCACGTGCGCTTCGTGCCCTCCTGCCGAGCGGGCGTGGCACCATGCCCAGGTGAGCGATCCGGACCGTGCGACGAGCTACTGGCTGCGCGACGCCGCCACGCCCGCCGTCAGCGAGCCACCCCTGGCGCATGGCGAGCGGCTCGACGTGGATGTCGCCATCGTCGGAGGCGGGTTCACCGGCCTGTGGACCGCGCTCGCCCTGACCGACACGGATCCGACCCTCCGGGTCGCGATCCTGGAGGCCGAGAGCGTCGCGTTCGGCGCGACCGGTCGCAACGGCGGCTTCTGCGAGGCGAGCCTGACGCACGGCCTGGCCAACGGGATCCGGCACTTCCCCGACGAGCTCGAACGGCTGGAGCGCGAGGGGATCGAGAACCTCGACGGCCTGATCGCGTTCACCCGCGCCCACGGCATCGACTGCGACCTTGAGGAGACCGGCACGCTCGCGTTCGCCGACCAGGCGTACCAGGTCGATGAGTTCAAGGCCTGGGTCGACGAGGCGGCCGAGCACGGCGAGCACCTCGAGTTCCTCGACCGGGCGGCGGCGCAGGCCGAGGTCCACTCCCCGCTGTGGCACGCGGCGCTCCTCCGGCCGCCGGGCCGTGACGTCCTCCTCGACCCGGTGAAGCTGTGTCGGGGACTCGCCCGCGTGGCGATGGCGCGCGGCGTCCGGATCCACGAACGGACCAGGGTCACGACGCTCACCCGGCGCGCCGGCGGCGTGGAGGTCACGACCGCCGCGGGCGCGGCGGTGCGCGCCGCCCAGGTCGTCGTCGCGACCTCGGCCTACTCGGGCTGGTTGCCGAGGCTCGGCTGGACGTTCGTGCCGGTCTACGACTACGTCCTCGTCTCGGACCCGCTGGCGCCGGAGCAGCGTGAGGCGATCGGCTGGCGAGGGCGCCAGGGCTTGTCCGATGCGAACAACCAGTTCCACTACTTCCGGCTCACCGCCGACGATCGCATCCTGTGGGGCGGCTACGACGCGATCCACCACTTCGGCAGCCGGGTGGACCCGGCGCTCGACCGACGCCCCCAGACGTTCGAGAAGCTGGAGGCCCAGTTCTTCCGCGCGTTTCCCCAGCTGGACGGGCTGCGCTTCCCGTACCGCTGGGGTGGCGCGATCGACACGACCTCGCGGTTCACCGTGACCTTCGGTCAGACGATGGGCGGTCGCGTGACCTCCGTGCTCGGCTACACGGGCCTGGGCGTCGCAGCGAGCCGCTGGGCCGGCGGCGTCGTGCGCGATCTCCTGCTTCGCCCCGACGAAGATCGTCTGCGGCTGCGCATCGTCACGAGCCCGCCGATCCCGTTCCCGCCCGAGCCGCTGCGCTCCCTCGCGGTCGAGACCGTCCGCCACGAGCTGGACCGGGCGGACCGCAACGAGGGGCGGCGCGGGTTGATCCTGCAGACGCTCGACGCGCTCGGGATCGGCTTCGACTCCTGATCAGGGAGACACGAAGTCGCCGCGCGTCCCGGCATCAGCCGTTCGGGATGCGCACCAGGAGCAGCTGGCCGCCGGCCCGCTTGTCGGTGAAGTCCGGGCCCGGAGGCGCGACGTTGTCCGCGCCCGGCGCCTTCTCCACCCACAGGGTCCCTGCCTGGACGACGATCAGGAACGCCCCGGGACCGAAGGCCGCCGAGGCGTCCACGATGCCGCTCGACTCCCACGCTCCGAGGTTGCCCGGCGTCGTCGTCGCGTCGACATCCGTCGGACCTTCGTCCAGCGACTGGTCGACCCGCAACGCGACCGAGGTGGTCCCCGTGGTCAGGTCATAGCGCCACAGGCGAGCCGTCGTCGCTGCCGGATCGGTCGAGCCCACGGGGAATTGCTGGCTCGAGCCCGGGTCCTCGGTGATGTACAGGCCGTTCACGGTGGACTCGATGTTGTCGGGCTGATGGATCTCGGTCAGCGTCTTCACGGGCTGATCGTCACCCTCGATGAGGATCGACATCGAGTCGACGACGGTCGGGTCGCTCGGGTCGAAGACGAGCTTCCAGACGCGCCCGTTCGTCGACCGGCCGGCCTGTGAGACACCGGCCGTGCCGCGGCCCGAGTCGACGACATAGGCCACATTGCCCATGCCCGGTCGCTTGTCGTAGGCGATGTCCTCGACGCGGATGAACCGGAACACCCCGTTCAGCTGGGACCAGTGCTCGAGGACCCACTGGGGGCCATCGATGCCCTTGCCGTTGGCATCGCGCTGCCACGTGCCGTCGTCGGGGGGCAGCGGGAACGGACCCCCGAACTCGGCCGGCACGTCGCCTGCCATCAGGTCCGAGCCGTCGGCGTTGCGGCCCGTCGCGATCAGCCGCGGGATCTCGATGAACGTGCCGCTGATCGCGCTCGTGTCACCTGGAGCGAAGTCCTCGTATCGCTGCCTCGCCGGATCATCGGACGAGAATCCCCAGAGGCGGCCCTCGTCGTTCCAGACCGCATCGGCGTCCTCGGCGATGTAGGCATACAGCTGGGACTGCGACGGATTGTTCGTGAAGGTGTCATCCCCCGACAGCACGACGACGTCGTCGTAGCCCGGCAACGGCACGGAGTTCTCGTGGTTGTGGCGGCCCATGCCCCAGATCGGGCGGTTCTGACGGGTCTTGACGTCGATGGCGACGACGAGGCCTGACTGACGAGCGTCGGCGGCCCCGATGACGGCCGGCCACGCGTCGCCGGACCGATTCACCCAGTCGACGCTCTCCTCGTTGGTGAGGAGCAGTTCGCGATCGAAGCCTTCGGCTGCGGTAGCAAGGTAGCTCGAGCAGAAGCGCTGATAGTTGTCGTCGCTGTCGATGACCATCCGGCCGTTGAGCACGCCGGCACTCTTACGGTGGAGCGCCAGCAAGCTGACCTGCGCGTTGTCGAAGTCGTTCTGCGAGTTGAGCTCGGTCGGCGCAGCCGGCGTGTAGGGGAACGGGACGCGCGAGGTCTCGTGATTGACATAGACGTCCACGCGCCCGTTGCCGCGGGTCCGGAGGGCGATCCCGTCGGGCACGGACTCGAACCGGTAGTCACCGATGGTTTCACCCACGGTGATGAGCGGTGTGACCGTGATCCCAGCACCGACCGCCGTCATCATGGCCGCCTGGTCCGTCTTGACACCGCCACCGGCCGCCTCCAGGGGCATGATCGGGATGGTGAGCGCGGCGATCATCGACAGGGTGACCACCCGGATCCGGCGACGGCGAGGGACCTGCCGTAGGCGGGACATCGCGACCTCCTGGGGGACTGCAGGGGTGTGCGCTGGGGTCTTGTATCGTCCCCCCGCGCGCGACCAACGGCAAGCCACGGTGGGGGCGAATGCCGTCACATGCGGTGCGCCCGGACACCGCTCGTACGTGCCTAGCTCGGTTTGACGACCATCAGCCAGAGGATGACCAGCAGCCCGATCGATCCGACCGTGACGAGGACCTCTGGCCGCCGCGTGGCGAGCGTCTGGCGAAGCACCTCGGGGTCCGGCGCACCCTCGCCGTGCGGACCCACGAGCGAGCGGACCCGAACGTAGTACGGCGTCCCCACCGTCATCATCACGCCGAAGACGATGACGATCGCCACGTACGAGGCGATCGCCCACGGTGCCAGCAGCAGGTCGGCCTGCCAGGCCGCCCCGAACCCGCCGATCCCGAGGAGGATCAGCCCGACGTACAGGAGCAGGACCGCCGACTTCGACATGCCGAGGACCGCCGCCACGATCTTCGGGTCGGTCTCGCCGCGGACCCGGAAGGCGGCGAAGATCGAGACGCCGTGCGCGAGCGCGAACACGACCACCCCGACGAGATGCACGAGCACGAGGGCCTGGTACATGGCGGCGTCGATCGCCGTGCTAGCCGCTGACCGACGGGCGGCCCGCCACCGGATCCACCCGATCGTGGGTCGGGGCATCGGTCGCCAGGTCGAGGAGCCGGCGGCCCCAGCGGTACGCCCACCACGGCTGCCCGACATACACGGCGGCGATGGCCCCGAGCCGGGCTCCGTGCGGCATGATCCCGGCCTGCGAGGCCAATCGGCCCCCGGCGATGAACCAGACCGCGATCGCGAGATAGGCGACGGAGACCGGTCCGATCTGCTGCTCGAACGTGAGGCGCTCGGTGATGAGCAGGGACTGGAGGACGATGATCGCCCCCATCGCCCCGACGCCGACCACGGCGACGCCCGTCCGGAGGCCGCGACGATCGGGTCCCGTGAGGGCATGGATCTCGAACACCGCCGGCACCATCAGCGCGGTCCCGATCAGTCCGAGGATGTCATTGGTCCGACCGAGGGTCATGGCCGTCGACCGCTCCCCGATGGCGAAGCCGACGAACATCGCGATCAGGGACGTGACCCCGACCGCGTTCACGGACGCGCTCGCGAGCACGGAGAGGGCAGCGAGCCGGTGCCGCAGCCGGACCCTCGGGACGACCGTGATCGACGCGCCGGTCATCGGGCGCCGCTCGGCGCGGCCGAGACGACACGGTCATCTGATCCCGCGTCCGCCCCGGTCGGCACTCGGCGGACGGCCCACGAGACGCGCGTGACCGCGACCGCGACGAGCAGGATGAGGAACCCGTTCACCGGGTGGAGGGCCGCGAGCACCGGCTGGTCCGCCCGGAGCGCGATGAAGACCGATTGGAAGGCGAACAGCACGAGCAGCAGGGCGCTGAGCCCGGTGACGCGCCGCGGCTCCCGGCCGACCAGGGCGAGGACCAGGAGCACCAGCGTCAACATCCCGAACGTGTAGCCGAAGTCCCGATGGGTGAGGAAGGTGCGCGGGTCATCGAAGACCCCGAGACCGGCCAGGAAGACCTGGACGACGACGCAGGCGATGAAGATCGCACCCACGACCGGGTGCGCCTGACGGGCGAATGAGCGGATCACGATGTCGACCTCCGGCGGACCATGCCGGCCCTCGTCCGAGCAGCCTCGTCCACGCCGTGTCCCGTCGTCACGGGACAGCGGTCCCGATCAGCGACTCGGCGTGCCGCCCAGCCCGGCATCGCGGGCCCGCGCGATCGCCTCCGCACGGTCCCGGACCTGGAGCTTCGAGAAGACGTTCGAGACGTGGTTGCGCACGGTCTTCGGGGCCACCCCCAGCGTCCGCGCGATGTCCGGGTTGGAACGCCCGGCCGCGACGAGCTCGAGGATCTCGCGCTCCCGCACGCTGAGCTCCGGGAAGGCTGGCGCCGCCGACGGGACCGGCCGGCCGAAGTAGGCCATCATGCGGCGCGCGATCTCCGGCCCGAAGAGCGCTTCTCCGGAAGCGGCCGCGTGGATCGCCCGGAGCAGCTCGGCGCGCGGGGCACCCTTGAGGAGATAGCCCCGAGCCCCGGCACGCACAGCTGCGAACACCGTTTCGTCGTCGTCGTGCATGGTCAGGACGACGATGGCGACGTGCGGGGCAGCGTCGACCACACGGCGTGTCGCCTCCACCCCATCCACGCCGGGCATGCTGATGTCCATCAGCACGACGTCCGGGGTGGTCGAGGCCACGGCCGTGATGGCACCGGCGCCGGTCGAGGCCTCGCCCACGACCCGCAGCCGCTCGTCGGTCGTCAGGAGGGCGCGCAGCCCAGCCCGGAACGACGGATGGTCGTCGACGAGGAGGACCCGGACCGGGTCGCCTCGCGCGTCGATCCGCTCCGGCGTCATGGAGCGACCGCGGGCCGCAGCGGCAGGTCGGCGTGGATGATCGTCCCGTTCGGCTGCCCCCGCTCGATCCTCAGGGCGCCGCCGACCTCTGCCGCTCGCTCGCGCATCGAATCCAGACCGGTGCCGGCGTGTGGGCCCTCCGGCACGCCGTCTCCGTCGTCGGCGACCTCGAGCTCGAGGTGCTCGTCCGCCGTCAGGCGCACCGTGCATGCCGTTGCCCGGGCGTGGCGGACGGCGTTCGTCACCGCCTCGACGGCGATCCGGTACGCCGCGACCTCGACAGCTGCCGGGAGCTCCGGCAGGGGCTCCGGGTTGGCGTCGACCGTGATCACCGTGTGGGGAGCGCTGCCACCGACGCCCCCGAGCCGATCGACCTGCTCGCGGATCGCCTCGGCCAGGCCCACCTGATCGAGCGAGGGCGGACGCAGCCCGTCGACCAGGCGGCGCAGGTCGGCCATGACCGACCGGATCTCGTCGGCGATCGCGTCCACGTCCCGTCGGGCCTCGTCGGGCCGATCGGGCAGATGGACCGAGGCGGCTTCGGCGCGCATGGCCACCGCGGCCAGCGAGGGGCCGAGGCCATCGTGGAGGTCACGCCGCAGTCGGCGTCGCTCCTCCTCTCGCGCCACGACGAGGCGGGCGCGGGAGCGGGACAGGTCGTCCCGTAGCCGCTGGGCGTGGACGGCCGCACCGGCCTGGCGGGCGAGGTCGCCGAGCAGGGCCAGCTCAGCCGCCTCGAACGCCGGCTCGCCGCTGCGCAGGCCCAGGACGAGCCGCCCGACCGGCTCCCCGCCATGGACGAGCGGGATCTCGTGGACCGTGCGCCGCCGCTTCCCATGTTCGGCGACCACGACTGCCACGCCCAGCTCGTCGAGCACCTCGAGCCCCACGTACGGCAGACGAAGCGCCTCGGCCAGGGTCTCGGCGACGGCCGGGAATGCCCGGGCGGGATCGGTCGCCCACTCGAGGCGCAACCCGAGTCGGCGCATGACCTGCACCGGCTGGTCGCGCTGCCCGTACAGCAGGCGATCCACACCACGTTGCAACCCGTCGCGGAGGGGGAGGGCGACCAGCGCCGCGACGCCCGTCGCCAGCAGCGAGACCGCGTACTCCTGCGGACCGATCGCGATGGTCAGTCCGGCGACCGCGACCAGGTACGCCACCAGCACACCGAGCGTCAGCCCGCCATAGACGATCGTCCGCCGGGTCGCGACCTCGATGTCGAAGAGCCGGTCATGGACGATCGCCAGGGCGAGCGTGGCCGGGACCGGGAGCGAGATGAGGCCGATGGCCGCCTCCGGCAGCAGGGGTCGCCCGGTGAGCAGGGCGGGCACCATGAACAGCACGAGACCCAGCGCGGCACTTCCCACGATCCCGATCGTGGCCAGTCGGCGCCTGGCGCGGTCGGCCGGATCGGTGGTCCGGGCGTAACGCACCGTGAAGATCGTGGCGGCAGCGGCCAGGGCCGGGACGACCACGACGAGCTGCGCCAGCGGCCAGGTGCCGATCCACTCGAGCATCGTCGGGGACGCGGCGGCGAACGCGATCGTGAGCGCGCCGTACGCCCCGAATGCGAGCGCGTAGATCGCCGGGATCAGCCGGGGGTGCCGACGTGTCACGTCGGCGGGCATCGGGAAGGACAGGGCAAGGTGGACGGCAGCCGGCCAGAGCAGCATGTAGAGGGGGCCGGTCACGAGCGCGTGCACGACGAACGGGACGCCCAGGACGAGGTCGCTGACGGTGATCCCCAGGAACCATGGGACGCTGCTGCCGGCGATGCCGCACGCGGCCAGGACCAGGGCGGTGGCCGCCGGTGTGTCGGGACGACGACGGAAGACCCAGGCCGCGAGGCCGGCGGTGGCGACCGAGAGCAGGGCGACGCTCCAACCCGCGGCCAACGTCGCCCCGACCGCGGGCGTCGTCCAGGCGATGTCGACGTCGATCGAGGCCCCGTCCCGCTCGATGCCGTACGGCGCTCCGCCGGCCGGCCTCGGCGCCCCGGGATCCAGCGCGATCTGGACCCACGTCTCGAGCGAACGTTCGGCCACCGACTCCACGAGGTCGCCGGCCTGCAGGCCGGCGGCCGGCGCATCGATCGGGTCGATGCGCACGCCGTCGGCCGACCAGGCACCGGCGTAGAACCCGACCCGGGCGCCGTCAGACGGACCGCTGACCCGGAGCGCGACCGCCAGGAGGCCGGCCGCGAGCGCGCCGACCAGCACCACCCACGTGAGGCGCCGCCTCAGGACGCCGTCGAGCACCCGTCACCTCCGACCAGCGTTGCCTGGCCCGCCAAACGGAGGCCAGTCTAGCGGCGAGGTCGAGGCCCTTGGAGGTCAGGCGGGGGTCGCCACCCAGGTCGGGAGCTCGCGCTCCAGCGTGGCGAGCGGGAGCGAGCCGTGGCCGAGCACCTGATCGTGGAACTCACGGAGATCGAAGTCGGCGCCGTCGCGGGCCGTGATCTCGCGGCGGAGCTTTTCGATCACCCGCTGCCCCAGCTTGTAGGTGAGCGCCTGGCCCGGCCAGCAGATGTAGCGATCGGTCTCGATGACGGCATCGGTCTCGGACAGGCCGGCATCGTCGCGCAGGAAGTCGATCGAGCGCTGGCGCTCCCAGCGGAGGGCATGGAGTCCGGTGTCGACGACGAGGCGCGCGGCGCGCCAGGCCTGACCATCGAGCATGCCGAAGCGCTCGGCCTCCGAGCGGTAGAGGCCCATCTCGTCGGCGAGGCGCTCGCTGTACAGGCCCCACCCCTCGACATAGGCACCGCCGACCATCCGCGACCCCAGACGCCGGAACGTGTTGAGGTTCGGGTTCTCCATCTCGAGCGTGATCTGGAAGTGGTGTCCGGGCGCCGCTTCGTGGTACGTCGTCGAGGC
>DASPHN010000008.1:0-10924 GCA_035629655.1 Saccharimonadales bacterium (SeqCode) | reverse complement strand
AACCTCGTGGCGAGAGTGGTACGGCAAGTTCGTCCTGATCGCACCGATCAAGTAGGAGCGTCCTGACCCGGGCCCTCACCACTCCGCGCGGGTCTGCCGGATGTTGATGCTCTGGAGGATGCCGAGGCCGACGGCCATGCTCACGAGCGAGGCTCCGCCATGGGTGACGAAGGGCAACGGGATGCCCGTGATGGGCATGATCCCGATGACCATCCCGACGTTGACGATGAGCTGGAACAGGATCATCGACGCGACGCCGGCCGCGAACATGGTCCCGAACGGGTCACGCGACCGCCAGCCGGCCATCAGCACCCGCCAGATCAGCAGCGTGAAGAGGGCGAACAGTCCGATCCCGCCGATGAACCCGAGCTCCTCGGCCAGCACCGAGAACACGAAGTCGGTCGTTTGCACCGGCAGGAAGTCACCCTGCGCCTGCGTGCCGTTGGTCAGCCCCTTCCCCATCCAGCCGCCGGATCCGACCGCGATCTGCGACTGGTAGAGCTGGTAGCCGGCGCCCTGGGTGTCGGGCGTGGGGTTGAGGAACGAGGTCAGGCGGAGCTTCTGGTAGTCGCGCAGGATGTACGTCCACGCGACCGGGACCATCGCGATTACGCCAGCCGCAAGGAGCGCCAGCCACTTCATGCTCGCCCCCGACATCCAGAGCATGCCGGCGAGGATCGACCCGAAGACCAGCGACGTCCCGAGGTCAGGCTGCAGCATGACGAGCGCGAGTGGTGGACCGACGAGGAGGCACGCTCCGATGATCGTCGTGAGTCGATCGAGCGACCCCTGGCGGCTCGACAGGTATTGCGCGAGCACGATGATCATGAGGATCTTGGCGATCTCACTGAACTGGAACGTCAGCGGACCGATGGAGATCCACCGGGCCGAGCCACCTACCCCACTGCCGATGGCCAGCGTGAGGACCAGGAGGCCGAGCTGCAAGGCGTAGATCGGCCAGGAGAGCGTCTTGAGCCAGCGGTAATCGAAGGCGGTCGAGACGATGAATGCCACGATCGCGATCCCGGCCCACATCAGGCCGCGGGTGAAGGTCGTGCCGGCGTCCAGCGGAGTACTGCCACTCTCGACGCTGTTCGTGTAGGCCATGACCAGCCCGATCGCGAGGAGCAGACCGGCGTAGGTCGTGAGCTGCAGGTCGAAGGCTCGCCAGGCCGCCCCGACCGAAGCCGCGGCCCAGTCGGTCATGCGGGCAGGCTGCGCGCGGATCACGCCCATCGTCGACTCGGTCGGGTGGTCTGCGGCGTCATCAGTTGCCCTGGTAGAAGTTGCCGCGCTCGACGAGGTCGAAGTTGCGGTAGTCCTTCTTGATGTCGTAGTGGAGCTGCATGAAGTACTTGACGATCTCGGTGGCGACGTTGCCCTTGGTCCGCGAGTCGTAGGCGAAGGCGAGGACGACCAGCTCCGACGTCGTCGCTTCGAAGGATCCGGTCTTCGCGTTCTTGGGGGTGAAGCCGACGAACCACGAGTGGTAGGGGAGGCGACCCTTGCTGTCGCGCTGCCCGAACTCCGCGGTGCCGGACTTGCCAGCGACCTTGATGGGCAGGTCGACGAGGTTGTAGGTGTGGCGAAGCAGGACCGTGTTGCGAGCGGCCTTACGCATCGTGCGCAGGACGCTCTGCTTCACGTCGAGCTTGTGGATGAGCTTGGGCTCGAACGGCCGCACGACCTCGCCGTCCGGGCCGATGACCTCACGCACGATCTGCGGCTCATAGAGCTTGCCGCCGTTCGCCAGGGCCGCGTAGGCGTTGATCAGCTGGATGGGCGTGGCGACGTCGTAGCCCTGTCCGATGCCCGCCTGATACGTCTCGCCACCGAAGACCGGCGCTCCGAGGGCCTCCTGCTTCCAGGCGTGCGTCGGGACGATGCCCGAGGCCTCGCCCGGCAGGTCGATGCCGGTCGGCTCGCCGAAGCCGTATTGGTTGGCCCAGTAGCCGAGGCGATCGATTCCGAGCATGCCCGCCACCTGGTAGAAGAACGTGTCGCTCGAGTGGCCGAAGCCGCAGTAGATGTTGCAGCCGCCCCAGCCGCGCCGGTTCCACTCATAGAACCGCGTCCCGCCCAGGGTCAGGAAGCCCCTGGTCTGGACCCGGGTGCTCGCCGTGATCTTCCGGTCGGCGAGGCCACCGGTGCCGGTCACGAGCTTGTAGGTCGAACCGGGCGGGTAGTGCTCCTGGATCGCGTGGTTGAGCAACGGCTTGTCGGGGTCCTTCAGGAGCTTGGAGAAGTCCTTGGCGCTGATTCCCCGCGCGAACAGGTTGTTGTCGTAGGTCGGCAGGCTGACCATCGCCAGGACCTCGCCGGTCTGCGGGTTCATGGCGATCACGACGCCGCGCTTCAAGCCGATCTTGTCCATGGCCCAGCGCAGGGCCTTCTCAGCGTCCTTCTGGGCCTGGGTGTCGATCGTGAGCGTCAACGACCCGCCGGGCTGGGCATCCGACACGGTCTGCAGGACCTGCGTTCGACGGCCGGTGGCGTCGCGGGCGACGCTCTCCTTGCCGTAGACCCCTCGCAGCTCCTCCTCGTACGTCCGCTCGATGCCCGCCTTGCCGATCAGGTCGTCCGGGAGGTAACCGGCCGGCTTGAGGTCGGGCAGCTGTTCTGCCGAGACGGGTCCGGTATAGCCGAGGATCTGCGAGAAGAGCGGGCCACTGGCGTATTGACGGCGCGCCTCGATGGTGACCTCGACGCCGGGCAGGTCATCGTCCGCCTCGGAGATCAGGCGGGCCGTCGCTTCGTCCACGTCCTGCGCGACGCGCACGAGGTCGAAGGCGGATCCGGGGTTGCTGTCGATCGACGCGTGGATGTCGGCCGGATCCATCTTGATCAGGGCCGCCAGCCGGTCGACGACCGAGTCACGCTGCTCGTTCGGGAGATCGGCCGGTCGGACCTTGACGGCGAACGTCGGGACGTTCGACACGAGCGCCTTCCCGTTGCGGTCGTAGATGAGGCCACGGGTCGCCGGGATGGCCTCGAGCACGGTCCGCTGCCTCGTGGACAGCGTGGCGTATTGCGTCCCGTTGGCGATCTGCAGGTAGAACAAACGGGCGGTCAACGTCCCCATGCCAAGGACCACCACAAGTCCGAACACCAGGAACCGAGAAAGACGGCGGAGATCGGACGGACGTCCATCCAGGTACGTGTTCACCAATCCACCCGTTCCTGCTCCGCCCGGCGGTCATGGACGGCGATGGTGAGGGGTCCGACGATCGCAGCCAGGACGGCGTCGTAGAACGCGCTCGGCAGGACCGCTCCGAGCGGATCGATCGTGGGGAGCCGGACACCAAGGGCGCCGAAGGTTGCGAACAGGATCATCGAGTACCCGATGCTGAGGACGAAGACGGCGCCGATCGGCACGATCGGCCGCAGTCGGATGAGGGAGCGCGCAAGGATCGACGCGGCCCCGACACAAAGCAGCAGGGCGAACGACGTGGATCCGAGCGGCCGTTGAGCGATGACATCAAGCGCGAGGCCCCCGACAAAGGCCCAGACGAGACCCGCCTCGAGCCCGAACGCGATCGTCACCACGACGGCGAGCACGAGCACCGGGTGCGGTTGTGCATCGCCGATCCGCAGGTACGGCACCACGGTCAGCTCGAGTAGTGCAGTCACTACCGCGCCGACCGCAGCGAGGAGCAGGGTCATGAGATGGGTCGTTACCTCGGCGATGCGGCCAAAGGTCGCGCGCCCACCTTGCCCGGCTTACCTCGAGACGACCGATACGGCGGCGACGTCCTGGCGGAGTATCCCACGGAGACCCCGAAGGGGCAACGACCCGTTGGTCCCAAGCGTGCCGTTGTTTCACGTGAAACACCGACCGGCGGGGACAGAGCATCAAGTCCGGATGAAGACGCCGATACGCCGCGATGCAGTACATCGCCCGATGCTTCACGTCAGCAGCCCGCGAGCGAGGTGATACCCCGTCCGATGGTAGAATCGGTCCCCGTGAGAGCCCTCCGAGCAGGCTACTGAGTGGGCCAGACGATCGCTTGCGCGAACCAGAAAGGCGGCGTCGGCAAGACCACGACGGTGGTCAACCTGGCCAGTGTCCTCGCCCACGAGGGTGACCGCGTCCTCGTCATCGATCTCGACCCCCAAGGCAATGCGACGAGCGGGCTGGGGCTGGACCGAGCGGCGATCGAACGCTCCGTCTACGACGCCGTCGTCGACGGGGTCGACCTGAAAGAACTCGTGGTCTCCGCCGGCGCCACCGGTGTCGACCTCGTGCCGGCAGCGATCGCGCTTGCCGGAGCAGAGATCGAGCTCGCAGCCCTCGACGCACGAGAGCGGCGGGTTCGCCGGCTGCTGGCGTCGATCGCCGACCGGTATGACGTCATCCTGATCGACAGCCCCCCGTCACTCGGTCTCCTGACCGTCAATGCGTTGACCGCCGCCGATGCGGTCCTCATCCCGCTCCAATGTGAGTACTACGCGCTCGAAGGATTGACCCAGTTGCTCGCCACCATCGACCTCGTCCGAGATCATCTGAACCCGACGCTCGCGCTCAACGGCGTCGTGCTGACGATGTCCGACGGTCGCACGAACCTGTCTGCCGACGTCGCTGCCGAGGTGCGCCAGCATCTCGGAACGGCCGTCTACGACACGGTGATCCCGCGAAGCGTCCGTCTCTCCGAGGCGCCGAGCCATGGCCTGCCGATCACCACCTATGCTCCGACCTCTCGCGGCGCAGCCGCATACCGCGACCTCGCGCGCGAATTCCGTGCCCGCATCGGCCGTCCCAGTGCGGGCGCGCCCCTCATCCCCGTCGGCGATGCCCTGGAGGCGGTGCTGTCATGACCGTTCGACCCGAACGCAGCCAGGGCCTGGGCCGTGGCCTGGCCGCACTCATCCCGCAACGAACGGCCGGCCAACCCGGGCCGACCGACATCGCACTTGATCGCATCCGTCCGAACCCGAATCAGCCGCGGCAGCAGTTCGATGAGGCCGCCATGGCCACCCTCGAGGCGAGCATCCGCGAGCACGGCGTGCTGCAGCCGATCCTCGTGACGGAGACGCTGGACGGCTTTCAGCTCGTCGCCGGCGAGCGCCGCCTCCGGGCGGCCCGCAGCGCGGGACTCGAGCGGATCCCCGCCGTCGTGCGCCAGCTCGACGATCAGGCGCGCCTCGAGATCGCGCTCGTGGAGAACCTCCAGCGCGAGGACCTCGATGCCATCGAGGCGGCCCGCGGCTTCCGTCGACTGATCGACGAGTTCGGCTTCACCCCCGAGCGGATCGCCGAACGCGTCGGGCGGGCGCGATCGACGGTGGCGAACACGCTCCGATTGCTCGACCTGTCGCCGGCCGTCCAGTCCGCCATCGCCGAAGGCCGGATCACCGAAGGACACGGCCGCGCCCTCGGCGGCCTGGCCGTCGATCACCAGGAGCGCGTCCTTGACACGGTCGAAGGCCAGGACCTGTCGGTGCGTCAGACCGAGGAGCTGGTGCGGCGACTCCGTGAGCCCAAGGCTGAGACCAGGCCCATCGCCGCCGTCGAGCGCCGCTCTGATCCAGACCTCGAACGCGTGGAAGAGGACCTCCGTCAGGCCCTCGGGACCAAGGTGAGCCTCGCGCGATCGCGGCGCGGCGGCCGGATCGTCATCGAGTACTACAGCGAAGAGGAACTGGGGCGTCTCTACGAGCGCCTGACCGGAGGGAATTCGTGACCCAGGAAGCCACCCCGACTCCGAACGACGGCGCACCCGCGAAGCCGCGCGCCAAGCGTTCACGCGCAGGCGGGACGGACTACAACGCCGGGAGCATCCAAGTCCTCGAGGGCCTGGAGGCCGTCCGACGGCGGCCGGGCATGTACATCGGCTCCACCGATGAACGAGGCCTGCATCACCTGGTCTGGGAGGTCGTCGACAACTCGATCGACGAGGCGATGGCCGGTCATGCCTCGCGGATCGAGGTCACGATCAAGGCAGATAGCACGGTCATCGTCCAGGACGACGGCCGCGGCGTTCCCGTGGGCAAGCACTCGACGGGCAAGGACGCCCTCGAGGTCGTGCATACGGTGCTCCACGCCGGCGGCAAGTTCGGTGGCGGCGGCTACAAGGTATCGGGCGGTCTCCATGGGGTGGGCGTCAGCGTCGTCAATGCACTGAGCGTCTGGATGCGTGTCGAGACGGCCCGCGATGGGAGCGTCTGGTCCCAGGAGTACGAGCGCGGCAAGCCTCGCTCTTCGGTCAAGAAGGAAGGGCCGCAGGCCGGCCGCAAGGGCACCCGGACCAGCTTCCGTGCCGATCCGGAGATGTTCGAGACGATCGAGTACTCCTTCGAGACGATCAGCCAACGGCTGCGGGAGTCGGCGTACCTCAACAAGGGCGTCTGGATCACGCTGGTCGACGAGCGGATCGACCGCGAGCGGTCGTTCTACTTCGAGGGCGGCCTCCAGTCCTTCGTGCGGCACCTGAACCGCAACAAGGAGCCACTCCATCACCGCCCGATCTACGTCGATCGCAAGGAAGGCCAGACCGCCGTCGAGGTGGCGCTGCAGTACAACGACACCTACACCGAGAACGTCCTGGCGTTCGCGAACAACATCAACACGCCCGATGGCGGCAGCCACGTGACCGGCTTCCGGGCGGCCTTGACCAGCTCATTGAACGACTGGGCCCGGCGGGCGGGCGTGCTCAAGGAGGCCGACGGCAACCTCTCGGGCGATGACGTCCGGGAGGGTCTCACCGCGGTCATCAGCGTCAAGCTGACCGAGCCCCAATTCGAAGGACAGACCAAGGCGAAGCTGGGCAACGCCGAAGTCAAGGGCCAGGTCCAGACGGCCGTCGCCGACAGCCTCGGCCAGTACCTCGACGAGAACCCTGCCGACGGCCGGCGCATCATCGAAAAGTGCCTCACGGCCGCTCGAGCCCGCGAAGCGGCGCGCAAGGCCCGCGACCTCGTCATCCGGAAGGGTGCTCTCGACGGGATGTCACTGCCCGGCAAGCTTGCCGACTGCCAGGAGCGCGATCCGGCGAAGAGCGAGCTGTACATCGTGGAGGGCGATTCGGCCGGTGGCTCCGCGAAGCAGGGGCGTGACCGACGCAACCAGGCGGTCCTGCCGCTGCGAGGGAAGCTGCTCAACGTCGAGAAGGCGCGCCTCGACAAGATCCTTTCGAGCGAGAACGTCCGGCCGCTCATCATCGCCCTCGGCGCGGGCATCGGCGAGAGCTTCGACGCCGCCAAGCTCCGCTACCACCGGATCATCATCATGACCGACGCCGATGTCGACGGCGCCCACATCCGGACGCTGCTGCTGACCTTCTTCTACCGGCACATGCCGGAAGTGCTCGAGGCCGGGTTCGTGTACATCGCGCAGCCGCCGCTCTACCGGGTCAGCACGGGCAAGGTCACCCGCTACGCCCAGAGCGAGAAGGAGCGGGACCGGATCATCAAGGAGTTCAACGTCAAGAACCTGTCGGTGCAGCGCTTCAAGGGCCTCGGGGAGATGAACGCGGATCAGCTCTGGGAGACGACGATGAACCCGGCGACGCGCACCCTGCTGCGGGTCGACTCGGAGAACGCCGCACTGGCCGACGAGATCTTCACGATGCTCATGGGGGAGAAGGTCGCGCCACGCAAGGAGTTCATCAAGACCGAGGCACGCAAGGTGCAGAATCTTGACGTCTGAGGCTCGGGTCGCGATCGGCGCGGACGGGGGGCCGCGATTCGAGATCGGACCGCACCACTGCTTCGCGTGCGGGACGCTGAATACCCACGGCCTGCACCTGGACCTCCATCTCGCGACGAGTCGATCGTGGGTCGAGCTTGCCCTCGACGACCGGTTCGAGGGCTGGGAGGGCATCGTCCACGGCGGGATCGTCAGCACGATCCTCGACGAGGTCATGGCCTGGGCGCTCGTGTCTGAGGACCACTGGGGTCTGACCGCCCGCCTGAACGTCGAGTTCAAGGCGCCGGTGGTGATCGGCCAGCGGATCCGCGCGGAGGGCTGGATCACGCGTCATCGTCGACGGGTCGTCGATACGGCGGCGCAGGTCGTCGATGCAGAACACGGCAGCGTCCTCGCCACGGCCACGGGCGTCTACGTCGCGGCCGCCGAGGCGCGTCGGGCCGAGCTTCGGGCGCGGTACGACCTCCGTCCCATCCAGGCCGGCACCCAGGCGCACGATGGTAACGGTGCAACGCCCGTCTCCGTGGACGGCCGCGGATGATGAGCGCAGCGTCCACCTTGCAGCCCGGAGCCCCAGCTGGCGCGTCGGGCATGTCCAGCGACCGCCCGGCGAGCCCGGCGACCACCCGCGCCATCGCCTTCGTGGCCGAGCACAAGCCGGCGGCGGAAGCCCTGGGGGTCGCGCTGGCCGACCACATCGGGGACCCGGATGACTTCGCCACGACGTTGCGCCGTGGCTTCGAGCGCCTGGCCGATCCGGCCTATCTCGAAGGCCAGCACTTCGTGGCTCCGGGCCTCGGCCTCGTGCACGGCGTTCGCTGGCCGCTCATGGCCGCGATCGCGCGCGGATTCCGCACGGCGACCCGGCGCGACCCGTCGGGGCCGTTGCTCTACGTGGCCGATCGCCTGTTTCGCGAGGAGCACCTCGAGGCGCGCTGGTTCGCGTTCGGTCTCCTCGAGCGCACGCTCCCGACCGATCCGGAGCGGAGCTGGCAGCTCCTCCGGCGGGCGGCGCGGGAAGCGGGGGACTGGATCACCATCGACGACCTCGCCCATCCGTACGCCGCTGGCATCAGTGCCGAGCCGTACCGCTGGGCCGAGCTCGAGCAGCTCGTGTTCTCTCCGTCTCGCTGGGAACGCCGCCTCGTGGGATCGACGATCGCCACGATGACCCACGGCGCTCGCGGCAAGCGTCTCGGTCCGGAGATCGCCCGGCTTGCGCTGCCGATCCTCGGACAGCTGATGGGCGATGCCGACCCGGATGTCCAGAAGGCGCTTGCCTGGGCCTATCGTTCGTTGGCCCAGGTCGACCTCGACGCCACGACGCAGGCCCTGGAGCGGGAGACCCGGACCGCGGCGGCGACCGCCGATGGCCATCGAGCGTGGGTGATCCGTGACTCACTGGCCAAGCTCGACGCCGCGACGGCCGCCCGCATCCGCGACACGCTCGAGGGCATCCGCAAGCGCCCCGGCGCGCCGTCGACCTCACCCGCCGCCGAGACCGCGGCCCGCTTCGGCGAGCTGCCCGATCCGGTCCACCATCCGGAGCCGCCGCTGTGATGCGCCACCGGACTCGCACCCCAGCCCGCCGCTGCGCGACCCGCCACAGGAGTAGCCGACCGTGACCGACGACATGGGAGACGTCCGCGCCATCCGCATCGAGGACGAGATGCGCGTCTCGTATCTCGACTATGCGATGAGCGTCATCGTCTCCCGCGCCCTGCCGGACGTCCGCGACGGTCTCAAGCCCGTGCACCGCCGGATCCTCTACGCGATGGGCGAGATGGGCCTGTCCGGCACCAGCTCGTACCGCAAGTGCGCGGCCATCGTCGGCGAGGTGATGGGCAAGTACCACCCGCACGGCGACAGCGCCATCTACGACGCCCTCGTGCGACTGGCCCAGGACTTCTCGATGCGCTACCCGCTCGTGGACGGCCAGGGTAACTTCGGCTCGGTCGACGGCGATGGTGCGGCGGCCATGCGCTACACCGAGGCGCGGCTCACCCCGATCTCCTCCGAGATGCTCTCCGACATCGACAAGGAGACCGTCGATTACGTCGACAACTACGACGGCACGCAGAAGCAGCCCTCCGTGCTGCCGGCCCGCCTGCCGAACCTCCTCGTCAATGGCAGCTCGGGCATCGCCGTCGGCATGGCGACGAACATCCCGCCGCACCACCTCGGGGAGATCGTCGACGCGACGATCGCGCTCATCGAGGATCCCGAGCTGACCGCCGACGACCTGTGCAAGTACGTCCTCGGGCCGGATTTCCCGACGGCCGGCACGATCTTCCGCTTCGAACGCCAGCGCAACATCCTCACCGGCGAGTGGGAGACGGTCGACGCGATCCGCCAGATGTATGCGCACGGCCGTGGGCGCGTGGTGATGCGCGCGCAGGTCGCCTTCGAGGAGATCCGCGGCGACCGGACGGCGATCATCGTGACGGAGCTGCCGTACCAGGTGAACAAGGCCGCCCTGCTCGAGAAGATGGCCGATCTCGTCAAGGACAAGCGCATCGACGGCATCGCCGACCTGCGCGACGAGTCCGACCGGGATGGGATGCGCATCTACATCGAGATCAAGCGCGACGCGAACCCCCACAAGGTGCTGAACAACCTGTTCAAGCACACCCCGATGCAGCTCGCCTTCAACGCGAACATGGTGGCGCTGGTCGACGGCCAGCCGCAGACGCTGCCGCTTCGCAGCATGCTCGAGCACTACATCGAGCATCGACGCGAGATCGTCCGCCGCCGGACCGAGTTCGACCTCGGCAAGGCGCGCGCGCGGGCACACATCCTCGAGGGCCTCAAGATCGCCCTCGACAACCTCGACGCGGTGATCAAGACGATCCGCGAATCGGCCGATGTCGATGTCGCGCGCTCGAACCTCATGAAGCGGTTCGATCTCTCGGAGCTCCAGGCCCAGGCCATCCTCGACATGCGACTCGCCCGCCTGGCCGCCCTCGAGCGCAAGAAGATCGAGGACGAGTACCTGGCCGTCATCCAGCTCATCGCCGAGTACGAGGACATCCTCGCCAACCCGGCCCGCGTGTCGGCGATCATCAAGGACGAGCTCGCCGAGCTGAAGAAGAAGTACGCCGGCGATCGACGGACCCGGGTCGCGGACGACTTCAGCCGCGAGATGACCGACGAGGACCTCATCGCCGACGAGGACGTCGTGGTGACGATCTCCGGGCGTGGCTACATCAAGCGCCAGCCGGTCGCGACCTACCGCCGCCAGCATCGCGGCGGCAAGGGGATCATCGGGCACGTCACGCG
>DASPHN010000007.1:0-6456 GCA_035629655.1 Saccharimonadales bacterium (SeqCode) | reverse complement strand
GGGCACCTGGACGTGCTGCTACCACGGCTGGACGTTCGATCTCGAGACCGGCGTCCTGGTGGCGGCCATCACCGACGGTCCCGACAGTCCCATCTGCGGCAAGGTCGCGGTGCGCACCTATCCCGTCCAGGAGCGCCTCGGGCTGGTCTGGGTCTGGCTCGGGGATGGGGCACCCGTGCCCCTCGAGGAGGACCTGCCCGAAGAGCTGACCTCCCCGTCGGTCGTGGTGCAGGGGCGCATCACGACCCGCCCGGGCAACTGGCGCTTCGGGGCGGAGAACGGGTTCGACGACGGGCACGCCAAGTACCTGCACCGGAACGCGCTCTGGACGAAGCGGGTGAAGATGCCCGTCTGGTCGAAGATCCGGGTCATCCGCGACGGCCCGTGGATCACCCGCATGAAGGACGCGATGTTCTACGAGGCCGAGTTCCCCGGGCTCGGCTCGTGGCCGCCCAAGAAGTGGTACCGGAACCGGAAGGGCAACAAGACCAAGGTCTCACTCCGCCTGCCGGGCACGCTACGGGTCGCGTACGAGACCTGGACCCATTTCGAGTGGTGGGTGCCGACGGGCGAAGACGAGCACATCTACGTGCAGATCGCGGCCATGGACCGCGGGCGGCGCGAAGGTTGGCGCTTCCGGCTGTACTACAAGACGTGGGTCCGCTGGGTGTTCCACGGGATGTTCAACGACGAGGACCGGCTCATGGTCGACGTCATGGACGCGCCGCCGGAACGGCTGTACCGCCCGGATGTCTCCATCACCGAGTGGCGCAAGCTGGTCGAGGAGACGGCGCGCGGCGCCCCGATCAGCGAGTCGCACCAGCCCACCATCGCCGGCCTTCGCGGCTATCGGTTCGAGACGAGTGGCGCGGCCAGCGACGAGAGTGCGGCGCCTCGGTGACGACGGTCCCCAGCACGTCTTCCGCGGTCGATCCGACGGCTGAGCCGCCGCCGCCGCACCATCATCACGAGCCGGTCTCCGAACGGCCGGTCCATCCCGTGGCGATCGCGGTCGACCGGGTCTCCAAGCGGTTCGACGGCAAGGGTGGCGGGACGCTCGCCCTGGACGAGGTCTCCTTCGACATCCGGATGGGCGAGTTCGTGTCGCTCATCGGGCCGTCGGGATGCGGCAAGTCGACGCTTCTCAGGCTCGCCTCCGGACTCGCAGCGCCGACCGGTGGCGCGCTGACGATCAATGGCCTGACGCCCCGCGAGGCGCGTGCGAAGCGCCAGTTCGGGATCGTCTTCCAGTCGCCCGTCCTGTTCGATTGGCGGACGGTCGACGAGAACATCGCGCTGCCGCTCCAGATCTTCGGGACGCCCAAGGCGGCGATCGACGCCCGGGTCACGGAGCTGACCGCGATGATCGGCCTGTCCGACTTCCGGGAGCACTACCCGTATCAGCTGTCCGGCGGGATGCAGCAGCGCGTGGCCATCGCCCGGGCGCTGACGTTCGGGCCGCCGTTCCTGCTGATGGACGAGCCGTTCGGGGCCCTCGACATGATCACTCGCGACCGGATGGCGAGCGAGCTCCTCCGGATCTGGGCGGCGACCCCCGGCACGACCGTGATGTTCATCACGCATTCGATCCCGGAGGCCGTGCTCCTCTCGGACCGGGTGATCGTGATGAGCGCCCGCCCGGGACGGATCATGAAGACGCTCGACATCGACCTGCCGCGGCCGCGCACCGAGGCCATCCGCGAGTCGCCGGCCTTCTTCGAGTACGACACGGAGCTGCGCCGGCTGCTCCTCGAAGCCGAGGGCAGCGAGCGATGACCCGCGAGACGGTCGTCGGCGTCGGCAAGGCGTTCGCGGTGGTCGCCATCCTGGTCGGGATCTGGTACGTGGGCGCCTTCCTGCTGCAGCTCTCCGGTGATCGCCTCGCCGGAAGCAAGCTGCCGTTCCCACACACGATCCTGGAGAAGGTCCTGACCTACCCGGAGACGATCCTGGAGGCGACCTGGGCCACGGGGTCGCGAGCCGTCATGGGCTTCTTCATCGGGCTCGCCGTGGGCGTGGGCTTCGGGACGCTGATGGTCCAGGCCCGCTGGCTCGAGGTCTCGGTCCTGCCCTACGTCCTGGCCAGCCAGATGATCCCGCTCATCGCCCTTGTCCCGATCATGAGGGCCGTGCTTCGCGACCCCGAGCTGGTCCGGCTCTATCTCGCCGCCTACGTGACGTTCTTCATCGTCACGATGGCCGTCCTCAAGGGCCTCAAGAGCGTCGACCGGAACTCGCTCGAACTGATGGACTCGTACAACGCGAGCCGCTGGACGATCATGCGCACGGTGCGCTTCCCGGCGGCCCTCCCGTACATCTTCAGCGGCCTGAAGATCGCGGCGCCGCTGAGCCTCGTCGGGGCGATCATCGTCGACCTGACGGGGGCGCAGAACTCCCTGGGCTACCTGATGGTCGCCGCCGTCGCGATCGGGCCGTCGCAGTCCGGGTTCCTGTGGGCGGCCCTGATCATCGCCTGCTGCCTCGGGCTCCTCTTCGCGCGGATCGTGACCCTGATCGAGCGGCGCGTCAGCCCGTGGCAGCGCGCCTTCCGCGAGACCGCCACATGACCGCCGTCCCCGGCGCGACCGTCGATCGGGAGCCCGCCGTCGCGGACCGCCGTCGCCACCCGCTGCGCCGCCTGGCGACGCCCGCCCTGTGGGGGCCGCTCATCGTCTTCGTCCTGGTCGTGGGGGCGTGGCAGCTGGGCGTGTTCCACGCGATCTTCGGGTTCAAGA
This sequence comes from Saccharimonadales bacterium (SeqCode), assembly GCA_035629655.1. Lineage (GTDB taxonomy): Bacteria > Chloroflexota > Limnocylindria > Limnocylindrales > CSP1-4 > SPCO01. The sequence goes on along the minus strand of DASPHN010000007.1, from coordinate 3,721 downwards.
CCTTCACCGTGCCCTACCCGAGCGCGATCGTCGAAGGCTTCCCGGAGACCTGGCCGCGCCTGTCATCGAGCGTCATCGCGACGATCCCGGCGGCCGTCGCCGGCTACCTCCTCGGCATGGTCGTCGGGCTCGGGACGGCGGCGCTGTTGCTGCTGTTCGCGCCGCGCTTCGCCAACCGGCTCGTCCCGGTGCTCGCCTCGGCCAATGCCCTCCCGATCGCGGCCATCGCGCCACTCCTCGCGTTGTGGGTCGGTTCCGGGATGCACCTCAAGGTGCTCGTCGTCGCGTTCATGTGCACGCCGACGATGATCGTCTATGGCATCCGCGGCCTCACGACGGTCGATCCGATGGCGCTCGAGCTCATGGCCTCCTACGAGGCCAAGCCGCTGACCCTGTTCCGGGTGGTTCGCGTGCCGAACGCCCTGCCGTTCGTGCTGACGGCCATGAAGAGCTGCGTGGTCCTGGCCCTGATCGGGACGATCGTGACCGAGGTGGTCACCGGCTTCCAGGGACTGGGCTTCGTCATCGTCGAGTCGCTCGGTGCGTTCCGGACCGTGACGGGCTGGCTCGCACTGCTGACCATCGCCTTGCTCGGGATCGGCTGGTACCTGCTGGTCGAGCTGCTCGAGCGGATCGTCGTGCCGTGGGAGGCGGCGGCTCGTCAACGAGGGTGATCGCCGGCCGAGGGCGAACCAGCCCGCGCTCCGGAACACGAGGAGGAGGCAAGCGATGTACAAGAGGCGCATAGGAGCGCTGCTCGTCGCGATGTTGGTCGCGGCATGCAACACCGCCGGAACGTCGACGGCTCCATCGGCGGTGGCTCCGGCGAGTGAGCCGCCGGCGAGCGCGCCGGCCGCAAGCGAACCGGCCGCGAGCGCGCCGGCCGAGTCGGTCGCGCCGTCGGCGGCCACGGCCGAGAAGTGCACCGGCCAGGAGCTCCGCTTCATCCTGTCGTTCATCCCGAACGTGCAGCACGCCGGGTTCCTCGTGGCCTCGAAGCGCGGCTACTACGAGGACGAGGGGATCACCGTCAACATCGAGCCGGCCGGCCCGAACGTGGACCCGGTGTCCGCGGTGGGTGACGGCTCGGCGCAGCTCGGGCAGGTCGACTACGGCCAGCTGTTGCGGGCGCGCCAGGCCGGCGTCCCGATCAAGTCGATCGGCCAGACCTACAAGGACAGCTTCCTGCTGTGGTTCGCGGCCAAGGACAGCGGCGTGGCCTCGGTCGCGGACTGGGCGGGCAAGACGGTCGGCCAGATCCAGGTCGGGGAGAGCCCCGAGTCAGACGCGATGCTCGCCGCCGCCGGCCTGACGCCCGACGCGATCACCGAGACCCAGCAGGACTTCGGGATCGAGGACTACACGGCCGGCAAGGTCGAGGTCGGCACCGGTGTCGTCTTCTTCCACCCAGCGTCGTTCAACGGCCAGACCGACATGCAGTGGCCCGACGACTTCAACGTCTTCACGCCCGATGACAACGGGGCGCCCATCGCGTCGCAGACGATCGCCGTGAACGAAGAGACCCTGACCAATGATCCGGCTGCGCTGCGCTGCTTCCTGCGGGCCTCCGTCCGCGGCTGGCAGGCGACGTTCGCGGACCCCGCGGCCGCCGTCGATGACGTCATGACCTTCATCCCGGAAGGGGCGATCCCGCGCGAGCACCAGGCCGCCGCGATCACCGATGTGCTGCCGATCGTCGGCACCGGCGCCGATGACGACCTGCTGAAGATCGACCCCGCCCAGTACGAGGAGTCGATCCGGATCCTGCAGAGCATCCAGTATCTCGAGGGGGAGGTGGCCGCCGCGGACACGTTCGACGCCTCGATCTACGACACGATGGGGCCGGTCCCGGCTCCGTAACCACCATCGTCGACGCATCACGGGCCCGGCGGCTCCTCGGAGTCGCCGGGCCTCGACGCGTCAGGATGCCGAGGGGACGACTGGCAGGACGATGTGCGACGCGTGCTCGGCGTCGTGGAGGATGCGCTGGGTGGCGGGCACGCCGGTCATCTCGTCCGCCGCGACCCCGCCGGTGTTGAGATTCGGGTCGTACTCGCTGAAGGAGGCGCTCGCGACCTCGATGCGGATGCGATGGCCGGCCCGGAACAGGTTCGAGATCGGGCCGACGTCGATGTCATAGGCGTAGGCGCGGCCCGGCTCGAGGAGCCTGGGCGATGCCTGCGAGTCCCGGTAGCGCGCCCGGATCATGCCGTCGACCAGACGGAAGACGTGCCCGTCCGGATGGACGTCGACGAGCTTCACGACCCAGTCTGTGTCCGGGGCCGTGCTCGCGGCATACAGCCGGGCCTTGACGTGGCCCGTGACCTCGACAGCGCGGTCGAGCGGGTCGCTCGAATAGCACAGGACGTCGGCGCGATCCTCGATCGGACCCTGGTCGACGGAGCCGAGATGGCGCATGGCCCGCCCCGGGACGCTCGGCACCGGGTCGGACGGGTCGTGGACGTAGGTGTCGGCCGGTTCGTCCAGCGGGGGTGCCTCCCCGGTGAGCATCCCATCCCCCTCGCGGGTGTTCGCACGGCCCCCGCTTCGCAGGTACCAGGTCTGGTCCCGGGCCCGGGCCAGGGGCCATGCCGGCTCGTCACGCCACGTCTCCGCGCCCAGCACCCACAGTCGGACACGCGGCGCATCCTCGGCCGCGATCCCCGCGGCTGCGCCCCCGTCGCGCGCGAACCGTTCCGCCCAGTCGAGGACGAGCCGGCGCGCATCGACCGAAGCCGCGGGGCCGTAGTGCTGGTCCCCGCTGCTCGTGATGACCGGCACGCCGTGCGGCCAGGGACCGATGATGAGGCGCTGCTCCGACGATCCGAGGAGCCGGTGGTTCTCGAGGGTCGTCCGGCAGAAGCGGTCGAACCATCCGACGATGTGGAGGGCCGGCACCTTGACGTCGGGGAGCCCCGGGGCGGTGTCGCGGTCAGCCCACCAGTCGTCGTGATCCGGGTGATCGAGCCAAGCCGGCAGGTATGGAGCCAGGCCATCCGCGACCGGCGGGAACGACGAGAGCGGCCGGTGCCCGTTCCAGCGTTCGATCTCCCACTGCGCCCGAGCCGCCCGAGCGTGTCGCTCAGCAAACCCCGGATCGGTGGCCCGCATCCGGCGGGCGGGATCCAGCGCGGCGATCAGCAGGGTCCACTCCCGGGTGTAGAGCGAGAACGCGCCGCCCGGGTCGTAGCAGCAGCCCCGCCCGAAGCTCGACCACGTCTGCATCGGCGCGATGGCCGCGAGCGACGGCGGGTGGGCGATCGCCGCCTGCAGCTGGACGAAGCCCCCGGCCGACGAGCCGAACATGACGACCCGGCCGTTGGACCAGGGCTGCGCGCCGCACCACTCGACGACGTCGTAGCCGTCGGGCACGTCCGTCCGGAACGGGTCGATCGTCCCGTCCGACCCGTGGTGGCCGCGCAGGTCGTTGACCACGACGACGAACCCCTCCGACGCGGTCCGCACGGGGTCCATCCAGGCGGCCCAGGTCCGCTTCCCGTACGGCGTCCGCCCAAGGAGGACCGGATGCCGGCCGTCGGCCGGCCGGTAGACGTCAGCCCGCAGGACGGTGCCGTCGCGAGCGAGGATCTCGACGTCCGCCTCGACGACGACACTGGACGGCGTGCGTCCAAGGACGGCGTCCGTCATGGCGCGTGCCCGATCGCGTCGAGGGCGGCCGGGAACCGGTCGGGGAGCTCGAAGCCGTACGGCGTGTCGGGCA
>DASPHN010000006.1:0-2600 GCA_035629655.1 Saccharimonadales bacterium (SeqCode) | reverse complement strand
GCGCACGCGTCGGCGATGGCCTTGGTCGGATCCTCGTCGGACTCGAGGACCAGCTGCAGCGCGTTGCCGAAGTTGGCCCAGAAGTTGTCGAGCTGCTGGACCTGCGGGCGCGGGAAGCCGGTGGCCACCGCGTCGGCGAAGCCCTGCGTGATCGGATCGGTGATGGTGATCGACTCGTTGGCCGGGATGTGGCCGGCGACGTCCACGAAGACCTGCTGGGCCTCGGGGGTGGTCATGGCCAGCGCGAAGTTCGTCGCCAGCTCGACCTCACCGGACGGGTTGATGTACCAGCCGTCGACACCGGTCAGCGGCTGCGAGGGACCGGTCGGGCCGGCGGGCATCGGCGCGACGCCGAGCTCGGGCACGTCGGTCTTGTAGCCGCCGGTGGCCCAGGGGCCGTCGACGATGAGGTTGATGTCGCCCGCCTTGAAGGCGTTGGCCATGTCGTCGTAGGCCGGGTAGAAGGTGGCGCCGGCGGTCTGGAGCTCAGCCAGATACGCATGCGCCTCGGCCACACCACCCTGATCGGCGATGCACTTGCCGGTGTCGTCCATGAGCTCGCCACCGAAGGCGGCCCACCAGCCGAAGTTGTGATACGCATTCGTGCCGCCGAGGAAGCCGGCCTTGATCGTCCCGTCGGTCACGCCGGCGAGCAGCTCGTCGGTCGTGGTCGGGGGCGTGGCCAGGGTGGCGGTGTCGTAGAACATGCCCACGGCCTTGAGGGACTCGGGGACCATGAACAGCTTGCCGTCGACCTTGGAGCCGTTGACGGCGACTTCGCTGATGCCCTCGAGCTTGTCGGCCAGGGCCGCGTCGAGGTCCTCGATGACGCCCTCACGTGCCTGGAAGCCCAGGCTGTCGTTGGGGGCGATGAACAGGTCCGGCCCGGCGCCGGTCGCCGCGTCGGCGTTGTACTTGTTGAACAGGTCGGCGAAGGGGACCTCGAGCACGTTCACGACGAGCTCGGGATTGGCGGCCTTGACGCTGTCAAGGACCTGGTTGAGCGCCTCGAGCTCGGTGCCGGCGCCCGACGAGTAGCTGTGCCACAGGGTGATCTCACCGCTCAGGCTGGCCGGGGCTTCCGACGCCGGGGCGCCGTCGCTCGGGGCCGCCGAGACCGGGGCGTCGCTCGCGGGAGCGGCGTCGCTCGGAGCCGTGGTCGCGCCACCACCGGAGCAGGCGGCGGCGAAGATCGCCACGCCGGCCACGAGGGCGGCCAATCGAAGGTGCTTGTCCATAGAGTCTGGTGTCTCCTCTCTCGATCCGGAGCGCCTGTGCGATCCGGTCCAACATGCCGTCCGGCGCGATGCCGTGCGGCCTGGCCGGTGATCCCGGCCTGTGATCGTCGCGATGAGCGACGGCGTCGATGGGCTCTGATCAGCGAGCCGCATCGATGTCGGTCCCTCGCCGTGAGTCGATCTCAGTCTCGGTGTCCGGCCACCTCCTTCCGGCGACTCGGCACCGGTCCGGCGGAGGCGCGCACGATGAGGCGCGTCTCGAGCCGTCGATGCTCGGGCTTGGTCAGGTCCCGTCGTTGGACGACGGACAGCAACAGGCGGACCGCCTCTTCGCCCTTGCGACGGATGGGCTGATGCACCGTCGTGAGCGGGGGATCCACGTGGGGGGCGAGATCGATGTCGTCGAAGCCGACGACGCTGACGTCGCCCGGGACATCGAGGCGCATGTCGCGCAGGGCGCGCATGGCGCCGATGGCCATCGCATCGGACATGGCCAGGATGGCGGTCGGACGGAGGCCGTCCTCCCATGCCCGGTCGGTGATGGCGATGCCGCCATCGATGCTGGCGGGGCCGACGAGCACGCGCTCGTCAGGCAGCTCGACGCCGACGCGCGCGAAGGCCTCCCGATAGCCACGCACGCGCCGGGCGGTGACGCCGTCCGGATCGGCGCCGCCGGGAGCCGGCGGTTCGACGCCGAGGATGAGCACGTCCCGATGGCCCAGGCCGATGATGTATTCGCCGGCTGCCCGGGCGCCGCCGACATCGTCGATCTCGACCGAGCCGTGCTCCGGCAGGGCGCTCGAGTCGACGAGCACGATGGGCAGCCCCGCGCGCCGGATCTCCTCGACCTCGGGGTGGGTGTCGGACAGGCCGATGGCGACGACGCCATCGACGGTCGCCCGACTCATCGCCCGAGCGAGACTGCCGTGCAGCGGTGAGATGAAGTGCAGGCCGTAGCCGTGCTCCTCGGCGGCGAGCGCCACGCCTTCACTGAAGGCGCCGAAGAACGGGTTGCTGAAGATGACGCTGAGCGCCTGCGGGGTGAGCACGCCGATGGTCATCGTCTGGCGCTGGGTGAGCATGCGCGCGACGGGATGCGGGGTGTACCCGAGCTGCTCGGCGACTTCGCGGATGCGGCTGGCCGTCTCCGGCGCCAGGCGATCCGGGGCGTTGAAGGCGAACGACACGGCGGTCTTGCTGACGCCGGCCTCGCGGGCCACATCGGCGATCCGCGGTCGCGGGATCCGTTGCTCCACTCGACTCCACTCGTTGCGGCCGGGCGTCGGCTCCTCCACCGACGGTCGGACAGGATGCCCGGGCCTCCGCTGAGGAGGAAGCGGGCGACCCGGCATCCGTGTGCAA
>DASPHN010000005.1:0-12450 GCA_035629655.1 Saccharimonadales bacterium (SeqCode) | reverse complement strand
CCGGGACGAGGGCTGAGCGTCAGTCCGCGCGGCGGACCGTCGAGCCGGCGGGGCCGTCGACCACGGTCCAGCCCATCGCCTCGAGTCGATCCCGGAGCGCGTCCGCCGCGCTGAAGTCGCGGGCCTCGCGCGCGGCCGTGCGCGCATCGAGGGCCGCCTGCACCTCGGCGGGGACCGCGTCGGCGGCGGCTGCGTCAGCCTCCCCACCGGTTCGTGTATCGCCCCAGACGCCATGGAGATCCAGCCCGAGGACCGCATCGGCATCGAGGACCAGCCAGCGCCGCTCGTCCTCGGAGAGTCCATCGGCGCGAACCATCTCGCGCACCACGGCCAGGGCCGTCGGAAGGTCGAGATCGTCGTCGATGGCGGCAGCGAATCGGGCGTGGAGCCCCAGGCCGCCCGCGCTGAGCGGCGCCATCGGTCGGTGCGCCCGGTCCATCAGCGGCATCGTCCCAGCGGGGCCGCCATCGCCACCGAAGCCGGCGAGGCCGGCGGCTTCCCCGGCTGGCCGCGAGCCCGCCGACCCGGCGTAGAGCGGGGGAGGGGCGGCCCACAGGCCCTCGGTCGGCGGCGGACCCAGCGCCGCCAGCCGGGTTCGCAGCGACCGAAGCCCTGCCGCGGCCGCGGCGACTGACGTATCCGAGTAATTGAGCTTGCGGCCGTACTTCGAGGTGAGCACGAGGTAGCGGAACGCCAGCGGGTCGATGCCGCGCTCGGCGAGCTCCGTGACGCGCTGGAAGTTGCCCGCGGACTTGGCCATCTTGCGGCCGGCCATCAGGAGGTGCTCGCCGTGGACCCAGACCTGCGCGGGGGGTCCGCCGACGAGCGGGCTCGATTGGGCGATCTCGTCCTCGTGGTGGGGAAAGACGTTGTCGATCCCACCGGTGTGCAGGTCGAATCGCTCTCCGAGATACTGCATCGCCATGGCCGAGCATTCGAGGTGCCAGCCCGGGTAACCCTCGCCCCAGCGCGTGGTGTCCCACTTCAGGGCGCGGCCCTCGCCGGCTGCCTTCCAGAGGGCGAAGTCGGCCGGATCGTCCTTGTCCGGTTCGACCTCGCCGCGGTGGCCGGCTCGCAGGTCGTCGAGCGAGTTGCCCGACAGCGACCCGTACCCGTCGAAGGCCGACACGTCGTAGTAGACGTTCCGTGCGGCCGAGGCGTACGCGAAGCCGAGGTCCTGCAGGCGCTCGGCGAGCGCCACCATCTGCGGGATGTGCTCGGTCGCCCGCGGGAAGACGTGCGCCGGCAGGATGTTGACGGCCGCCTCGTCCTCGTGGAACGCGGCTTCGTAGGCATCGGCGATCTCCGCCGAGGTGCGGTCCTCGAGCCCGGCCTGCACGAGCATCCGGTCTTCTCCGCGGTCGAATCGCTCGTCGCGCAGGTGCCCGACGTCGGTGATGTTCTTGATGTGCCGGACGGCCAGCCCGTGGTGGATCAGGACCCGTCGGATCAGGTCTGCCAGCAGGTAGCTGCGCAGGTTCCCGACGTGGGCGTAGCGATACACGGTCGGGCCGCAGGTATACATCCCGACCGTTCCAGCTTCGAGGGGCACGATCGGCCGGACCACCCTGGTCAGGGTGTCGCGGAGGGCGAGGGTCATGCGGTCATCCTACGGGCTGGTTCGCGCAGGACCGGTCCGGCGGATGGGCGCCAAGAATTCGTCACAGCGGCCCTAACGACGACGCCTCCTGCTCGTTATCGCAGCAGAGGCCTCGCGGTGCAGACATCGTTCCCCCGGCGGTGTGGTCCCGTGAGGCCTCGTTCCGTGCCCGCCGCCTGATGGCTCGCAGGGCGTTTCCGGGCACCGCCCGTATACTCCGGCCGATGCGCCGCCGGACCCTCCTATGCCTCCTCGCCCTGGTCGTCGTCGCCTGCGGGCAGGCGCCGGCGGCGGCGAGCGACGGGACGGCGCGCATCCTGCTCGGGGCCCCGTCCACGCTCGACCCGGCCGCCCAGGGTGATGCAGGGAGTGCCGCGGTCACGGCCCAGCTGTTCGAGACCCTGACCACCTTCGATTCCGATCGGGAGCTCCGTCCGGCCCTGGCGCGCTCCTGGCGGGTCGAGGAGGATGGCCGGCGCATCGTCTTCGAGCTGCGGCCGGGCCTCGAGTTCTCTGACGGGACGCCGTTGCGTGCCTCGGATGTCGTGCGCTCGTGGCTCCGCCTGCTCGATCCGGCGGCACCGTCGCCGCTCGTGAGCCTGTTGCTCGACGTCGAGGGAGCGACGGCCTATCTGACGGGCAGCGGTGATGCGGCCGGCGTGGGCCTGCGCGCGGACGACGACCGCGGCGAGGTCACGGTCGAGCTGACCCGGCCGGCGGCCGACTTCCTGCATGTCGTGGCGGGCCCGTCGTTCGGGATCGTGCCGCCCGGGGTGGGCGAGGACCCCGATGCGCTCGTGCCCGGCTCCGCATTCGTGGCCAGCGGCGGCTACACGCTGAGCGGCACCGACGGCGGCGACCTCGTGTTGACAGCCAACCCGAGCTACTGGGCGGGACCGCCGGCGATCGCCACGATCCACCTCGTCTCGGATCTCGGCGGCGGGAGCGCCGTGGAGGCCTTCGAGGACGGCCGCCTCGACTACGCGCCGATCGGCGAGTTCGATGCCTCGTGGATCGCCTACGACCGCGGCCTCGGCCCGCAGCTGCGCGAGGTCCCGTCGCTCTCCACCGAGTACCTCGGCTTCGATGCCAGCCGGGCACCATTCGACGACGTCCGCGTACGGCAGGCGTTCGCGGCTGCCGTCGACTGGCGACGGATGGCCCGCCTCGCCGTGTCCGATCCCGACGCGGTCGCCACCTCGATGGTGCCGCCCGGCATCCCGGGCCGCAGCGATCGCGATGTCGTGCCGGTCTACGACCCCGCCGCCGCCCGGACCCTCCTTGCCGACGCCGGCTTCCCGGGTGGCGAGGGCTTTCCGCAGGTGACGATGCTCACCGGCGGGACGGGCTACGACGAGGGGATCGTCTCCGAGATCGAGCGCGAGCTCGGGATCACGCTCCGCGCCGAGACGATGGACTTCGGCGACTACTTCGTTCGCCTCGAACAGGACCCGCCGGCGATCTGGTCGCTGTCGTGGGTCGCCGACTACCCGGGCCGGAACGACTTCCTCGGCATCCTCCTGGGCACGGGCGCATCGAACAACTACGGACGCTGGAGCTCCGACGAGTTCGATGCCGCGATCGCCGAGGCCGTCTCCACGACCGATGAGGCCGTGGCGACCGCCGCCTACGACCGTGCCGAGGACATCGTCCAGCGCGATGCCCCGGTCATCCCGATCGCCTACGGCACGGGCTGGGCCCTGGCTCGCGAGGGCTTGCTCGGTGCCGGCCAGAACGGCCTGGGCATCCTGCGCATGGCGGGGCTCGCATGGGCGGACTGACCGTGGGCCGCGTCCTTGCCCGGTCGCTTCTCGCGGCGCTGCTGATCGTGGGATCGCTCGTCGCTGCTCCGGCCGTGACGATCGCCGCCGAGCCGACGTTCGGCACCCCGTCGATCGATGCGACCTTCGGGCAAGGGATCGAGATCACCCAGCCGGTCACCCTCGACGAGCCGGTCTCCCGGGTCGAGGTGCTGCTGACCACCGCCGACTCGCTCGGACCGCTCGTCGTGGAGCTCCCGGCCCCGGCCGGGACCGGCGCCGTCACGTTGCGCCACACGCTCGATGTCGGGGCCGACGGACACATCCTGCCGAACACGCCGGTCACGGTGCGCTGGCGCCTGACCCCGGAAGGCGACGGCGCGGACCCTGTCGAAGGGCCCGAGGCGTCGACCGTCTATACCGACGACCGTTTCACGTGGCAGACGATCAGCGGCGAGATCGTCCGCGTCCACTGGTACGAGGGCGGCCGGGACTTCGGCGAGCGCGCCCTGCGGCTGGGCGAGGAGGCCATCGCCGATACCGAGGCGTTGCTCGGCGTGACCGAGGACGAGCCGGTCGACTTCTTCATCTATGCCGACCAGGCCGCGTTCTACGACGCGCTCGGGCCCGGCACGCGCGAGAACGTCGGCGGCCAGGCGAACGCCGGGATCCGGACCCTGTTCGCGCTCATCAGCCCGAGCGAGATCGACGATGCGTGGGTGGAGATCGTCGTCCCACATGAGCTCGTCCACCTGGTCTTCGACACCGCGGTCCAGAACCCGTATCACTTCCCGCCGCGCTGGCTCAACGAGGGCCTCGCCGTGTTCCAGAGCCAGGGCTACGTCGAGGACGACCGGGCGACCGTCGAGGCGAGTGCCCGTGACGGCACGTTGATCCCGCTCGAGGGCCTGACCGGTCAGTTCCCCACGACGGCGTCGGGCTTCTTCCTGGCCTATGCCGAGAGCGTGTCCGCGGTGGACTACCTCATCCGGACCCATGGCGAGGACGCCCTCGTGACGCTGATCCGATCGTACGCGGAAGGGCGGACCGACGACGAAGCGTTCGTCGACGCGCTGGGTGTCGACACGGCCGCCTTCGGCGAGGCGTGGCTGGCCGATCTCGGCGCGGTCGTCCCCGAACGCCGAGGGCCGCAACCCGCGCCGCCCGGCCCGGAGCCGGCCGAGTGGGGCACGGCGCCCGCGGGACCGGCCGCCTCGGCCACGCCGGGGAGTGGCGCGGCAACGGCGCTCCCGGGCGGTCCGGCGGCTCCCGGCGGCACGACCGGCGGTGGCGGTGGTCCCGGCGGCGGCATCCTCCTCGTCCTCGTCGCGATCGGCTTCGGCCTGGCCATCGCGGGCCTGGTCCTGGTCCGACGCGGCCAGGGCGATCGGCGGCGCCGGGCGCGACCCGATGCCGGCAGCGCCGCCGCATGACGCTCCCGAACCGGCTGCGGGCTATCCCGAGCTGGCAGCTCACGCTCTTCGCGGCGCTCCTCGGGCTCGGCTTCCTCGTTGCGGCCCAGCTCGCCGCGGAAGGGCCGCGCGTTCGCTACACGAGCCAGGAACGGGCGCCGCTGGTCGAGACGGCGACCCAGCTCCAGGCCCAGCAGGACGAGCTCAAGGCGTCGATCCTTTCCATCCGCGAACGGATCCAGGCGGCCGAGGCGACCGGCCAGGGCTCCGCGGCCCTGGTCAAGGACCTCAACGCCCAGCTCCAGCAGGCGCGCATCGCGGCCGGCCTCATCCCGTTGACGGGAACGGGGATCGTGCTCCAGCTCGAGGACTCGCTGGCCCCGGTCGCACCGGACGCCAACGAAGGCGACTACCTCGTCGGGGCGCGGGACCTGCGAACGGTCATCGAGGAGCTGTGGGCCGCCGGCGCGGAGGCGGTCGCGGTGAACGGGGAACGAGTGACGCCCACGACCGCGATCATCGACATCGGACCGTCGGTGCTCGTGAACTCGGCCTATCTCGCGCCGCCATATCAGCTCACCGCCCTCGGCCCGACCGGCCTCTACCCGAGACTGACCGCCTCGCCAGGGTTCGTCGACTTCCTGCGCGCTCGAGCCGAGCGGTTCGGGATCCGAGTCTCGTTCGCGGAGCCCGAATCGGTCGACATGCCGGCCTTTGCCGGCACCGTGACCCTGCGCTACGCCAGGCCGCAAGCCTCCGCCAGCCTCGCCCCCAGCTCGAGCCCGGGGGAGTGAAGGGCATGCATGCGCGGCGCAATCAGGTGACGATCGCCGCGGTGGCGTTCGTGCTGGGCCTGCTCGTCGTCGTCCAGCTGCGGACCCAGGCGAGCGGCGCAGCGTTCGCCGGCCTGACCTCGCAGGACCTGACGGTCCTGGTCGCCAACCTCAATGCCCGGAACGACCAGTTGCGACGCGAGATCTCGACCCTCGACGGCGAGCTCCAGACGATCACCCAGAACGCCCAGCGCGGCGACACCTCGCTCGACGACCTGCGGGCCGACCTGCGGCGCGTGCGGCTGTACGCCGGCATCGATGCGGCGACCGGTCCGGGGGTCTCGATCCTCATCCGGGGCCCGATCGACGGGACCGGCATCGAAGACCTCGTGAACGAGCTGCGCAACGCCGGTGCCGAGGCGATCGCCGCGGACGGGATCCGCCTGGTGCCGGGCGTCGTCGTGGTCGGTGCACCGGGCAGCGTCCAAGTCGACGCCAAGACGATGCCGGACCCGGTCGAGATCGTCGCGATCGGACCGCCGGACAAGCTCACCGGCTCGCTCACGCGCTCCGGCGGGATCATCGCGCAGCTGGCCGCCACCCAGCCGGACGTCGTGGTCGAGGTCACCCCGATCGAGCGGATCGAGGTGCCGGCCACCGACCGGGATCTCGTCCCTGCCAACGGTCGGCCGCGGCTCTGATAGCCTGTCCGGCGATGCCGGCCCGCCCCGTCCTGACCCTGCTGCTCGGTGACGTCGTCCGCCTTCGGCGGTCGCATCCGTGCGGTGGCGACACCTGGCTGGTCGACCGGCTCGGCGCGGACATCGGCCTCCGATGTCGGACCTGCGACCGACACGTCCTGCTCGATCGGCCGACGCTGGAGCGCCGGCTGGCCGGGTTCGTCGAGCGCGGTGACCCGAGTGTGACGGCCGCCGTGCATCCCGACGCAGGACCGACCGCATGAGCGCGTCCGGAGGGACGACGGCCGTCCCTGCACCGCCAGATGCCGTCGACGACGGCGGCGGGCTCGCGGTCTTCCGCAATCCGCTGTTCCTGCGCCTCTGGCTCTCCCAGGCCGCCACGCAGATCGGCGGCAACATGGTCCTCTTCGGCCTGACCGTCGTCGTCGTCAACACGTCGACCTCGAACACGGCGGTCAGCCTGCTGATCCTGTCGTTCCTCGTGCCGGCCGTGGCCTTCAGTGCGGTCGCGGGCGTCTATGTCGACCGCATCGACCGGCGGCTGATCCTCGTCCTGACCAACGTGCTGCGCGGCATCGCGATGGTCGTGCTCTACCTGGTCGGGGCCAACTTCCTGCTCATCCTGCTGCTCAACACGTTCGTGTCGATCGTGACCGTGTTCTTCGCCCCGGCCGAGGCCGCGATGATCCCGCAGGTCGTGCCCCGCAAGCAGCTGCTTGCCGCGAACGGGATCTTCACCCTGACCCTCAACGCGGCGTTCGCCATCGGGTTCGCCCTGCTCGGCCCGCTCGTCGTGAACGTGGCGAGTCCCGAGGCGGTCATCCTCGTCGTGGCCGTCCTGTACTTCGTCGCCGCGGCCTTCTGCTTCACCCTGCCGCCGTCGCCGCCACCGGCCCATGCCGTCGACGAGGGCGCACACCCGGTCGGCGAGACACGCAAGGCCATGGGGTCGACCTTCTCGCAGCTGCGCGAGGGCATCTCGTTCATCCGCTCGAACCGATCGATCGGCTGGTCGCTGCTCTACCTCGGGATCACCGCCTCACTGGTCGGCGTGCTCGGCGTGCTCGGCCCGGCCTTCGCGGAATCCGCGCTCGGTCTCGAGGCGAAGGACTTCGCGGTCATCGTCCTCCCGCTCGGGTTCGGGATCGTGATGGGCATCCTGCTGCTCAACTCGTACGGGAAGTACTTCCCGCGGCGCCGTCTGATCGAGGGTGGCCTGATCCTCCTCGGCGTCATGCTGCTGCTGCTCAGCATCGCCGGCCCGATCAGCCGGATCCTGCAGGATGCCGACGGGACGGGTGGGTTCGACTTCTCCGCGGTCACCTCACTGCTCGCGGTGGTCGTCTTCATCGCGTTCATCGCCGGGATCGCGTACGGAGCGGTGGCGATCCCCGCCCAGACCCAGCTCCAGGAGGACCTGCCCGAGGATGTCCGCGGCCGGGTGTTCGGCGTGCTGAACATGCTCGTCTCCTCGGCGAGCTTCATCCCGATCATCATCGTGGGTCCGATCTCGGACATCATCGGCACCGGGACCGTGATGTTCCTGGTCGCGATCGGCGTCCTCGTGGCCGGCGTCGCGAGCGTGCTCCTGCGCGACCCGAATCTGGGCGTCTCCGGCGCGACCGCCGACCCGCACTTCGAGGACCCGCTGGCCGCCGCCCTCGGAGCCGACCGTCCGACCTGGCGGGAGGACGCCGGCGTCCCAGCGAGCCCGCTGCCCGCTCGCGAGCCGCTCGATGCCGAAGCCGACGGACGGCCGTCGCCTTCGACCGTGATCGGGCCGGCCGACCCCGCGGACCGCGACTGACCGACCTGCTGCCGGTCCACCCGCTACCCTGACCGGCGATGCCCCTCGAAACCCTGATCACGGGCCGGATCGCGACGCTCGCAGGCGACGGCGGATTCGGGTGGGTCGAGGCGGTCGGCATCCGTGACGGGCGCGTGGCCTTCGCCGGCACCGAGGTCGAGCTCGAGACCCGCGCCGACCCGTTCACGGTCCGGATCCAGCTGGCCCCCGACGAAGTGGCCATCCCGGGCCTGACCGACGCACACCTGCATCTCGCGCAGGCGGCGTTGGCGACGCGCCAGGTGGACCTGACCTCGGCCGAGACGCTCGCTGACGGTCTTGATCGCATCCACGCGGCCGATGCGGCGCTCACCGACCCGGACGCATGGCTGGAGGGCCACGGCTGGGACTCGGACCGCTGGGGCGGCTGGCCCTCCGCCGATGACCTGGAGCGGGTGGCACCCGGTCGGCGCGCCGCGATCTGGGCGCACGATCACCACGCGCTGTGGGCCAGCCACAGTGCGTTCCGCGTCGCGGACCTGCCGAGCGGCGATCCACCGGGTGGCGTCATCCGGCGGAGGGACGATGGTTCGCCCGAGGGCGTCCTGTACGAGACGGCGACCCGCCTCGTCACGATCCACGTCCCGGCACCCTCGCCGGAGGACCTGGGCCGGCTCGTCGAGGCCGTCGGGCGCGACCTCATCTCGATGGGCGTCGTGGCCTGCCACGACCCGGGCGGCGTCGCGCCGGACCCGGGCCTGACCTATTCCTTCCCGATGTACGCCCGGCTGGCGGACGCCGGCCGGCTGCCGCTCCGGGTCCACGCCTGCATGCGTGACGATGCGGTGAAGACCGCCATCGAGCGCGGCCTGCGCAGCGGCCAGCGGCTGGGCGAGGATCCTCACGGCCGGGCGATCGTCGGCTGGCAGAAGTGCTTCGCCGACGGGTCGCTGGGCTCGCGCACGGCTGCGCTGCTCGAGGACATCGAGCCCGAGCCCGATCGACCGCTCGATCCGTCGCAGCGGCGCGGAGTCTGGATGACCGAGCCGGACGGCCTGCGGCAACGAGTCGAGCGTGCCGCGGCCGGTGGCATCGCCACCACGATCCACGCCATCGGCGACGCCGCGGTCCGAGCCGCGCTCGATGTGCTCGCCCCGGGTGCGGCTGCCGCGCCCTTGATGCCGCGCATCGAGCACGTCCAGATGCTCCACCCCGACGATCGACCGCGGTTCGCGGCCAGCGGGATCGCAGCCAGCGTCCAGCCCGTCCATCTGGGCTCGGACGCGGCGCAGGCCCGCAAGCTGTGGGGGACGCGCGCCGAGGCCGAGGCCTACACCTGGCGGAGCATCGCCGAGACGGGCGCCGTCATGCCCTTCGGGACGGACGCGCCCGTGGAGCCGTACGACCCGTGGCCCGGGCTTGCACTGGCGATCCGACGGGAGGACCCGCGCTGGGAGCCCGGCACGCCGCCGTACGCGCCAGAGCAGGCGCTCACCCTCGAGCGGGCGCTGCGCGCGAACTGCGTCGATCCCGCCATCTCCGCACGCGAGACCGACCGCGGGCGATTGACCGTCGGCCAGCGGGCCGATGTCGTGGTCCTCCCAGCGGCGGCGCTGCAGGAGCCGACCGAGATCGGCGGGGCGTTGTGGAGCGCCCGCCCGACCCAGGTGCTCGTCGATGGCCAGGTCGTCTTCGAGCGCTGACCTCCGGAACGGAGACGCGCCCTCAGTCGGGCTTGACCACGCTTCCGGGCATCGCAAGCTCCCGCCGCGCGTCCCCGAACAGGCCGTTGAGGATCCGTGAGGTGGACGGGAAGGCGTGGATCGTCGCGGCGAGGGTCTCGACCGGGACGCGCGCCTGGATCGCCAGCACGCATTCGTGGAGCGCGGCGGACGCGTCGGGGCAGGCCATCGCCGCACCCACCAGCTCGCCGCGACCGCGGTCGATGACGATCGTCAGGTGACCCAGGGTCGCCTCGAGCGCGTAGCCCCGCGAGCTCGTCGCAAAGTCCGCGACGAGCTCGAATGCGTCGAGGCCCGCGTCGCGGGCGCTCTCGAGGCTGATCCCCACGAAGGCGGCTTCGGGATCGGTATAGGTCGCGCGTGGCAGCGCTCGGTAGTCGGGCTCGACCGCCTGTCCGAGGGCCATCCGCACCGCGAGCTCCCCCTGGTAGTGGGCCTGGTGCGTGTGCAGCTCCGGACCGGCTGGATCGCCGATCACGTACAGGCCGTCCGCGACACGCAGTCGACCGTCTCGCGGGAACGGCGTCCGTCCGCTGGTGTCGAGGCCGTAGTGCTCCAGCCCGAGCTCCGACAGCGGGAAGTCCCGCCCGACCGCGGCCAGCAGCTCGTGACCCTCGACGCTCGATCCGTCGTCCAGCTCGACGACGTGCGCCCCGTCCGTCCCCGTCCCGGCCCGCACGCGCGTGGCCCGCACACCGGTCCGGATCGTGACACCGTCGGCCTCGAGGGTGGCCCGGATCACCTCGGAGTTGCGCCTGTGGTCGGTCGGCGCGAGTCGTGGACCCGATTGGACGATGATCGTGGGGACGCCGAAGCGAGCGTAGACCTGGGCGAGCTCGCAGCCCGTGGGTCCGCCGCCGAGGATCACCAGGCTGCGCGGCAGCTCGCGCGCCAGGGTCGCCTCCTCGTTGCTCCACAGGCGGACGTCGCCGATCCCGTCGATCGGCGGTCGCTTGGCGACGGACCCCACCGCGACGAGCACATGGGCGGCATCGAGGTCGTGGGTGACGCCGTCGTGTCGGACCGCCACCCGGCCGCGGCCGGCGATCGATCCCTCGCCGCGATAGACGGTCGCGCCAGCGTCCTCGAGCGCCTGTACGTGGCCGCTGTCATCCGGCTCGGGCGCGTCCGGCGCCCGATTGATCATGTAGTCGCGGCGGGTGGAGGCTCGCGGCCACTCGTAGCGCTCCGGGTTCGCACGGTGCTCCGCGGCGCCGTGCAGCAACGACTTGGACGGCAGGCACCCGATGTGCGGACAGCTGCCGCCGAACCAGCGTCGATCGATGACCGCGACCGACGCACCCTGCTGGCGCGCCTCGTGCGCCGCCGCCTCGCCGGCCGGCCCGGCGCCGATGATCACGAAGTCGAACGTGGTGTCCATGGGCTCAGTCGGGACCTCCAGGGCGTCGGTCCCGTTGGCGCCGCGCCTCGTAGAGCAGCACGGCCGCGGTGACCGACACGTTCAGGCTGTCGGCGATCCCGTGCATCGGCAGGTGGACTGCCTCGATATCATCGCCGGCCCAGGCCGGCCCGAGGCCATCCGCCTCGCTGCCGAGCACGAGCGCCACAGGGCCGGTCAGGTCGACATCCGTGTAGGTCCGGCCCCGATCCACCCGAGTCGTGAGGATCCGCACGGCCGTCGCGCGGAGCCATGCGACGACCTCCTCGGTGGATGCGGCGGCCAGAGGCACGGCGAAGACCGTGCCGGCACTCGCGCGGATCACGTTGGGGTTCAGGAGGTCCGTTCGCGGCGCAGCGGCGACCACCGCGTCGGCCCCTGCGCCGTCCGCGGAGCGCAGGATCGCCCCGAGGTTCCCGGGCTTCTCCACCGAGTCGACGACGACGATGAGCGGATCGCTGGGCACGGCGAGACGCTCGAGGCCGAGCGGCGGCACGCGGATCACGGCCACGATGCCTTCGGCCCGCGACCCGAAGGCGAGCTTGCCGATCGCGGCCTCGGTCGTTGGCTGGAGCGGGATCCCGCGCGCGGCGAGCGCATCCAGGACGGCGCGGGCGTCGGCGCCGGCAAGCAGCGGCTCGTGGACGAACGCCTCCACGACCTCGATCCCGGCGTCCAGCGCTCGGCGCAGCTCGCGGGCGCCATCGACGAGGCTCAGGCCTCGCTCGGCTCGATCGCGCGCATCGCGCAGGCCGGCCGCCGCCTTGATGCGGGGATTGGACGGGCTTGCGATGAGCGCGGTGGGGGAGGATCGGGCCATCGACGTCATCATGCCCGGTCCACCCGCGCGTACGCACCGAGTGGGAGCCGGGCGCCGCTGCCGGCTGTCAGGACGAGGTCGTCCGCCTCCACTCGTGTCGCACCCCACGCGAGCGGCTCGAGGGCCTCGGCGAGCGCATCGGGCCCGATCCCCTCCGAATGGGCGGTGAGCAGCACGAACCCTGCCGGCTCGAGGATGGCGTCGATCGCGTCGAGGAGGTCGGGCAGGTCGCTGTCCAGCCGCCACGATCGACGGCCGTCCGCGGCGTGGCCGTAGGACGGCGGGTCGAGCACGACCCCGGCGTACCGGCGTCCCCGTCGAGCCTCGCGGATCGTGAAGGCCAGCGCGTCATCGACGATCCAGCGGACCGGCCGATCGGCCAGGGCGTTTCGCTCCGCGTTGCGTCGCGCCCAGGCGACCGCCGGCTTCGAACTGTCGACGTGGGTGACCGCCGAAC
>DASPHN010000004.1:0-11679 GCA_035629655.1 Saccharimonadales bacterium (SeqCode) | reverse complement strand
CGGTGGTTCCACTGCCCGTGCCATCAATCGCGCTACGACCGGCTCGGGACGAAGGCCGAGGGCGAGCAGTTCGGGCCGGCACCGCGCAGCCTGGATCGGTACGCCGTCGAGGTCGACGCACAGGGAGTGCTCACGGTGGATACCTCGCGCATCACGCTCGGGCCACTGCCGGTCGCCCTGGGACAGCCCGGGATCATCCCGCCGCTCGTCGCCAACGGCTGCGTCTGATGAACCGGTCGTGGCGCGGACCGGGTCGTCGGTCGGCTCCCGCCGGGGCCGGCCTCCTTCGGCTCTACCCCGCTGACTGGCGCACCCGCTACGAACCCGAGGTGCGAGCCCTCCTCGAGGACCGGGCCATCGACGTCCGAGGCCGCCTCGATCTCGTCCGCGGCGCCATCGATGCCCATCGCCAGGTCGAGCGACCCACCCGGATCGGCGTCATCGCCGCGCTCCTCGCCGGCGGTGCGTGGACCGTCGCCGCGGCGGTCACGCTGGCCGAGCCGGTCCCGCCCGACTGGCCGGGCTATCTCGCCGGCACGTTGCCGCTCGCGTTGCTCGGCGCCGCGGCTGCGACGGTGGCGATCCTGGGTGCCGCGCATCGGCTCGGGCCGGACGCCGATCGGGTCGCCGACGCCGCGCTCGCCATCGCCGTGCTCGGCCAGCTCATGCTCGTGCTCGCGCTGGGGATGGCCATCATCGGCGGGCCCTATGGCGCCCTCACGGCCGCGGCGGGGTCGCTGGCGGCGGTCGGCCTCGCCGGGATGAGCCTCGTGATGCTTCGGCGCGCGGCGGAGCTGACGGCGATGCTGCTGCTCATCGCCGGCGTCGGATCCCTGATGCCGAACACCGTTGCGTGGCTGCTCGTCGGGGCAGCCTGGACGGCGGTCGGCCTCCACGCATGGCTCGACCGAGTCGGGGCGGACCCTCGACCTGTTCGCCGGTGACGCCCGCAGGCGCGTCGGTCCGGCGCGGGCTCGCCCTGACGCTCCTCGTCGCGCTTGTCGCCGCGTGCGACGCGGGGCCGCCCGCGCCGACGCCCGCGGCCGTCGCACCGACCCTGTTCACGCTCGTCGCCTCGGGGATCGCCTACGAACCGACGACCGTTGCCGTCCCAGCAGGCGTGCCGATGATGGTCACCCTCGAGCACCGGGATGCGGGTATCCCGCATGGGCTGACCCTCCTCGCCGGCGAGACGACGTTGGTGGAGGAGACGCCCGTGATCGGCCCGACCCGGGAGACGTACGCGATCGGCGGCCTGATCCCCGGCCGCTACCGCTTCAGCTGCGTCGTCCATCCGAACATGCTCGCCGACCTCATCGTCGAGGGCAGCTGACGCAGCGCCGGGTCAGCCGCCTGCTGGCCCACCGCCGAGCCCGGGCTCGGTCATCGCTGCGGGATCGAGCAGGCGGTCGAGCTCCTCGCCGTCCATGCCGCGCTCCAGGGCAAGCTCCCGGATGGTGCGCCCGCTCTTGAACGCCTCCTTGGCCAGCGCCGCGGCCTCGTCGTAGCCGATGACCGGCGCGAGCGCGGTGGCGAGCATCAGCCCCTGCTCGACGAGTTGGGGCCCCCGTTCGGTGGCGGTCAGGCCCTCGATCGCCCGCTCGCTGAGGTTGCGTGTCGCCGCCGCCAGGAGTTCGATCGATTCGAGCATCGCGGCGGCCGTCACGGGCAGCATCACGTTGAGCTCCAGGAAGGAGCCCGTCTGTCCGAACGCGATCGTCGCGTCGTTGCCGACGACCCTGGCCACGACCATCGTCAGCGACTCCACGATGACCGGGTTCACCTTGCCGGGCATGATGCTCGAGCCCGGCTGCGTCTCGGGCAGGGCGATCTCGGCCAGGCCGGCGCGCGGACCCATCCCGAGCAGGCGGACGTCGGAGCCGATCTTCCACAGGCTCAGGGCGATCGTCCGGATCGCGCCGTGTGCCGCGATCGCGGCGTCGAGGGTGGCCTGCGCGTGAAAGTGATTCCGGGTCTCGTGGACGGCCAGCCCGGTCAGCTCGGTCAGGCGAGCGCACGCGGCCGGCGCGAACGCCGGATGGGCATTGATGCCCGTCCCGACGGCGGTCCCCCCGAGTGGCACGGCCAGCAGCTCGTCCTGGGCGGTCCGTGCTCGGCGGATCGCCTCCTCGATCTGCCCGGCATAGCCGCGGAACTCCTGGCCGAGGCGAACGGGGGTGGCGTCCTGGAGGTGGGTGCGGCCGGTCTTGATGATCGGCCAGAACTCGAGGGCCTTGGCCTCGAGGGCCGCGTGCAGCCGCTCGAGGGCGGGGACGAGCGCCTCGTCGATCGCGATCGCCGCCGACAGCTGGAGCGCCGTGGGGATGGTGTCGTTCGAGCTCTGACAGCGGTTGACGTCGTCGTTCGGGTGGACGCGCCGACCGTCAGCGAGCCGCTCGGCGGCGAGGTTGGCGATGACCTCGTTCATGTTCGTGTTCGTCGACGTCCCCGAACCCGTCTGGTAGATGTCGATCGGGAACTGGTCGTCGTGGACCCCGGTGGCGACGCCGGCCGCGGCCACGGCGATGGCCTCGGCCAGGTCGTGCGGGATCAGGCCCAGGCTTCCGTTCGTTTCGGCGGCGGCCTGCTTGACGAGGGCGAGGGCGGCCAGGAACCGGTGAGGCAGCGGCTGTCCGGAGATCGGGAAGTTCAACACCGCCCGCTGGGTGGAAGCGCCGTAGCGGGCGTCGGCCGGGACGGCCATCTCGCCCATGGAGTCGCGTTCGATGCGGGTGTCGCGGGCGGGCTCGGTCATGCGGTCGATCGTACCGCGGCGTGTGTTCGCGTTCTTGTTGCGCCGGCTCGTCGTAGCATCGCCGGCATGCCCACCATCCAGGCGGCCGGACTTGATGTCGAGTACGTCGTCGACGGTGCCGGGCCGCCGCTCATCGCCCTGCACGGGGCGACCGGCAGCGGACGCGATCACTTCTCGACGCAACGCCCGTTCCTCGCCGAGGCGTTCCGCGTCTACCTGCCCGATGCCCGCGGTCATGGGGGGACACGCTGGGACGCGGCGCACGGCCTGGCGACGTCGGATCTGGCCGACGACGTCCTCGCCTTCGCCGACGCCCTGGGGCTGGAGACGTTCCACGTGCTCGGCTACTCGATGGGAGCGATGACGGCGCTTCACGTCGCGGCGAGGGCCGGTGATCGGCTGCGCACGCTCGTCCTGGTCAGCATCGCCGCGGAGCGGGAACCGCGCCTGGCGGTCGGCCGGAAGCTCATGGATCCCGCCCGGATCGAGCGCGACGACCCGGTCTGGGCCGGGCAGCTCGCGGCGAGGCACGACCCCGCCCAGGGTCCGGGCGCGTGGCGGCGCCTCCTGCCAGCCATCGTCGCCGACATTTCCGACCAGCCACTGCTCAGCCCCGCACAGCTGCGCGGGATCGAGTCACCCACGCTGGTCGTGGCGGGTGACCGCGATCCGTTCGCGCCCGTCGCCCAGGCTGCCGGACTGGCACGCCAGGTCCGCGATGGCCGGCTCCTCGTCCTGCCCGATGTCGGGCACGACGTCCTGGCCGATCGACCGGCCACCTTCCACGCCGCACTGGCCGACTTCTATCGGACGACCGAACCGGTCGCCCGCGCCCGGGCGGGCGACCCGCCCAGCACCGAGGTGCCCGCATGACCACCCTGCTCGCCCTGTATCGCCGGCCCGAGGGCGGTCCGGAGGCCGTCGCCGAGTTCGAGCGACGCTATGCCACGGAGCACCTGCCGCTCGTGGCCGGGACACCCGGACTGCGAGGCACGCGAGTCCAGCGGGTGCACGGCGCCCTGGGCGGCGAGACCGATCTCGTGCTCGTCACCGCGATGACCTTCGACGACCGGGCGGCGCTCGACGAAGGCCTGGCCTCGGACGCGATGCGCGCAGCCGGCCGGAACCTTCGCGAGATCGCCCCGGGCCTCTCGACGCTGCTGGTCCTCGAGGACGCCGACGACCTGACCGCCTGACGGGGCGGTTCCCGGACCATGGATACTGGTGGCCGACGAGCCGCGAGGAGTCCGAGTTGCCCGACGTCGAGTCGACCACCCGCTGGATCCGCGTGGAGACCCGCCCGTCCGGGCACGACGGCGTGGCGCTCGTCACGATCGATCGACCCGACGCCCTCAACGCGTTGAGCTTCGACCTCCTCGATGCCCTCGCCGGCACCCTCGAGGAGCTCGATCGGGATCCGTCGATGCGGGCCATCGTCCTGACCGGTTCCGGCGAGCGCGCGTTCGCGGCCGGGGCCGACATCGTCGAGCTCGCGGACCAGACGCCGGACCGCCTGGTGCGCGAGGGCCGCTTCGGCGCCTGGGACCGGATCTGGGGGATCGGGCTGCCGGTCATCGCGGCCGTGCGTGGCTTCGCCCTCGGCGGCGGCTGCGAGCTCGCGATGTCGTGCGACCTCATCGTGGCCGGCGACGATGCCCGGTTCGGCCAGCCCGAGATCAAGATCGGGGTGATGCCCGGTGCCGGGGGGACGCAGCGGCTCACCCGCGCCGTCGGCCGAGCCCTGGCCATGGAGCTGATCCTCACCGGACGCACGATGGACGCGGCCGAGGCGAAGTCGGCCGGCCTCGTGACGACGGTCGTGCCGGCGGCGGACACGGTCGCCACGGCGCTCGACCTCGCGGGCCGGATCGCGTCGATGCCCCCACTGGCCGTGCGGGCGGCGAAACGGGCCGTGCTCGAGGCCGAGGAGCAGCCGCTGGGCGCGGGCCTGCAGGTCGAACGGGCTGCCTTCTTCGCCCTGTTCGCGACGGCCGACCAGCGCGAGGGGATGCAGGCATTCATGGACAAACGGCCGCCGGTGTGGACCGGTCGCTGACCGAGGGAGACGAGGAGGACGCATGGAGCGAGACCCGTTCGAAGGCGGCAGCGACGTCGGGCGCGACCTGGCGCGCGACCTGGGTGATGAGCCACCCGCGTCGCTGCGCGACACGGCGCCGGACATCCTGGCACCCATCGACGCGGACGCGCCGATCAGCGGCCATACCCCACCCCGGGCGTCGAGCGGGTCGCCGACCGAGACACCGGAGCACGACTGGGGAGCGGCGCGCGACCTCATCCGCCCGGCCTTCCGACCGATCGGGACGCAGGGACTCTCGATCGAGGCCTTCGATCGCGACTCGATGGCCGCGCACTCGATGACAAGCCATTCCCAGCCACTGCTCGACCAGGGGCCGGTGGGCCTGCCGGTCGTCTATACGATGTCCGCCGGCGCGTTCGACATCGTCGTCAACGGCGACCACCTGCTGTCGTGGGGGATCGAGCCGAGCGAGCTCCAGGACGCGGCCATGCGCAACCTCGCGGCCTGGTCCGCGACGGCCGCGTGGAGCGACGAGGTCTCCGGCGAGCGGCGCCTCATCAGCTCCGACACCGGGGACGGCGTCGATGCCGTCCGGATCCTGCTGCCCGAGGTCATGGCCCACCTTGCCCAGCAGCTGGGCCCTGGTGGGCGCGTCCTCGTCGGCATCCCGGATCGCCACCTGCTCACCGCCGCCACGCTGCACGCCGACGACCCGGAGTTCGCCGAGCTGTTCGCGGAGTTCGTGGTCGAGCAGTCGGGCGGGGCGGACGAACCGGTGGACCGGCGGGTCTTCGAGCTCGTCGATGGCCGCCTGGTCGAGTTCGCCGGGGTGGGCGCCGCTTGACCATGGGCGGCGACGGCCTGCGCGTCGAGATCGACGGGCCGGTCGCCACCCTCACGCTCGATCGACCCGAGGCGCTCAACGCGCTGACGGTGCCGCTCAAGGTCGCCCTCGCCGAGACGCTCCGAGCCATCGGCGCGGATCGGACGGTGCGGGCCGTCGTCCTGACGGGTGCCGGTCGCGCCTTCTGTGCCGGCCAGGACCTCGCCGAGCGTGAGGCGCCCGATGCCGCGCCGCTCGAGGTCGAGTTGCGCGAGCGGTATCTGCCGATCATCCGGGCCCTCCGCGCCATGGATCAACCGGTCATCGCGGCGATCAACGGCGTGGCCGCCGGGGCCGGCGCCTCGCTCGCGTTCGCCTGCGACCTGCGGCTTGCCGCACCAGAGGCACGCTTCGTGCTCGCGTTCGGGCGCATCGGGCTCGTGCCGGACTGCGGCGCGACGTGGCTCCTGCCACGGCTCGTCGGCCAGGGACGCGCCACCGAGATCGCCCTCGTGGGGGAGCCGATCGGGGCCGAGGAGGCCGTGCGCATCGGGCTCGTCGGTCGGGTCGTGCCCGCGGAGGCCCTCCTCAGCGAGGCCCGTGCCCTCGCCGACCGGCTTGCCGCCGGTGCCCCACTGGCCATCGGTTGGACGAAACACGCCATGGAGACCGCGTGGACCTCGGACCTCGACGCCGCGCTCGCGGAGGAGGCACGCCTGCAGGGCCTGGCCGGCGCGACGGCCGACCACGCCGAGGGACTGGCTGCGTTCCGGGGCAAGCGGACCCCCGATTTCACCGGCTCCTGATGCTCGCCCGGCGCTTGCCTCGTGCCGGGAGATGGAGTAGGGTGCCCGCCTAACGATCGTTAGGCACGGAGGGCCACGCCGCGTGGTCGAGACATCCCGCCGCCGGGAGATCGAGGACGCCGCCAGCTCGCTCTTCCGCGAGCACGGCTATTCCGGCACCAGCGTGCGCGACATCGCGCGAGCGCTCGATATCCAGGGCGCCAGCCTGTATGCCCATGTGACCTCCAAGCAGGACGTCCTGTGGTCCATCGTCGAGCGCACTGCGACCCGCTTCGAGGTCGCCGCCGATTCGGCACTCGCCGGGGCGGATCCCGAGCCGGTCCCCGGTCCAGGCTCGCGGCTGGCGGCCCTGGTCAGGGCGCATGTCGGCGTCGTGACCGATGACATCGAGCGAGCCAGCGTCTTCGTGCACGAGTGGCGCTCCCTCTCGACCGAGCGTCGTGCGGAGATGGGGCGCCGACGCGACGCCTATGAGAAGCGGTTCCGCTCGGTGATCGCCGATGGCGTGACGGCCGGGACCTTCGCCCCTGTCGATCCGGCCACCGCGGCCGCGTTCGTCCTCACCGCCCTCAACGGCATCGTCACCTGGTATCGCCCGGAGGGTCGACTCAAGCCGACCGCCCTCGCCGAGGCGTACGCCGACCTCGCGTTGCGAGCCGTGCTCGCCATCGAACCGGAGGAGGCCCCCGGATGACCGATCCCCTCGCCCTCGATCCCATCCTGTCGCCCGCCGAGCGCACGCCGGTGCCGGCCCGCGGCGACCTCGATCATGACGCGTGGTTCGAGCGCTTCGAGGCCCACGTCACGGGCGGAGGCAAGGTCGAGGCGACCGACCCGATGCCGGACGAGTACCGGACCGCGGTGCTGCGCTTCGTCGAGATGCACGCGAACTCGGAGCTCATGGGCGTCCTGCCGGAGCGCGAGTGGCTCATGCAGGCGCCGACCCTGCGCCGCAAGCTCGCGCTGACGGCCAAGGTCCAGGACGAGGTGGGCCACGCCCAGCTGCTGTACCGGGTCGCCGAGGACCTCGGCAAGCCGCGCGAGGCGATGTTCGACGACCTGCTCGCCGGCAAGACCAAATTCCACAACGTCTTCCACTATCCGACGGTGTCGTGGGCCGACGTGGGGATGATCGCGTGGCTCGTCGATGCGGCCGCGATCGTCGCGCAGCAGGCCCTGCGCGACTCGAGCTACGCGCCCTACGCCCGGACGATGCGCAAGATCTGCTGGGAGGAATCGGTCCATATCATGCATGGCCGTGACGTGGTCGTGACCATGGTCACCGGCAGCGCCCAGCAGCGTGCCCAGATCCAGGACGCCCTCGATCGCTGGTGGGGCCCGCTCATGCAGATGCACGGCCCTCGCACCCCGCGCGAGAAGGACCGCGACCTCTTCTGGCGGATCAAGGCCAAGACCTCCGAGGAGCTGCGTCAGGAGTTCCTGACCATCTATGTGCCGCGGATCCGCGAGCTCGGCCTGGTCATCCCGGACACCGAGCTGCGCTTCGATGAGGAGGCCGGCGTCTGGCGCTACACCGAGCCGGACTGGGATGAGCTGCGCACGGTCGTGACCAATCACGGCCCGATGTCCGAGGCCCGGCTCGAGTTCCGCCGGCTGGCGCGCGCGGAGTCGGCCTGGGTGCGCGACGCGATCCTGGCGGCGCCCCGAGCGGCATGACCACCGAGATGGGCGACGCCGGGACCGGGGTCCTGGAGCCCTGGGAGGTCTTCCGCCAGGAGAAGGACGGCGACCCGATGCGGCACGGCGGCAGCGTGCTGGCGCCGGACGCCGAGCTCGCGGCCCACTACGCCCGGGAGCTGTACGGACGTCGCCAGGAGAGCGTGAGGCTGTGGGTCGTGCGTCGCGCAGATGTCATCGATCTCGACGATCCCGACCTGCTCCAGCCGCCGCTCGACCGCTCGTTCAAGAAGCCGGGCGGCTACGTGATGCGTGACAAGCTGGCGGCCGCTCGCGAGGCCGCCGGCCAGGCCAAGCCGAAGGCCCGAAACCGATGACCGCGGTCGCCGCGCGGCCCACCGCCCTGGCCGGGCTGCTGCGCTCGATGGCCGACGACGAGTTCGTCATCGGCTTCTCGGACTCCGAGTGGACGGGCATCGCCCCGATCCTCGAGGAGGACATCGCGATGAGCTCCCTGTCTCAGGACGAGCTGGGCCACGCCGCCGCCCTGTACGGCCTGCTGGCGACGCTCGAGGACGGCGATGCCGATGCGTTGGCCTACGACCGAGGACCGGCCGACTTCCGTCACGCCCGCCTGCTCGACCACGGCCGGGGCGACTGGGCGATGACCATCGCCCGTCGCTACCTGTACGAGACCGCGGATGCCGTCCGGCTGGCGGCCGTGGGCGACGGTGCCTGGCCGCCGCTCACCGAGCTCGCGGGAAAGATCGCCCGTGAGGAGCGCTATCACGTCGCCCATGTCGAGCTATGGCTGGACCGCCTGGCCCGAGCGGACGGCGAGCCGCGGGACCGGCTCGTCGCCGCGCTGACCGCGCTCGGTCCGGATGCCGGGACGGTGTTCGGGCCACTCCCCGACGAGGCCGGGCTCGTGGCGGACGGCCTCCTCGACGCCCCGATGGAGGTCCTCGAGACACGCTGGCGGGCGACGATCGAGCCGAGGTTGCGCGGCCTGGGTCTGCCCGTGCCGCCACCGACCCGCGACCGCGACACGAGCCGGACGGTGCACGACCCGGCCTTCACGGAGCTGTGGTCGATGATCACATCGGTGCGGCGCTCCGACCCGGGAGCGACGTGGTGAGCGAGGGCGGCACGCACCTGGCCATCGCAGCGGCGCGATCCGGCGCGACGGTCGCGCCGACGAGCACGGCCGGCGACGCCGACCTCGTCGCGCGCGTCCGGGCGGCCCTGGCCGGGGTGCCCGATCCGGAGCTGCCGGTCCTGTCGGTCGTCGATCTCGGCATCGTCCACCGGGTGGAGGCCACGGACGACGGGATCCGGGTCGACATCCTGCCGACGTTCATCGGCTGTCCGGCACTCGACGTCATCCGCGACTCGATCGCGGGGCGTCTCGCCGTCTTCGGGCGGCCCGTGGCGGTCGAGACGACCTTCGTCGTGCCCTGGACCTCCGACCGGATCTCCGAGGCCGGTCTGGCGGCCTTGCGCTCGGCGGGCATCGCGCCCCCGGCCGCGCCCGGCGAGACGCGCTGTCCGTGGTGCGACTCCGGCCAGGTCGTGATGGATAGCGCGTTCGGCCCGACCCAGTGCCGCTCGCTGTTCTACTGCCGAGGCTGCCGACAGCCGTTCGAATCCCTGAAGTCGGTGTGACGAACGAAGCCGTCGAGTACGGGGTCGCCACCGTCGGCATCGTCGGCGCGGGCGCGATGGGCGCGGGCTTCGCGCAGGTCGCGCTCGAGGCGGGCCGCGAGGTCGTCATCTTCGACGTCGATCCGGCCGCGTTCGAACGTGCCACCGAGCGAATCCGCGACGGCCTGACCAGGCGCGTCCGCCGGATCGCCCCTCCAGTCGCGGACGGCCAGGCATGGGTCGACGAGCGCTTGGCCCGCCTGCGCACGGCGACGACGCTGGTCGAGGTCGCGGTCGGGGCGGACCTCGTGCTCGAGGCGGCGCTGGAGGACCTCGAGCTGAAGCGCGCGATCTTCCGAGCGTTGGACGCGGAGTCCGACCCCACGGTCGTGCTGGCGACGAACACGAGCGCGCTGCCCGTGGGCGAGATCGCCGCCGCCACCGCGATCCCGTCTCGCGTCGTGGGGCTGCACGGCTTCAACCCCGTCCCCCTGATGGCGCTCATCGAGGTCGTGGCCGCGCCGCTGACGGATCCGGAGGTGGTCGCGCGCGCCGTCGCCGAGGTGCAGGCCTGGGGCAAGACGCCGGTCGTCTGCGCTGATGCGCCCGGGTTCATCGTGAACCGAGTCAATCGTCCGTTCACGATCGAGGCCCTCCGGCTGCTCGAGTCCGGCGCCGCCGACATCGACGCGATCGACGGCGCGCTGCGTGCCGGCGGCTACCCGATGGGCCCGTTCGAGCTCATGGACCTCGCCGGCCTCGACGTGAATCTTGCCGCGGCGGTCGGGGTCTGGGAACGGCTCGGACGCCCGGACCGGCTTCGGCCGTCGCCGATCCAGGAGGCGCTCGTGGCCGCCGGGGCCCTCGGGCGCAAGACCGGCCGCGGCTTCTACGCCTACGACCTCGACGGCCGACGAGGGGAGGCCCAGCCGATCGACGGGATCCCGGTCGCGGGGACCGGGCCCGGTCCGGAGGGACGTGCCGACGACGACGGGATCCGCCAGCGCATCGAGGCCGCCGTGGCCGCGGAGGCGATCCTGGCGAGGGACGACGGCGTGGCCAGCGCCGCGGATATCGACCTCGCGTTGCGGCTCGGCGCGAACCACCCGTACGGGCCGTTCGAGCGCGAGGCCCGCCTGTCACGCGGCTGATAGACGGGCTCGCGCGGGCGTTCACCGTCCTGCTCCGGCCGGGCTGCTTGCATACAGAATCGCGGTGGGCATCTCGCCTCGATGGCCACCGGGTACCCCAGCGAACGTATCCCGGAGGTTCCTGCACCATGATCCCGAAGCGCCTTCTTGCGCCCGCCCTGCTCCTCGTCGCCTTCGGCGTCGCGGCCTGCGGCACGACAGGCGGGTCCGGCACGACCACATCGTCCGCGCCATCGGCCGCCGCGTCGGCGGCGGCGAGCGCGGCCCCCTCGACCGATGCCAGTGGCGCCCCGTCGGGCGACGCCAGCGCGGCTCCATCGGGTGACGCGAGCGCGGCTCCGTCGGGCGATGCGTCCGCCGCGCCGTCCGCGTCGGGTGCGACCGGTGGTGGAGACCTTGCATCGCGCATCCCCGCGACCGTCGGCGACGTCACCCTGACGGGCACGACGGTCGACGCCGAGAGCTATATCCGCTCCAACGTGAATCGCCAGCTGACCCCGATCGTCGCGGCCCTCGGCAAGGCACCGACGGACGTCACGGTCGCCACGTCCAGTGGCGCCGCGGCGGGTGGCCAGACCCTGTTCCTCGACGCGGTCCAGATCGCCGGCGCCGATACCGCAGCGGCCCAGGAGGCGTTCCAGACGGCAGCGGCCGCCGTCCCCGGGTCGGAGGTCGCGACCGCCGACATCGGCGGCAAGCAGGTCGTGACCGTCACGACCCCGTCGTACACGCTCGCGGTGTTCGGCATCGGTGACACGATCTTCTACGTCCAGTCGCCCGACGCCGACCTCGTGGAGCAGGCGATCACCGCGATCCAGTAGGCA
>DASPHN010000003.1:0-21304 GCA_035629655.1 Saccharimonadales bacterium (SeqCode) | reverse complement strand
GTGCTCCTGGGCGACGTTCCGGATCAGCTCCTGGATGATGACCGTCTTGCCGACGCCGGCCCCACCGAAGATGCCGATCTTGCCGCCCTTCTTGAACGGGCAGATCAGGTCGATGATCTTGAGGCCGGTCTCGAAGACCTCGACCTCGGTCGACTGCTGGTCGAAGGCGGGCGCCTTGCGGTGGATCGGCAGGCTGTGCTCGGCCTCGACCGGGCCCTTGTTGTCGATCGGGCGACCGAGGACGTCGAAGACGCGACCCAGGGTCGCCTCACCGACCGGCACAGTGATCGGCGCGCCGGTATCGAGGACCGGCACGCCGCGGGCCAGGCCGTCGGTCGTCGTCATCGCCACCGAGCGGACCCAGTTGTTGCCGAGGTGCTGCTGGACCTCGCAGACGAGCGAATCCTGGCCCTCGCGCTGGATCTCGACGGCGTTCAGGATCGCCGGCAGCTTGCCGGCCGGGAACTCGATGTCGACGACGGGGCCGGTGATCTGGATGACCCGGCCCGTCGCGTTGGTCGTGGCGATCGCCATGGTGGGGGTTGCCTCCTGCGTCCTGTGCGTCAGCGTGCGTTGGCGCCGGACGCGATCTCGATCATCTCGCGGGTGATGTTGGACTGACGGACCTTGTTGTACGAGAGGGTCAGGTCCTCGATGAGGTCCTCGGCGTTCTCGGTCGCGTTCTTCATCGCGACCATCCGACTGGACTCCTCGCTCGCCTTGGCCTCGAGGACGGCCTGGAAGAGTCGCGTGGCGACATAGCGCGGCACGAGCCGCTCCAGGACCGCGGCCGCGCTCGGCTCGAAGATGAACTGGTTGCCTGGGATGCCTTCGGTGTCCTCGGTCGCTCGGATCGGCAGCAGCTGGATCATCTCCGGGCGCTGGACCAGCGTGGACACGAAGCGGTTGTAGATGACATCGACCCGGGCATAGCCGCCGGCGAGGAAGTCATCGGTGATGAGGCGGGCGAGGGGCAGCGTGTCGGCGAACGACGGGCGGTCGCCGAAGCCGGCGAAGTGGGCCTCCATCGGCACGCCGGCGCGGCGCATCGCATCGCGGCCCTTGCGTCCGACCGTCACGAGGGCCAGATCGCCGGAGTGACCGGTGATCTCCTTGGCCGCGAACCGGATGGTATTCGTGTTGAGTGGTCCGGCCAGCCCCCGGTCGGTGGTGACGAGCACGATCAGGCGCTTGCCACCCTCCTCCCGCTCGGCCAGGAGCGGGTGATCCTCGGCGCCGAGCACGGCGGCCAGGTCGGCGAGGACCTCATCGAGCTTGTCGCTGTACGGCCGCGCGGCGAGCGTCGCGTCCTGGGCGCGCTTGAGCTTCGATGCCGCCACGAACTGCATCGCTCGGGTGATCTGCTTGATGTTCTTGACGGCGCCGATGCGCCGCCGGATGTCTCGTTGGCTTGCCACGGACGGTCTCTAGCTTCGGGTCTCAGGCCAGGAACGTGGTTCGGAACGCGTCGGTCGCCTCGGCCAGGGCCTTCGACAGGTCGTCATTCAAGGCTCGGGTCGCGCCGAGCTCCTCGAGGATCTTGGGGCGCTCGGTCTCGAGGAAGCGGTAGAACTGGCTCTCGAACTCGCGCACGCGCTCGGTCGGCACGTCATCGAGCTTGCCGGTCGTGGCCACGTACAGGATCGCGACCTGCTTCTCGACGGCCAGAGGCTGGTACTGCGGCTGCTTGACGATCTCGGACAGCTTCTCGCCTCGGGTGAGCTGATCGCGGGTGGCCTTGTCCAGGTCCGATGCGAACTGGGCGAAGGCGGCCAGCGCCCGGTACTGGGCGAGATCGAGCTTCAGCGGTGCCGCGACCTGCTTCATGGCCTTGGTCTGGGCGGCCGAGCCGACGCGCGACACCGAGATGCCGATGTTCAGTGCGGGCCGCTGGCCGGCGTTGAAGAGGTCGGTCTCGAGGAAGATCTGCCCGTCGGTGATGGAGATGACGTTCGTCGGGATGTACGCCGACACGTCACCGGCCTGCGTCTCGATGATCGGCAGCGCCGTCAAAGAGCCGCCGCCGTTCTCGTCGTTGAGACGCGCGGCGCGCTCCAGCAGGCGGCTGTGGAGGTAGAAGACGTCACCCGGGTACGCCTCGCGTCCTGGCGGACGACGCAGCAGCAGGGCCATCTCGCGGTACGCCCACGCGTGCTTGCTCAGGTCGTCGTATACGCACAACGCGTCCTTGACGAGCCCCTCGCCGGCGACCTCGACGCCGTTCTCCATGACCTCTTCGCCCATCGTCACGCCGGTGTACGGGGCGAGGTACTGGAGCGGGGCGGGATCCTCGGCACCGGCCACGACCACGATCGTGTGGTCCATCGCGCCGTACTGCTCGAGGATCGCCACGGTGTTCGCGACCGTCGAGAGCTTCTGGCCGATCGCCACGTAGATGCAGACGAGGCCCTTGCCCTTCTGGTTGATGATCGTGTCGATCGCGATCGCGGTCTTGCCGGTCTGGCGGTCGCCGATGATCAGCTCGCGCTGACCGCGGCCGATCGGGATGAGCGCGTCGATCGCCTTGATGCCCGTCTGGACGGGCGTATCGACCGACTTGCGGACGATGACGCCGGGCGCGATGCGCTCGACCGGGCGGGTCGCCGTCGAGGCGATCGGGCCCTTGTCGTCGAGCGGGCGACCGAGCGGGTCCACGACCCGTCCGAGCAGCGCCTGGCCCACCGGGACCTCGACGACCCGGCCGGTGGTCTTGACGGTGTCGCCTTCCTTGATCGCGGAGGCATCGCCGAGGATGACCGCGCCGACCGTCTCCTCCTCGAGGTTGAGGGCCATGCCCATCACCCCGCCGGGGAATTCGAGCATCTCGGACGCCAGCGCGCCGTCGAGCCCGTAGATCTGGGCGATCCCGTCACCGACTTCGACGACCGTGCCGACGCTGCGCGTCTCGACACCCGTATCGAATGAGTCGATGGCGGACTTGATGATGCTGGTGATCTCGTCGGAGCGGATGGCCATGGCTGCGTGGTCTCCTAGAGGGCGCCCGAGACGAGTCGATTCCGCAGCCGCTCGAGGCGACCTCGGACGCTCCCGTCGATCAGGCGGTCGCCGACGCGGACGATCAGGCCACCCAGCAGGCTGGGGTCGACCTGGACGTCGAGCGCGATGCGGCCGCCGGTGGTTTCTTCGAGCCGCGTGGTCAACGCCTGGACCTCGTCCGGCGTCAGCGTGGCGGCTGTCGTGGCGGTGGCATGGGTGATGCCCTGGCGCTCGTCGTCGAGTCGACGGAACTCCGCGGCGACCCGCGGCAGTTCCTCGATCCGACCGCGCCGGAGCAGGAGCTGGATGAGGTTCTGGACGGGTTGCGAGATTCGCCCGCCTAGGAGCTGGGTCAACATCGCCGACCGGCGCTCCGCCGGCACGGACGGATTGGCCAGCACGGTCAGGGCCCGTTCGTCCGCGGCCACGGAGGCCGCGGTGTCGAGGTCGGACCGCCACGTCTCGAGCGTGTCGTCGCGCATGGCGACCTGGAAGGCCGCCTCCGCGTAGCGACGTGCGCCGGAGTCCCGTCGGGCCACGAGCTAGTTCCTCGACTCGTCGAGCGGACCCGCGCCGGCCAGGAACTCCTGGACGAGCCGACGCTGACGGTCGCCATCGAGCGACTCGCCGACGACACGGCTGGCCGCGGCGAGCGCCAGGTCGGCGACCTCCCCGCGGAGCTCGGCGATGGCCCGCTGCTTCTCCCCCTCGATCTCGGCCGTGGCGCGTTCGCGCATCCGGTCGAGCTCCTGGCGGGTCGCGGCGATGTCGGCGTCGCGGGTCTCCTGGGAGACCTTCTGCGCCCGGGCCATGATCTCGTTCGCCTCGCGGCGCGCCTCCGTGAGGGCGGCGACGCGCTCGGACTCCGCGTTCTCTCGATCGCGGCGTGCCTGTTCGGCGTCCTTCAGCCCCTGCTCGATGGCGGCCTTGCGGTCGTCGAGCGTCTTGACCAGCGGCTTGAACGCGAACGTCCAGACGATGGCCAGGAGGATGAGGAAGTTGATGGCACTGACGAGGACCCAGAACAGGTTGATCGTCATCGAGCCCAGCCCTCCTCGGCAGCTTGGGTGCCCATGGATCCGGGGGCGCCTAGGCCGTGAAGACGATGAGCAGGCCGACGACGACCGCGAGGACGCCGAGGCCCTCGGCGAACGCCGCGAGGATGATCGCGAGGCCGCGGATCTGTCCAGCCGCGTCAGGATTCCGGCCGATGGCGCTGGACGACAGGCCACCGAGAAGCCCGATGCCGATGCCCGGGCCGAGCACGCCGAGGGCCGCGAGGCCCGCGCCGATCATTTCCATGCTGGTCTATTCCTCCTACTTCCCGGGCTCCGCCTCGGGATCATTGGGACCGTGGGTGATGGGCCGGCTAATGCGCCGGTGCGACGACCTTCTCGAGCTCATCGAGGCCGACAGGCGTCGCGATGGAGTCGTCCGCGTGCTCCTTGTCATCGTCGTGGTGCCCTTCGATGGCGGCGAGGATGAACATGAGCGTGAGGACGCTGAAGATGAGGGCCTGGACGGCATTGAGCATGACCTCGAGGCCGTAGAGGGCGACGGGGACGAAGGCAACGGTCAATGCGAGGATGACGCCCAGGGCGACCTCGCCACCGTAGATGTTGCCGAAGAGGCGCATCGACAGCGTCAGCGGCTTCACGAACTCGAGCATGAGCTCGATGAGGCCGACGAACATCGCGATGATGCCCGCTCCGATGCCGTTGCGGAACTCGCCGACCGGCAGGAACTTCGAGAGGTAGCCGCCGAAGCCGAGCGCGCGAACGCCTTCGATGTGGAAGATCGCGAAGCTGACGAGGGCCAGGCCGATCGTGATGTTCACGTCGCTGGTGGGCGCCCGGAACGTCTCGATCCGGCCGACGAACGGCAGCAGCCCGCTCCAGTTGCTGGCGAGGATGTAGATGAAGAGGATCACGAACAGGGGCACGTAGGTCTTCGCCTTCGGCCCGCCGAGGGACAGGGCGAAGCCCTGCAGGCCGTCATACAGCGCCTCGATGGCGTTCTGGGCCCGGCCGGGGATCATGTCCCGCTTCCGGGTCATCGCCACGAGCCCCACGATCAAGAGCACGCTGATGATCCACATCGTGAGGATCGTGTTCGTGATGCTGATGTCCCAGGTGATGAGCGGCGGCGGTGCGGGTTCCTCCCCCTCTGCGAGGTGCTCCTCCTCGTGGGGCGGCCAGAGGACGTGCGGGGCGACCAGCTCGAGCGTGCCCTCGATGTAGCAGACGGGGTAGGCGCAGCTTTCGCCCGGATGCCCTTCCTTGGGGAACGGCGGGAAGAGGATGAACGCCGCCAGGTTGGCCACGAACGCGAGACCGATGATGAGCAGCCAGTTCGTCCTTCGGCTGCGCCCGCCCTTCGGGGCAGGGCTCTCGATCGCGGCGGGTTCAGCGCTCGTCACGGTCGCTCCACACACAGGAGCGCGGCTTCTCGCCGCGCTCGGTCCGTTCGAGGCCGGTCGCGACCTCCGCGACTCGGCCGATCAGGTCATTCGATCGTCGCCAGGAAGCGACTCACCAGCTTGTAGATCCCGTACGCCCCCGTCCCCGCGCCGGCGAAGAAGCCGATCATCGCGAAGATCGGGAGGGTCCCGAGTTGCCCGTCCAGCCAGTAACCGACGGCCACGCCTACCAGCGTCGTCACGAGGAGGGTGAAGCCGATCTCTGTGAAGAGGACGAGATACCCGAGCCCGGGTCCGGACTCGCTCATGGGCGACCTGTCAAGGCGCGCGTAGTGTAGCAGCTGCGAGGCGAACGACGCCGTGCGGCGACCCGCGAAGGTTGCGACTCAGCGCAGCACGATGAAGGCGTCGACCTCGACCCGGCCGTCGCCCAGCGGGCGCAGTTCCACGGTGTGCGTGCCCGTCGTGGAGAAGTGCCAGCGGAACACCATCCGGCGGTATTCGGTCGTCGCGCCGTCGAGGTCGATGGTCGCGACCTTGCTGCCGTCGAGGTAGACGTCGGCCCGCCCGCTGCTCGAGGTCCTGGTGGCCACCCAGCCGACATCGCGGCCGGTGAACGTGAACCGGGCGCGGGCCGTCGTCGCGGTCGCGTAGCGGGCCTTGCCGGCCGACTTGCTGGCGCTCGAGACGGTCGTCCACGTGCCGACGTAGGAGGCGAGCGAGCTGTCCTCCTGGTGACGGCCCGGCGTGAGGGCCGGCCAGGAGCGGTACGCGCTCACGTTGCCCTCGCCGTCCGTGGCGCGGATCCGGAAGCGGTACTCGCGCCCGATGGTCAGGGTGCGCTGGGTCGTGGTCGCGGTCGCGCTCGCAAGACTGATCGTCGCGTAGGTGCCGCCGTTCACGCTTGCCTGCAGCTGGTAGGACGCGACGCCCGAGCCGGCATCCGTCCCGGCCCAGCGGAGGTCGACCTTGACCGTGTTGGCGGTGTTCGTGGCCAGGATCTGCGACGGCAGGGCCTGGGTCAGGCCGCTCAAGACGGGAGCGGCCGTATCGGGCGTGATCGTGACGAGGACCGTCGCCGTGTCGGTGCGGCCGTGGCCGTCGTTCACGGTGTACGTGAACGTGTCGGTACCGCTCTGCAGGGCTGCCGGATCGTAGGTGATCCCGGTGCCCCCGCCGGTGATCGCGACGGTGCCCTTCGCGCCGTTCGTCTTACTCGTGATCGTGAGGGTGTCGCCGTCGACATCGGTGTCGTTGGCCAGGACCGCGACGGCGGTCGCTCCGGCGCCCTCGGGGACGGTCTTCTGGTCGTTCACGGCATTGGGCGTGTCGTTGGCCGGCGTGATCGTCACCGACACCGTGGCCGTATCGGTCTTCTCGCCATCGGAGACCGTGTACGTGAAGGTGTCGCTGCCGAACTTGTTCGCGAGCGGCTTGTAGGTGAGGCCCGTGCCCCCGCCGGTGATCACGACCGTGCCCTTCGCCCCGTTCGTCTTGGCGCTGATCAGCAGCTCGCTGCCCTCGACGTCCGTATCACCGGTCAGGACCGGGACGACGATCCCCGTCGCGCGGTCCTCCGCGACCGTGACGCTGTCATCGTCCGCGACCGGTGCGTCATTCACGGGTTCGACGACGATCGTGACCGTGACCCGGGCACTCGAGTCCACCCCACCGGACGCAGTCCCACCGTTGTCCTTGAGCTTGAGGGTCAGCACCGCGGTGCCGCTGGCATCGGCCGCGGGCTTGAAGCTCAGCGTCCCGCTCGAAGCGATGACCGAGGGCTGGGTGGCGAACAGCCCTGGGTTCGAGTTCGTCGTGAACAGGAAGACGAGCGACTGGCCCGCCTCGTTCGTCGGGCCCCGGGACATGCCGCTTGCCCAGGACGTGCGGGTGACCGTCCCGGCATCCTCGAGGACCGTGATGCCCGTCGGGCCGGCGGCGAAGGTCGGCGCGTCGTTGACCGGCGTGATGGTGACGGTGACCGCGCCCGTGTCCGTACCGCCGTTCCCGTCGCTGAGCGTGTAGTCGAACGTGTCGGTGCCGTTGGCGTTCGGATCGGGCTCGTATGTCAGCCCGGTGCCACCACCGGTGATGACCACCGTGCCCTTCGCGGGGTTCGTGGCGCTGGTGATGTCGAGGGTGTCGAGGTCGGCATCCGTGTCTCCGGTGAGCACGGGGATCGCGGCCGGAGCCGCGTCTTCGAGGACCGTGGCCGTGTCGTCGTCGGCGACCGGATCGGCGTTGACCCCGGCCGGCGTGACCGTGAGGTACAGATCGACCATGTCGGACGTATCGTCGGGCGGAGGCATGAACGGGCCCAGGTCGTAGTCATCCAGCCCGCCGTCGTCCTGCGCGACGACGCCCAGGTGATAGGTGCCGACGATGCCCGAAGCCGGGGTGAACGTCAGCGTGCCGTCGGCAGAGATGGCCGGATCGACCGCGAAGAAGGCCGACTCCGGGATCGGGTTGTCTGGCTGGTCGTGGATCTGGAAGTGCACGGTCTGGTACGCCTCGGTCGCCGGGCCCTCCGAGATGCCCGTCGCCCAGGCACCGCTGTACGCGCCGCTGCCCTCGGCGACCGTCACGTCGAGGCCCGGCGTGAAGGACGGCGGATCGTTGATCGGCGCGATCCAGAACGTCATCGTCGCCGTTTCGGAGTCATCCTCGCCGTCGGACGCGCGATAGGTGAACCTGTCAGATGCCCACGTCCCGCCGGCGACGTTCCCAGGCCGAGTGCTGAAGTCAGGGTCCGGCCGATAGGCGAACATCCGGTCCTCGACGAACATCGCCTCGCCGTTCGCCGGTTGGGTGTCGATCGCCCAGGTCAGCGCGTCGATGGCATCGTCGACATCGGTGTCGTTCGCCAGCAGGTCGCACGGCTGGATGAGCGTGAACCAGGTCTCGAAGCCGGCGGGTGCCGAGTCGTCGTAGAAGTCCTCGGGGATCGGGAAGCTGCCGCCGAAGTCCGTGAGCGAGCCACAGGCCGCGCCAGGATCGTCGACCGCCACTGGGGCGTCGTTGACCGCGGTCACGGTGACGCTCACCGTGGCGCCATCCGTCTCACCATCGGCCGTGATCGTGTAGTCGAAGGTCTCCGGGCCAGCGTAGTTCGCGTCGGGCCGATAGGTCAGGGTGAGGCCGTCGGTGGCGACGACGACCGTCCCGTGTGCGGGATCCGTCGCATCGGTGATGGTGATCGGGTCGCCGTCGGGATCCTCATCGTTCGCGAGGACGTCGACCGTCGTCGCGAGGGCGTCCTCGAGAACGGTCGCCGAGTCGGGGCCAGCGGTCGGCGTCGCGGCCACCGCGGCACCCGGCAGAAGCCCGATGAGCAGCGCGGCAAGCAGGATCGGCACGAGCCGTCGGGCGATCGCGGTCACCTACTGCCCCACGGAGAAGGTCTGGCTGTCGCTGTCGGAGCCGGCGCCGTTCGAGACGGTGAGGGTGACCGTGTAGTCCCCCGGGTCGGCGAAGGTGTGTGCGTCGGTCGCGCCGGAGCCGGTCGCACCGTCCTCGTACGCCCATTGGTAGCTGTCGGCATTCGCCGAGCTCGAGCCGTCGCAGCTCAGGGTCAGGCCGCTGGCGGTGCAGCTGAAGAACGCGACCGGGTCCGGCTCGGGCGTCGGCGTCGGGGCCGGCGTCGGGGTGGGTGTGGGGGTCGGCTTGGGCGTGGGCGTGGGCGTCGGGGTCGGCCTGGCGGTCGGGGTCGCGGTGGGCCGCGGCGTCGGTCGGGGGGTCGCGGTCGGACGCGGGGTCGGACGCGGTGTGGCCGTGGGCCGGACCGTCGCCGCCGGTGCGGACGTGGGCGCAGGGGTCGCCGTGGGCGCGGGCGTCGGGGCGGCGGTGGCGGTCGGCACGAGGGTCGGCGTCGCAGTCGCGGTCGCGGTGGCCGTCGCCGAGGGGTCGGCGGTGGCGGTGGCCGTCGCCGTGGGCTCGAGCGTCGCGCTCGCGCTGACCTGGACCGCGGCGACGAAGGTCGGCCGCGGCGTCGCGGTCGCCTCGAGCACGCCGCCTCGTTGGCCCGGCCAGATCGTCGTGACCCCCACGACGAGGAGCGCGAGCACGATCAGCGCGGCGGCGCTGTCACGCCACAGTCGGCCGCGGGGCGCGCCGCCGGACGGCACGGGGGTGAGTGGCCGGGCCTGGCGCGCGCGCTCGCCGGCCGTGTGGGGCGTGGCCACCGTGCCCGCGACGACGATCCGCGTCGGGGCCGCGGGGACCGGGGCTCCTGGCACGCCGATCCGGTACGCGACCGCGTCTTCGTCAAGCTCGAGCGCGCCAGGCATCGGCTGACCGGCGTCGTCGAGTCGGGTCGGTCGCCCGAGCAGCCGACGGATGGCGTACATCGCGATCGAGGCGTCGATGACGCCCCAGATCGCCCCCAGTGGGCCCTGTGGATCGGCACCGCCCCGTCTCGAGCGCCACGAGAGGACCACGACGCTGGCGACGAGCGCGATCGCGGCGGCCACCAGGATGAACGCGAGGTCGGGCATGAGCTCCCAGTCGACGTGGCGTCGTGCCACGGGTGAGAGATGCTAGCACCGGTCCGCTCGACGGCCCACCGACGCCATCCACGCCGCTCCACACCGGACACGACGCACCCCCAGCGGACGGTGCCAGACCGCACCGCTCAGTGATCGTCCTCGTACGACTCCGCTTCGAGCTCTTCGGGCCGTCGGAAGGCACCACGCGTCGGCGCGAACAGGATCAGCCCGGACACGACGAAGATGCCCAGGAACGCATAGAGCTGGTACGAGGACAGCAGCATCGCGATCACGGCCAACGCGACACAGATCGCGTAGATGACCAGGACCGTGTTCCGGTGCGAGAGGCCCAGGTCGAGCAGGCGATGGTGGATGTGCGAGCGGTCCGGCGTGAATGGCGATCGACCCTGTGACAGCCGCCGGACGATGATCCAGAACGTATCGATGATCGGCACGCCAAGGACCAGCAGGGCGACTGCCACCTTGGCCGATCCGAGGATCGAGAGCACGGCCAGCGTGAAGCCCACGAACTGGACCCCGCTCGTCCCCGCGAAGACCGTGGCCGGGTGGAAGTTCCAGCGCAGGAAGCCAAGGAGCGAGCCTGCCAGCGCGAAGCACAGCACGGCGATCATCGGCTGGTTGATCTCGCGCGTGAGGCTGATCAGCCCGAGTGTCACAGACGCGATCAGCGCGATGCCGGACGACAGGCCGTCGAGGCCGTCGATCCAGTTGATGCTGTTGATCATCCCGACGATCCAGAAGACCGTGAACGCGACCGAGAAGACCTCGCTGAACCGGATCGAGCCGGCGCCGAATGGGTTGGCGATGACCGTCACGCCGATGCCCAGGGCCACGGCGCCGAACGCCAGCGCGAGCTGACCGGCGAGCTGCCAGCGCGCCCGCAGGTCGAAGAGATCGTCGATCGCCCCAAGGCCCGCGGCGGCGGCCCCACCGAGGAACAGTGCGACGAGGTCGGCATCGGACAGGTTGGCCGGCCGCGGCACCCACGCCGACCCTTCGTTGAGCCCCACGAAGGCCGCCCCCACGAGCAGGAAGGCGGCCGCGATCGCAAGGCCGCCGCCGCGTGCCACGGGCTTGGTGTTGATGCGCCTGGCCGCGGGATGATCCACGACGTCGTGGCGCAGGACCAGCCGGCGGACAAGGGGCGTGATCGAGAGTGAGATCAGCGTGGCCGCGACGAAGACGACGATGATCGGTCCGATGCTCGCACCGACGTCCGCGATGAAGGTCACGCCGCGGGCAGGCCGGGCACCGGGAAGCGGGCCACGATCTCCGCGACGTCACCCGCGAGTCGTCGCTGGGCGGACGCATCGTCGCGCGTCCGGATGGCCTCGATGATGATTCGGCCGATCTCGCGCATCTCGCCCTCGCCGAAGCCACGGGACGTCGTGGCCGGCGTGCCCACGCGGATGCCGCTGGCCGTGTTGGGCGGCAGCGGATCGAACGGGATCCCGTTCTTGTTCACCGTGATGCCGATCTCGTCGAGCAGGTGTTCGGCCTCCTTGCCGGTCACGCCGAGCGGCGTCACGTCGACGAGGATCAGGTGGTTGTCCGTCCCCCCGGACACGACCCGGGCGCCCTGCTCGGCCAGGCTGGTGGCAAGTACTGCGGCATTGGCGATGGTCCGCCGCTGGTCCTCGCGGAACGGCTCCTCGGCGGCGAGCTTGAAGGCCACGGCCTTGCCCGCGATCACGTGCATGAGGGGGCCGCCTTGCACCCCGGGGAAGACGGTCTTGTCGACCGCCGCGCCGAGTGTCCCCTTCAGCGCCGGGTAATCCGCCGGGTCCACGCCCTCGGGCAGCTCGTGACGCGAGAAGATGAGGCCGCCGCGCGGGCCGCGCAGCGTCTTGTGCGTCGTCGTCGTGACGATGTCGGCATGCGGGAACGGGCTCGGGTGGACGCCCGCCGCCACGAGGCCAGCGACATGGGCCATGTCGACGAACAACAGGGCGCCCACCTCGTGGGCGATGGCCGCCATCCGCTCGAAGTCCCACAGGCGCGGATACGCGCTGGCGCCGCCGACGATGAGCTTGGGACGGACCTCGCGGGCCTGCGCCTCCATCGCGTCGTAGTCGATCCGCTCGGTGTCCTGGCGGACGCCGTAGGCATGCACCTCGTAGAGCTTGCCGCTGAAGTTGAGCTTCATGCCGTGCGTCAGGTGGCCGCCGTGGGCCAGGTTCATCCCGAGGATGCGGTCGCCGGGCTGCAGGACGCTGAAGTAGGCCGCCATGTTGGCCTGCGCGCCGCTGTGGGGCTGCACGTTGACGTGCTCCGAGCCTGGATACAGGGCCAAGGCTCGCTCCTGGGCGAGCGTCTCGGCGATGTCGACGAAC
This sequence comes from Saccharimonadales bacterium (SeqCode), assembly GCA_035629655.1. Taxonomy (GTDB): domain Bacteria; phylum Chloroflexota; class Limnocylindria; order Limnocylindrales; family CSP1-4; genus SPCO01. Next base: position 9,050 of record DASPHN010000003.1, on the reverse strand, counting down.
TCGCAGCCGCCGTAGTAGCGCTTGCCCGGCAGGCCCTCGGCGTACTTGTTGGTGAGCCAGCTGCCCTGGGCCTCCATGACGGCGGCGGACACGTAGTTCTCGCTGGCGATGAGCTCGATCTTGTCGTGCTGGCGGCGTCGTTCGCCGAGCATCGCCTGCCACAGCTCCGGATCGAGGTCGGCGATCGATTCCTGGGCCAGCCCGCGCGACGGGGAGATGGTCATGGGTCGCCGACTCCTTCCTGAATCCGGCACGCCCCACCACGGCGATCCTCCCTCGGCTCCGCCGGCGCGCTCGGGCGGTATCTTCCCACGAACGGACCGTGCCCCGATCCCTGCGCGACGGTCCACGACCCTGGAGGAGGCCGCCGTCCGCATGCCGACCGAGCCGTCACACCGACCGTCGGGCATCCGCCTCGATCCGGTGGCGTGGGCGTCCATCGAGACGCCGGCGCTCGTGGTCGATCTCGGCCGGATGGAGGCCGCCATCGAGCGGATGGCCGCCACGATGCGACAGCGGGGTGTCGCCCTTCGACCCCATGCAAAGACGCACAAGAGCCTCGAGGTCGGGCGGCGCCAGCTTGCCGCCGGGGCGGTCGGGCTCACGGTCGGGACGTCCGGCGAGGCGGAGGTGTTCGCCGGACAGGGCGTTCACGACCTGACGATCGCGTACCCGGTCCTCGCCCGTGGCGCGAAGGCCGATCGGCTTCGACGGCTCGTGGCCGGCGGAACGCGGCTGACCGTGGGCGTCGATTCGGCCCAGGGCGTGCGCCTGCTGGGCGAAGCCCTGGGCGCCGACTCCTCGCGCCTGCACGTCCTGGTGGAGATCGATTCGGGCGGGCGGCGGACCGGCGTCGCGCCGGAGGCCGCTGGCGTGCTGGCGGCGCTCGCATCCGAGCACGGGCTGACCGTCGACGGCGTCTTCACCCACGGCGGCCATGGCTATGCCGGTCCCTCGGCACGATCGGCGGCGGCAGACGACGAAGTGTCCGCGTTGTCGGCGGCGGTCGCATCGTTCCAGCGCGTCGGACTGGAGGCGCGCGTCGTGAGCGCGGGGTCCACGCCGACGGCCGCGGCGTCGGCGCGCGGCGTGGTCACCGAGGAGCGACCGGGCACGTACGTGTTCGGCGATCGCCAGCAGGTGGCGTTGGGCTCGATCGGACCGGACGCGGTCGCGGCGGTGGTCCTGGCGACGGTCGTGAGCGTGGATGCCGGGTCCAGGCGATTCGTCATCGACGCCGGAGCGAAGGTTCTCGGCAAGGACATCGCGCCGTACATCCTCGGGCATGGCGAGCTGCCGGACGTCGGCGGCGCGGCCGTCGTCCGTGTGTACGACTACCACGGCGTCGTGGAGCCCACATCGTCCGGCGGCTCGCTGCCCATGGTCGGTGACGTGGTCCAGGTCGTGCCGAACCACATCTGTCCGGTCGTCAACCTCGTCGACGGATTCCACGTCGTGACGGACGGCACCGTGACGGGCCGCTGGCCAGTGGATGCGCGTGGTCGCAACGGCTGAGGACGGCCAGGCGCGCGGGACCACGTCACGCCAGTGGCGGCAACCCCGCGGCGACCAACAGGTCCGCGATCCGCTGCGCATCGATCGCGCCGGCCCGCAGGATGCGCACGGACGGCCCGCTCGCATCGACGACGGTCGACGCGACGCCACCTGGCGCGGCTCCCCCATCGAGGATCAGGTCGATGCCGTCACCCAGCCGCTCGAGGATGGCGGCGGCGTTCGCGAGCTCGGGCGAGCCGCTGACGTTGGCCGATGTCGTCGGGAGCGGACCGAGCGCCCGCGCCAGCGCACGCGGAGCGTCGTGCGCGGGGACGCGCACGCCGATGGTCGACGCGCCGCCGGTCAGGACCGAGGACAGGGCCACGCCGTCCCGCTGCTCGAGCACGATCGTGAGGCCGCCCGGCCAGCAGGCAGCAGCGAGCGCCTCCGCAGCCGGGGTGACCGTCGCCAGGTCCGCCATCTGCGCCGCCTCGTCGAGCAAGAGGACGATGCCGCGGTCGGGCGGTCGCTGTTTCACCTGGAACACGCGCTCGATGCCGCCGGGCGTCGAGAGGGCGACGGCCAGGCCGTAGACGGTGTCGGTCGGGACGGCCACGATCCCGCCGGCCTCGAGCGTGGCGACCGCCGCATCCCGCCCCTCGGGTCCGTCAGCCACGACGCGCGCCGTCACCGGGTCACGCCGTGGCCGCCCGTCGCTCGAGCGCGTCGGCCTCCATGCGCCGCGACGCGGCGAGCGCATCGGACGGCGAGGCGAGCACGAGCCCCTCGATGAGCTGAGCGGGTCCCTCGTCCTCGACCGATGGGGCGATGTATCGGGCGACGGCCCGGACCTCGTCGGGTGCGGTGGGCATCGCGGCGCCGTGGCCCACCTCGGCGATCATCTCGAGGTCGTTCCACTGGTCGCCGATGGCGAGCGTCGAGCCGAGCGGGACGCCGAGGCGGCGCGCGAGCCAGCGGATCGCGCGACCCTTCGACACGCCCGGCGCCACGAACTCCAGATACTTGGGGTGCGAGACGGTGACGTCGGCCCGGCCGGCGAAGTGGGCGCGGGCCAACGGCGCGAGCTCGGTCGGCAACGGCGGCTCGCCCACGGCCATCACCTTCGTCGCGGGGCGGGCGGCCGCGGCGGCGACCAGATCGGCGACGAGCTCTGCCCGGTGGCCCATGAAGGCGGAGTAGTCCTCGGCGAGCGGGTCGTCGGCGCGCACGATGAACCGCTCGAGATGATTGAGGTGCGGGTCCAGGCCGTGCTCACGAGTCCAGAGCACGATCTCTTGTGCCACCGATCCGGGGAGTGGCGTGTGCAGGAGCAGCTTGCCCAGGCGCGTCGAGCCGGCCTCGGGCATCGCCCGGATCAGGCCTCCCTGGTACCCGATCACCGGCCCGCTCAAGCCGAGTGTCTCGGCGAAGCGCATCCCCGACGAGACCATCCGGCCGGTGAGCAGCGAGACCGCCACGTCGCGATCCATCGCCGTCTTGACCGCCTCCAGGGTGCGTGGCCCGATGGTCAGCCCATCGTCGACGAGCGTCCCGTCGATGTCGAGCGCGATGAGCCGGATCGGGAAGGACGGGGCGGTCGTCGGCACGACCGGTCGTTCGGTCATGCCGCCGCCTCGCGCTCGATCGCGGCGACCCGCGGCAGCCCGGAGAGGTCCGGCACGACGCGACATCGCCAGCCGGGCAACCGCTCCCCGACGAGCAGGCCGATGGCATCGCCCTGGTCCGCACCGATCTCCAGCAACGCCACGCCACCAAGCGCGAGCGCGGCGGGCAGCTGCTCCAGGAGCCGGCTGATGACCTCCAGGCCGTCGATCCCCCCATCGAGGGCGAGGGCCGGCTCGAAGTGGGTCGGTGCCGGCAGACCGGCCATCGCGTCGCCCCGGACGTAGGGGAGGTTGGCGAGGACCAGGTCCCACGGCTCCGATCCGGGCGGCGGCAGCAGGTCGGCGGCGGCGAAGGACAGCCGATCGCCTACGGCATGTCCCACCGCATTCTCGCGCGCGACGTCCAGCGCGTCGGTCGAAAGATCGACGGCCAGGATCGCGACCTCCTCCGCCGGCACGCGACGCGCCCGAAGGCCGACGGCCAGCGCGATGGCGACGGCGCCGCTCCCTGTCCCGACGTCGACCACGCGCAGGGCTGTGGGCGCGCCGCCCGGAACGGCCGCAGCGGCGCCCGCGGTCAGCCGGCCCATCGTCTCCGTCAACGCTTCGTCGACGAGCAGCTCGGTCTCCGGGCGCGGGATGAGCACACGAGGGTCGACCATGAGGGCGATGCCGTGGAATTCCTTCACGCCACGGATGTACGCGACCGGCTCGCCGGCGACACGCCGCTCGACGGCGGCCCGGAACGCGGCTGCCGGGCCGTCACCGACGAGCGCATCCGGGTGGGCCAGGATCACGGTCCGGTCCACCCCGGCCGCGAACCCGAGCAGGACCTCGGCGTCCAGCCGGGGCGTCTCGGCACCGGCTTCGCGCAGCCGCTCGATGCCCGCCCACAGCAGCTCACGGTGCGTCGTCATCGCGTCCAGGCCGGGTCGGCGTCGCACACCCGGGACGAGCTCGATGACACGACGCGACGCTCCCGGTCAGAGTCGGATCGTGACGGCGACGTCGCCGACCTTGCGTAGCACCTCGGCGCTCGTCGTCCCGCGCCATCGATGGAACAGCAGGTCCACGGACGCTTCGCCGATGCGAAGGTCGGTCAGCGTGACCTTGCCGAGCCAGTCCGGCAAGTGGGGGTGCGTCAGCTCCAGCTCCCCGCGCTCAGCATGGGCGCGCAATCCGAGCATGGTCTCGAGGAAGAGGAACGAGGCCCCGGCCGCCCAGGCCTGCGGTGAGCACGCGACCGGATAGGGCACGGGCGTCGTCGCATCGGTCTTGTCGAAGCCGCAGAACAGCTCCGGCAGGCGGTAGTCCGGGAAGCGCTGTGCCGCCTCGAGGACCTGGCTGACCAGCCGGTTCGAGGCGTCATCGAACCCGTAGCGCTTGAACCCGGCCGCGATGAGTGACGTGTCGTGCGGCCAGACCGTGCCCGTGTGATAGCCGATCGGGTTGTAGCCGGGCTGCCCGGACGCATACGTCCGGATCCCCCAGCCAGAGAACATCTCCGGCTGGAGCAGTCGATCGACCACGTCCTTGGCCCGCTCCGGCGCGACGATCCCCGTCCACAGGCACTGACCGGCGTTCGAGCCGATGGCGTCAGCGCGCATCTTCTTCCCGTCGAGGGCCATCGCGTAGTACCGCTGGTCCTCGACCCAGAACACTTCCTCGAACCTCGCCTGGAGGGCGGTCGCGTCGGCGTCGAGGCGCTCGGCCAGGACCGCGTCGCCACGCATGCGGGCCAGGCCTGCGAGGCGCCGTTTCGCGTCGAAGACGTAGCCCTGGACCTCGGCGAGGGCGATCGGCGGCTCGGCCTCTCGGCCGTTTCGATCCCGGATCGCGTCCGACGAGTCCTTCCAGCCCTGGTTCATGAGCCCACGCTCCGACCGGCGCTGGTACTCCACGAGGCCATCGCCGTCGCGATCGCCGTAGTTGTCGATCCAGTCCAGGGCGGCCATCGCATTCGGCCACAGCCGGTCGACGAGGGCTCGGTCGCCGGTCCAATCGAACGTGGCGCCCAGGAGGATGAGCCACAGCGGCGTCGAGTCGACCGAGCCGTAGTAGGGCGTGTGCGGCAACTCGCCCGCGCCGGCCATCTCGCCCGTCCGCAGCTCGTGCAGGATCTTGCCCGGCTCGGCATCTCGCCAATCGTCGATCTCGGTCGCCTGGTAGGCCGCGAGGACCCCGAGCGTCTCGATCGCGACCTGCGGCCGGAACGCGAGGGCCTGGAACGCGGTGATGAGCGCGTCCCGGCCGAACAGCGTCGTGAACCAGGGCACGCCGGCGGCGATGTAGCGCTGGGCCGGTCCGGGCCCCTCGTTCACGAGCAGGCGCAGGTCGGAGACGGACCGCTTGACGACGAGGTTGAACAGCTCGTGATCGCTGACGGCCTTGGTCGTCCCCTTTTCCCAGGCGTGGTAGGCGGCCGTGCCCTCGTCCCGCGAGATCCGGGGCGGATCCGGGAAGAGTGCCTCCGCCTCGCCGCGGGCCGTGGACTCGTCACGCTCCGGTGGTGGCGCGGGCCGGGTGCTCTGCCAGGTCGTCCAGGCCAGGTCACGGACCTCGCCGGGTCCCATGGCGACGGTCCAGCCGAGACGCAGGGCGGCCCCCGTGTCGGCACTCTCGGGCGGGATCTCGGCGACCGGCTCGAGGTCCTGCCAGGACTCGCTGAAGGCCAGATGGGTCAGTCGTTGGACCTCGTCGAGCCCGCTGTAGCGGAAGGTGATCCGCCGGTCGGCCACCGCGACCGGCAAGAGGCGGCCGCGGACGGGCCGCGGGAACCCACGAACCTCGAAGATGTCCGCGCCGTCATCCCCGAGCTCGAGCTCCACCTCGACGGAGACCTCGACCTCGGCGTGGTTCACGAGACGGACCCGCTCGCTCAGGCCCTCCGCCCCGATGACGCGATCGCGGCTGATGCCGACCGTGCGACCGACGAGCTCGTCGGTCGGATGCATCTTGTTGTCGGGGTTGCGGTCCGCGCTCGGATTCGTCAGCTGGATCCCACCGCGGAAGTTCGCTCCGACCGAAGCCTGCAGCAGGACCGGGCGCTGCCCTCCGACGCGCAGCACCTCGCACGACAGGAGCCGCGTGTCGCCGTGGTAGAGGCCGAGCCCGCGCGCGTCGTTGTGGATGTCACCGAACGCGTCGGTCAGCAGGTAGAAGTTGGCGTGCTTGAGGACCTGGACCGAACCGAGGTCCGTGGCCTGCGTGATCGGGACCGGTCGGACCGGGAGGAACGTGATCGACGACGGGTGCCCGGTGGGCGTCGTGGGCGGGCTGGTCGGGGTCGTCATGTGCCGTTCGCTCCGTCTCCGCCGGTGAGTTCCGACAGTCGCTCCGCCTGGTCGGCCATGACCAACGCATCGATCAGGTCGTCGAGGTCGCCGTCCATGACGCCGGGCAGGTTGTGCACGGTCTTGCCGATCCGGTGGTCGGTCACCCGATCCTGCGGGAAGTTGTAGGTCCGGACCTTGTCGCTCCGATCGCCGCTGCCGACCATCGAGCGACGGGCCGCCGAATCGGCCTCGCGCTGCTTCTGCTGCTGCAGGTCGTAGAGGCGCGATCGCAGGACTGAGATCGCCTTGGCCTTGTTCTTGTGCTGGCTCTTCTCGTCCTGGATCTCGACGACGAGCCCGGTCGGCAGATGCGTCACGCGAACGGCAGAGTCGGTCGTGTTCACCGACTGCCCACCTGGCCCGGAGGCGCGCTTGACGTCGATCCGGAGGTCGCGCACCTCGTCGATCTCGATCTCGACCTCGTCGACCTCCGGCAGCACGACGACGGTGACCGTCGAGGTATGGATCCGTCCGCTCGATTCGGTCGCCGGGATGCGCTGCACGCGATGGACGCCACCCTCGAACTTCAGCCGGCTGTACGCGCCGTCGCCGTGGATCTGGACGATCGCCTCCTTGATCCCCTCGATGCCCGTCTCGTTCAGGCTCAGGACCTCGGGCGTGTAGCGGTGCCGGGCCGCATAGCGCAGGTACATGCGCAGGAGCTCGGCCCCGAAGAGCGCCGCCTCCTCGCCGCCGGCGCCGGCCCGGACCTCCAGGATCACGTCGCGGTCGTCGTTCGGGTCGCGCGGCAGGAGCAGGACCTTGAGGTCGTCGAGGAGCCGGGTCTCATCGCCCTCGAGGCGGTCGATCTCTTCGCGCGCCATCGAGCGCATCTCCTCGTCGCCGTCGTGCAGGTCGCGGACCTCGCGGGCGCCGGTCAGCTCGTCCCGGGTGGCGGTCAGGCGCCGGAACGCCTCGACGACCGGCTCCAGGCGGGACAGCTCACGGCCCAGCCGGCGAATCTCGTTGGGGTCGGCGACGACCTCCGGCTTCGACAGCTCGGCCTGGACCTCGTCGTACTGGCCGGCGATCTCCGCCAGCTTGACGTCGAGGTCGTTCATGTCAGGGCGGGCGGCTCATCCGGCTCGGCGACGGCCGCCACGTCGTGCAGGTCGGACACGGGTTCCCCGGCCGGCGGTCCGCCGACGCGCATCGGCGATCGGGGCAGGTCCACGGAGCCTGCCGGGACGCGATTGCCGTCGGCGATGAGCGCCTCTTCCATCGAGCAGATGGCGACCTCGATCATGTCGTCCGTCGGGCGCTTCGTCGTGATCATCTGGACGAGGATGCCCGGGTACATGACCACCTTGACCAGTCGGTTCGCGCGGTGCCGAGCGCCGAATTTGAGGATCTCGTAGCCGACGGCCGCGATGATCGGGATGAGCACCAGCCGGCTGGCGATCATCACGAGCGGGGTCTGCTTCCCGACCAGCGAGAAGGCCACGATCGAGAGCAGGATCACGACCACGAGGAACTCGGTGCCGCAGCGCTGGTGCGCCGTCGGGTACTTGCGCACCGCGTCGACCGTCAGCGGGTCGCCGGCCTCGAGGGCGTGGATCGTCATGTGCTCGGCGCCGTGGTACTGGAAGACCCGATGGATGTCGGGAGCCCGCGAGATCAGGGCGAGGTACCCGAGGAAGATCCCGACCCGGACCAGGCCCTCGACGAGGTGCTGGACCAGGTCGTTCTCGACGTTCGCGGTCGTCACACTGGCGATGAGCAGCGGCAGCAGGAAGAAGATCCCGATGCCGGCCACCAGGGTCAGCCCGAGCATCAGCGCGACCGAGCCCTTGCCCAGCTCGACGCCCTCCTCCTCGCCCTGGACGTTGGCGCTGCGGATCAGCCAGCGGGTGCCGACGACGAGCGTCTCGTAGAGGACCACCAGCCCGCGGACGAACGGCCACTTCGACGCCGGCGTGCCGTGGACGCCCGATTCGAGCCGCTCGGTCGCCGTGACGATGCGGCCGTCCGGATGGCGGAGCGCGACGGCGATCGCGTCGCGGCCACGCATGAGGACGCCTTCGATGAGCGCCTGGCCGCCGTACGCATAGGTGGGATGACCGTCGGGCGTGACGGGTGACGGATTCGAGGACATGCGGGCAGTCTACCGGCGATGCGCGCGGCCGGGGTCAGTGGCGGCCGTCGGGGTCAGCGGCGAGGGCGGCCCACGGCGGCTCTGCACGGCCGGCGCGGCGGCGCGGCGGCCGGCACGCGGCCAGGCCCACGGCGGCTCTGATGGTGGCGGAGGCCTGCAGCGCCGCTGCCCGATGATGGCTCCTCGCGGGATGAACGCCAGCCAGCGGTGACGCTGCTGCTACGAGGCCCCGAGCCCGACCGAGCTCGCTGCGGGATCTGGATCCGAGCGTGGGCGACCCGGGCGAGGCCCGCTCACCCGCTCACAACGGGCTGGCTCAGGCGCCAGCAGAAGTGCGACTGCAGTGCGGCAGATCCCGCGGCGCGCATCGAGCGTCGGTCAACGGCACCCTCTCCACCGGAATCGGAACGACCGGCCCGAAGGCCGGCCGTTCGTGTCGGTCGAGGGAGGCGTCGGAGCGGACTAGCCGCGTGCCGAGCGCTCCAGGCGCTTCTGGAAGCG
>DASPHN010000002.1:0-4798 GCA_035629655.1 Saccharimonadales bacterium (SeqCode) | reverse complement strand
ATCGGGCGCGAATCGGCCGACAAGGCACGTTCGACCGCGAACGCCGTCGCCCTCGAGGCGGGCGACTATCCCGTCGTGCTCGAGGAGTATGCCGTCGTCGACCTCCTCGACATGCTCGGCTACCTCGGCTTCTCGGCCCTCGCCGTCCAGGAGGAGCGCAGCTTCGTCGAGATCGGCAAGCGGATCGGCAGCGATCTCGTCTCGATCGTCGACGACGGCCGCGACCCGGCCGGACTGCCGATGGCCTTCGACTACGAGGGCGTCGCCAAACGACCCGTGACCCTCCTCGAGGCGGGCGTCTGCCGGGGCGTGGTCCATGACTCCCAGACCGCGGCCCGCGACGGCGTCGGCTCGACGGGCCACGGCCTGCCGGCCCCGAACCCGTACGGCCCGTTCCCGCTGAATATGGTCATGGCCGCCGGGGAGGCGACGCGTGACGAGCTGATCGGCGGCCTCGATCGCGGGCTCCTCGTCACCCGGTTCCACTACACCAACCCGGTCCACCCCAAGCTGGCCATCGTGACCGGGATGACCCGCGACGGGACCTTCCTGGTCGAGGATGGGCGGATCGTCGCGCCGGTCCGCAACCTGCGGTTCACCCAGAGCTATCTCGCCGCGATGGCCGGCACGGTCGCCGTGGCGCGTGACCGCAAGACCCTCAAGGGCTTCCTGGGCGGGGTGGTCGTCCCGGCGCTGCGCCTCGACAGCTGGACCTTCACGGGCACCACGGAGCACTGAGCGAGCGCCGTCCGCCCGAGCTGTGCACCGATCTCGGTCGTGGCGAAGGCCAGGCGGCGACGCGTGCCGGCGACTCGGCAGCGCGTTGCAAGACGACCGCAACGCTGGACCGACGTCCGGCCGTAGGCCCCGCCCGAAGGGACAGGCGATGGAACCCCGCACCTTCGGAGACGCTCGATGAACGACCGCACCAGCACGGCCACGGACGCCAGCGAGGACCTGCGCGCCGTTGCGGCCTTGCTCGCTGAGCTCGACATCTGCATGTTCACCAGCCGCGCCGAAGATGGCAGCCTGCATGGCCGCCCGATGTCGAACAACGGCGACGTCGAATACGACGGCGACAGCTGGTTCTTCGCACGCGAGGGCAGCCGCAAGGTCGTCGAGGTCGATGCCGACCCGCACGTCGAGCTCGGCTTCATCGCGACCGAACGCGCCACCTGGGTCAACGTGGAGGGAGAGGCGACGGTCGTCCGCGGCGACGAGCAGCGCAAGCGAGACCTGTGGCAGGACGAGTTCAAGCGCTGGTTCGAGGATGGACCGGACGATCCCGAGGTGGTCCTCATCAAGGTCTCGGCCCGGCACATCGACGCCTGGTCTGCCGAGGACGAACGCTCCTTCGACGTCGCCCGCTGATCGCGGGCAGCCGGGACCGGCGCCGCCGGTGCGGTACCCTCGGCCCGCTGTGCCGAGGTCGCCGACCGCGGCCCGTCCCGGAGGATCGATGCCCACCAGTCCGCTGTTCGATGTCGAGGCCCTGCGGGCCGAGTTCCCGGCACTACGCCGCCAGCACGACGGACGCCCGGCGGTCTTCCTCGATGGGCCGGGCGGCACCCAGGTCCCGCAGCGGGTCATCGACGCGGTCAGTGCCTACTTGGCGGACACCAACGCCAACGCCGGGGGCGCGTTCGAGACGAGCGCGGCCAGCGACGCGATCACCGAAGAGGCCCATGCGGCGGTCGCCGACTTCCTCGGTGCGGCGAGCCCGGAGGAGGTGAAGTTCGGCTACAACATGTCGACGCTCACGCTCCACATCGGACGGTCCATCGGCGCGACGCTCCGGCCCGGCGATGAGATCGTGGTCACGACGCTGGACCACGAGGCCAATGTCAGCACGTGGGAGGCCATGGCCGCCGATCGCGGCCTGACGGTGCGCAAGGTGGGCATCCGCGAGGACGACGTCACGCTCGACCTCGAGGAGCTCGAGTCGATGCTCAGCGAGCGGACGAAGCTCGTCGCCGTGGGCTACGCGAGCAATGCGGTCGGGACGATCAACCCGGTCGCGGAGATCGTGGCCCGCGCGCACGAGGTCGGCGCACTGACCTACGTCGATGCCGTGGCCTACGCCCCGCACGGCCCGATCGACGTCCAGGCGCTCGACACCGATTTCCTCGTGTGCAGCGCCTACAAGTGGTTCGGGCCCCACCTCGGCGCGCTCTACGGCAAGGCCGAGGTCCTCGATCGCCTACCGGCGTTCAAGGTCCGACCGGCACACGACCGGTTCGAGACCGGGACCGCGGCCTTCGAATCGATCGCCGGGACGCTGGCAGCCACCGACTACCTGCGTGATGTCGGCCGGTCGTACGGCGATGTCGCGGGCGCGCATGGCGCAGCCGATGCGACCGAGCGGCGACGTGAGCTGGTCGCGGGCATGGCCGCCATCGTCGACTACGAGCGTGCGCTGGTGGCTCGCCTGATCGATGGCCTGCTCGGCATCGAGGGCGTGACGCTCTTTGGCATCGCCGATCCGGCGCGAGGCGCCGAACGGGTGCCGACCGTCTCGATCTCGATCGACGGCGTGCATCCCCGAGCAGCCGCCGAGGCGATGGGCCGCGACGGGATCTACGTGTGGGACGGCGACTTCTATGCCACGGGCCTCATCGAGCGGCTGGGGAAGGCCGATGCAGGCGGCGTCCTGCGGCTCGGCCTCGTCCACTACAACACGGCCGCCGAGGTGGACCAGGCGCTCGAGGCCGTCGAGCGGCTGGCGCGCGCGTGACGTGGGGCAGGCACCGTCGATCCAGGCACGCCTCGCACGCGGCTTCGATCCAGCCGAGCTGCGGCGGATCAAGCGACTATGGGTCCGCCACTCGATCGCCGAGGACCGACGCGACATCGACGGGCTGATCGCCACCCTCGCCCCGGACTGCCGCTACGAGGTCGTCCCCTCGGGACAGATGTGGCACGGCCACGACGGGGCGCGAGCGTTCTACACCGAGCTGTTCGCGGCGTTCCCGGACAACGCGTTCGCCCTCTCGGAGATCGTGGTCGGCCCGCAGGGCGTGTTCGAGGTCGCGACGCTGACCGGCACGAACGCGGGACCGTGGGGCGGGGCGCCGCCGAGCGGGCTGGCCGTCTCGCTCGAGGTCCTCATCCTGTTCCCGTGGGATCCCGTCACGGAACGGTTCCTCGGGGAGCGGATCTGGTTCGACCGCGGCGCGCTCGCCTGAGGCGCCGGTTGCGCCGTCGGGCGCGACCACCCATCATCGCCGCGGACCGGCAAGCCAAGCATCGGTCCATCGACACATCCGGGGTACCCGAACACCATGACCACCACACGACGCGTCGGCTCGCTGGCCGCGCTGTCCATCGCCGGCCTCCTGCTCGTCGCGTGCGGCGGCGCCACCGCCACCACCCCGCCGGACGGCGCCAGCCCGGCCCCGACCACCGCGGGCGAGGTCACGCCGCCGCCGGTCGGCGCGCTTCCCTCGTTCGACCTGGGCGGGCTGGTCCAGAGCCTCGACGGTGTCGACTCGTATCGAGTCAGCATCTCGGTCGACGGCGCCGAGGCCTACCGCGGCGTGGTCGTGACGAAGCCCGTCCTGTCGCGCGACGTGACGATCGTCGATGGCACGGAGGAGACCCGCCTGGTCGTCGTGGGCGATGAGGCCTGGATGGGCAAGGGCGATGCCCTCCAGCCGGTCCCCGCGGAGTTGGCGGGCGGGATGCTGGCGGCATTCGACCCGACGCTGCTCGTGGCCGCGTTCAGCACGCCGGGCGCGATGACCGGCGCCGCGGACCTCGGAACGGAGGAGAAGAACGGCGTGCAGGCCAAGCACTTCCAGATCGACTCGACGAGCTTCGTCGGCGCGCTGGCCTCCCTGCCGCCCGGCGCGAAGATCGACCTGTGGGTCGCCGAGGCGGGGTACCTCGTCTCCCTCGAGACGACGGGCGTCGCCGGCGGTGGCTTCGGCATCGACGTCAGCGGCGTGAACGACCCCGCCAACGTGGTCGAACGTCCCGACTGATCGAACGCCGGCTTCGTCGAAGGTCGCGGGCGCGCTCGGATGAACGCCCCCGACCTGGATGCGGTCGTCGTCGGCGCGGGGCCCAACGGCCTCGCCGCGGCGATCACCCTGGCGCGGGCCGGTCGGTCGGTCCACGTCATCGAGGGCGCCGCCACGATCGGTGGCGGGACGCGGACCCAGGAGCTGACCCTGCCCGGGTTCCGCCACGACGTGTGCGCGACGGTCGTGCCGCTCACGCTCGCCTCGCCGTTCTTCCGCTCGATCGATCTGGCCCGCCACGGCCTGCGCATCCTCGAGCCGGACGCACCGGTCGCACACCCGCTCGACGGGGGACGGGTGACGGTCCTGGAACGGTCAGTGGCGGCCACCGCCGCCGGCCTGTCCGCGGTCGACGGCCGCGCCTGGCGCCGGCTCTTCGGCCCGCTCGCGCGCGATGCAGGGTCGCTCGCCGGGGAGCTGCTCGGCCCGGTCCCGCACATCCCGCGTCACCCGTTGGCGCTGGTCCGATTCGGCCTGCCCGCACTGCAGTCGGCCAGTGGGCTCGCGAGCGGCCGTTTCGGCGACAGGCGGCCAGAGCCTTGTTCACGGGCATCGCCGCGCACTCCATGCTGGACCTGCGGCGGTCGGTCTCGGCCTCCTTCGGCCTCGTCCTGGGGTTGTACGCACACGCCGTGGGCTGGCCGATCATCGGCGGTGGCACGGCGAACCTGACCTCCGCCCTGGCCGCCGAGCTCCTCGAGCTGGGCGGGACGATCGAGGTCGATCGCCCGATCGGCGACCTCGCCGAACTGCCACCAGCCCGGGCGGTGCTCCTC
>DASPHN010000001.1:0-4138 GCA_035629655.1 Saccharimonadales bacterium (SeqCode) | reverse complement strand
GCGGCCGCACTCGAGCCGAGGTCGACACCGAACGGGATGATGAACGGTCCCTCCCCGTCGTACTGGTACGTGCCCAGCGGGTGCACGCCGGCCTCGTCCGCGACCCACAACTGGTAGACCTCGCCCGCGTCGGTCGGCGGCAGGTCCATGGCCATCAGGTAGGCATCCGTGGTTCCGGGCAGGTACAGGGCGATCGCCCGCGCGGCGGGTGCGACGGGCTCCGCGTGAAGATTGACCGTGCGGTGGCCCGGGTCCGCCACGACCGCCATGGCCGCCTGAGCCGAGGCGATCCGGGTCTGGGTGGCCACCAGCTCGGATCGAGCGGCGGCCACCTCATCACTCAGGCGCACCACCTGCGCCCCGAGTCCCACAGCCAGGATGGCAAGCACGGCCGCGCTGGCCAGGGCGACCCTGGTCCACACCGCGTGACCCAGCCCGCGAGCTTGCGTCTCGAGGAGCCGTGGCCTCGGCTGCACGGGCGCGGCCGGGCCGCGGCCTGCGACGGCGACCGGCGTCAGCCGCGGCGCTCGGATCGCGGCCATGACGTCGTCGCGCAGGGACCGCGGCGGCTCGACCGAGGGCGCGATCAAGGCGAGCTCACCCAGGGCCATGTCGAGATCGGTCGCCAGGCGTCGACAGCCATCGCACGAGCGCACGTGCGCCTCGAAGCTCGCCCGCTCACCGGGCTCCAGGTCGTCGAGCGCGGCGCCGGCCGCTAGCTCCCGGAGCGTTCCGTGGTCCATGCATCGCTCGTCGAGGTGGCCGGCTCATCGCTCTCGTGCTCGGAGATGGTCGTGCCGAGGGCGTCGCGCAGGCGGAGGAGCGCCGATCGGATCCGCGTCTTTGCCGTCCCCAGCGGGATGCCGAGCCGTTCCGCCACTTCGACATGGGTCAGACCCGAGAAGAACGCGAGCTCGAGCGCGACGCGCTGGGGCTCCGTCAGCTGCGTGATGGCGGCTCGGACACGGTCGCGCCGGATGTTGACCCAGACCTCGTGGGCGACGTCGTCGTCGGCTTCCTCGAGCTCCATGTCCACGTCGGCCGTCCGTTTCCGGATGTTCGCCTCCTTGCGCACGAGGTCGATGGCCTTGTGGCGGGCCAGGCTGAACAGCCACGGCCCGACGGAGCCGCGGGCGGGGTCGAATCGTGCGGCGTTGTTCCACACCGCGACGAAGACCTCCTGCACGACGTCCTGGGCGAAGCGGTCCGCGCCCGTCACCTGATAGGCGAGCGAATAGAGCGGGCCGCTGTACCGGGCATAGAGCGCCTCGACGGCCCGTTCGTCGCGTTCGACGATCCGCGCGAGCAGCGCGGCTTCCTCGGCACGCCGGGCGTCTCGGTCGACCTCGGCTGGCTCGGGCACTGTCCTCTCCAGGGTGCTGGGGCGCACGGTGGGGATCGACCGTCGTCGCGAATCATACCCGGCCGCGACGGTCGGCCCCGGGACGTATGTCGTATGGCGGGTGGCGACGAGGTCCATGACCCCGGTTCGGTCGCCCGGCTCGTGCGGATGGCTCCGGGAACACGTCGGGTAGCATCGCCGCCCATGTTCGTCACCCTGCTCGGGTCGCTGCCGCGCCCGCCACTCCCCGACGACGCCGCCGCGGAGGCGGTCCTCGACGCCGTCCTGGCGCTCCAGGCTGAGCACGGCCTCGAGCCCCTGACCGATGCTGGATGGGGCGTGGGCCATCCCGATCCGGTCGCGTCCTGGCGAGCCAGTGCGGCCCGGACCGACCGGATGGTCAAGGCCGTCATCGACGGCCCGTGGAGCCATCGTGTCGACCCTGCCGTGACGCGGGCGACGCTGCTTGGCCTCGTCGATGCGGGCTGCGGCTGGATCGAGATCCACGAGCCGGGCCTGGCGAGGCTCGCTGCGGAAGACGCCGCGGGGCGGGCGCGATTCGGCGAGATCCATGCCGCACTGACGGACGGGTTGGACGGGATCCACCTGACCCTCGCCGTCACCGGTGGAGCGGCGAACGCGGCGGGCATCGAGACGGTGCTCGCGGGCGCGTATTCCAGTCTCGCCGTTGACCTCATCGACGGGCCGGACAACTGGTATCTCGTCACGGCGACGCCGCCCACGCTCGGCGTCGTCTGTGGTGCGCTCTCCACGAGACCTGATTCCGACGACCGCGTGGAGGTCCTGCTGTGGGCCGGCGCCTACGCGGCCTCGACGGCAGGGCGCGGGGCGGACCGTGTCGGACTCGCGACGGCGGGCTCGCTGGCGGCGCTGCCCTGGTCAGGCGCCGAACGAAAGCTCCGGGTCCTCGGGGAAGCGGGCCGCCTCGCCCAGCTCCCACCGGACGAGCTGAAGCGCCGGGTCGATCCGCGCTCGCTCGATCTCCGGAGCGCGGCGCTCGGTCGCTACGATCCGCCGTCGGAGCGGCCGCGCAGGGTCTCGGCGAAGTCGAGGAAGTCGAGCTCGCCCGGCGACTGACCGGCGGCCGTGAGCAGGACCGCGGCGTCGCTGAACTGCTGGATGCCGTGGGTGTAGAGATGCAGCAGGTGGAACCAGCGGGGATGCTCGCTGGGTTCCTCGGCCTCGCACGGCGCCTCGAGACCCGCATCGCCCAGCCGGCCAAGCCAGTCCCGCATCGCCGCTTCGTCCTCGCGCCAGCGCGCCTCGATCGCGTCGATGGTGGGCAGCTCATCGACCGTCAGCTCCTCCTCGGCCTCGTCGAACGAGGTCGGATGATCGCTGTCGAGCCGCTCCCGCCAGGACCACTCGACGTCGAGCTCGTGGACGAGGGTCGTGCGCAGGTCGCGGATGGTCGGTGGCGCCGGGTCGACGAGCGCATCAGGGGCGGCTCGGGCCGCGCCGAGGATGCGGTCCCGGACGAAGTAGAGGTGGTCGAAGAGGAGCGCGATGTCGGCAGACTGCATGACCACAGTCTCGCACCGACCGATCAGCCGTGGCCGCCCCGGCCTAGACTTGCTCGGCCGCTCCGGCCCTGACCCCGACCGACCGACCCCGACCCTGGAGATGCCCAGTGCCCACCCGCTTCTGGCATGGCTTCGCCGATATGCACACCATCAAGGACGCCGAGCTCGTGATGCGCTCGGGCGACGGGGTCTGGCTGGAGTCGGTCGACGGTCGGCGCTTCCTTGATGCGACCGCGGCGCTCTGGTACTGCGCCGCGGGATTCGGGCGACGTGAGATCGCGGACGCGGTCGCGGATCAGCTGACCAGGCTCCCCGCGTATTCGTCGTTCGGGGCGTACACGACCGAGCCGACGGTCCTCCTCGCGGAGCGGCTCGCGGCCCTGTCGCCGATCGACGACTCCGTCGTCTTCTTCGCCTCCGGCGGATCCGATGCGGTCGATTCGGCCGCGAAGCTCGTTCGGCGCTATTGGGACGTGCAGGGTCGGCCGGAGAAGCGGATCATCGTGTCGCGCGAGCACGGCTATCACGGGATGCACGCCTGGGGGACGGCGCTGGCCGGCATCCCGAGCAACAAGGCGGGCTACGGCGGCGAGATCATCGAGGAGGTCGTCGTCGTCGGCGCGTCCGACACCGAGAGCCTCGGCGCCCTCTTCGAGCGGCGGGGCACGGAGATCGCGGCCTTCATCGGCGAGCCGGTGATCGGCGCCGGTGGCGTCTACCCGCCCGAGCCGTCGTACTGGGCCGAGGTCCAGCGGTTGTGCCGCGAGCACGACATCCTGCTCATCGCCGACGAGGTCATCACCGGCTTCGGCCGGACCGGCGCGTGGTGGGGATCGCAGCGGTACGAGATCAAACCCGACCTCATCACGTTCGCGAAGGTCGTGACTTCCGGCTACCAGCCGCTCGGTGGGCTGCTCGTCGGGCCGCGCGTGGCGGCGCCGTTCTGGGAGGGTTCCGACCCGGGTCCCATGTTCGTCCACGGCTACACGTACTCCGGGCATGCCGCGGCCTGTGCTGCGGCGATGGCCAACCTGGACCTGTTCGAGGCGGAGGGCCTGGTCGAGCGTGTCGCGACGCTGGAGCCGGTCCTCGACGCGGCCGTGCGGCGGTTGGCGGGCGTACCGCTCGTCGGGGAGATCCGGACCGTCGGACTGACCGCGGCCGTGGCCATCAACCCGGAGCGCCTCGCGGCCGACCCGGCGACACCCGCCAAGGTCGTATCGGCGGCACTGCGTCACGGCGTGGCGACGCG